>DATGEH010000123.1:0-2903 GCA_035310325.1 Gaiellaceae bacterium
TGCTCAAGCCGGGCAAGCCGTCCGAGGACTACCTGCTCCGCAAACTCCTCTACTGCGAACGCTGCGGCGCCCGCATGCACGGCACGCGCGGCTCGCGCGCCGGCATCCGCCGCTACCTCTGCTCGACCCGCCGCTACTCCAAAGGCTGCGGCCAGCCGATCACTCAGGCCGAGCCGCTCGAAGCGCAGCTCGTCGAGTGGCTGCACGACTTCCAGCCCGACGAGCAGGTGCGCACGCACGTCCTCGACGTCATCCGCGCCGAAGCCAAGCGCCTCGGCGGCGACGACCCCGCCCGCCGCTGCGAGCTGCACGGCCAGCTCGACCGGCTCCGCGACCTCTACGTCCTCGGCGACCTGACCAAGAACCAGTACGTCATGAAGCGGCAAGCAATCGAGGAAGAGCTCTCACGCCACGCGCCGCCGATCGACCCGGCGCTCGCCCAAGCCGAAGCGCTTCTCGGGGACTTCGCTCACTTCTGGGACGAGGAACCCTCGCCGCTCGAACGGCGCAAGCTCATCTCCACCCTGCTCGACCGCGTCTGGCAGGACGAGGGCAACATCGTCGCGGTCCGGCCGCGACAGCCGTTCGTGCGCTACTTCAAGACGATGCAGAGACTGAACACCCCGCCATCGAGGCGGGGTGTCAAAGGCGGGAGCGACGGGACTCGAACCCGCGACCTCCGGCGTGACAGGCCGGCGTTCTAACCAACTGAACTACGCCCCCGCGGACGGCCTAGTGTAGCCGGGGTGTCGCTGAACGCCATCGACTGGATTGCGCTCGTCGTCATCGGCGTTTCGGCGTTCGGCGGCATGCGCCGCGGGCTCATCCTCAGCGCGTTCTCGCTCGCCGGGCTCGCAGGCGGCGCCTACGCGGGCTCGCGCATTGCACCGCACCTGCTGAGCGGCGGCGCGCACTCGCTGTGGACACCCTTCGCAGGCCTCATCGGCGCCGTCGCCGGTGCGATGCTGCTCTCCACTGCGGCAGGCATCGCCGGCTCCTTCATTCGCGGCGGGCTGCGGCTGACGCCGTTCCGCATCTTCGACTCCGCCGGCGGCCTCGTACTCGGCGCGGCGACGGGTCTCGCGCTCGTCTGGGTGCTCGGCGCGACCGCGCTGCTCATGCCCGGTCAGACCTCGCTGCGCGGCGACGTTCAGCATTCCGCGATCGTGCGCCGGCTCGACGAGGCAGTGCCGCCGCGCCGGCTGCTGCACCTGCTCGCGCGCATCGACCCGTTCCCGTCGATCGCCGGCCCCGCCGTGCCGGGTGAGCCGGTCAGCCCGGAGATCTCCGGGAACGCGAATGTGCGCCGCGCCGCCGCCGCAGTCGTGCGCGTGCTCGGCACCGCGTGCGGGATCGGCGTCGAAGGATCGGGCTGGTTCGCGACCCACGAGCTCGTCGTCACCGCTGCGCACGTCGTCGCCGGAGAGAGCGACACGGCGATCGTGATCCCGAACGTGTCCGGTTTCCATCGCGCAGACGTCGTCGCCTACGACCCGCACAACGACGTCGCCATTCTGCGCGTCCGCGACATCTCCGCACCGGTGGCGCTGCACGCCGTCAATCCGCAGCCGGGTACATCGGTCGCGATCGTCGGCTATCCAAAGAACGGGCCGTTGACGTCGACGCCGGGACGCATCGGCTTGACGACCGCGGCACTAACGCAGGACGCGTACGGCCACGGTCCGGTCGAACGCATCATCACTGCGGTCGCCGGCGCGATCGAGCACGGGGATTCCGGCGCCCCTGCGATCGACGCGAACGGCAACGTCGAGGCGACCATCTTCGCCGCACGGATCGGTTCGAAGGGCGGCTACGGCGTGCCGGGCGCGCCGGTGGTGCGCGCGCTCGACTCCGTGTCGCGCAAGCCGGTCTCGACCGGCGACTGCGCCGCCGGCTGAGGCAGAACGTCCAGCGCCGCGAGCGGCGCCTTGAACGGCGCGATCACCTCGACGCCGGCGACGCGGCCCTGCGCCTCCGCGACGACCTCGCGCGCGACCTCGAGACCGACCGCGATTGCGTCGGTGCCGGCTTGGCGGAAGCGCTCACGCACCCCCTCGGGCACGTGCGCGCCCGGGAGCTCGTTGTGCAGGCGTAACGCGAGCGGATAGCTCGTGACGTAGAAGACGCCGAGCAAGATCGGGATCGGCCAGCCGCCGAGCCGTTGCTCGAAGCGGTCGAAGTGCTCGAAGTCGAACTGGAACTGCGTGATCGCGAACTGCGCGCCGGCCTCGACCTTCTGCTCGAACCGGCGCAGCTCGAGGTCCACGTCGTCCGCGGTCGGGTTGACGGCGACGCCGTAGAAGAAGGACGTCGCCGCGTCGAGCGCCTTGCCGGCGTACGACTCGCCCGAGTTGAGCTTCTGCAGGATCTTGCACAGTCCGATCGCGTCGACCTCGTACACGCCCTGCGAGCCGGGGTAGTCGCCGACGTCGGGCGTGTCGCCGGTGATCGCGAGCACGTTGCGCAGGCCGGCCGCGTGCGCGCCGAGCAGGATCGACTCGAGGCCCATCACCGTCGAGTCGCGCGGCGTGAGGTGCGGGATCGTCTCGATGCTCGTCTCGCGCTCGATTGCCGCCGACGCCATCATCGAATTCATCCGCGCGCGGGCCGTGTAGTTGTCGGTGACGTCGAGGAACTCGACCTTGCCCGACGCCTCGAGTGCGCGGCAGAGCTCGATGAGCCCCGCGTCGCTTCCGCCCTTCGGCGGGTTGAGCTCGATCGTCGCCACGAAGCGACCCTCACGGAGTGCGGACGCGAAGCGCGTGTCGTCGGGGAATGCGCGGCTGGGCTCGCGCGGCTCGCGCGCGCGGCTGAAGATCGGTTGCGACGACGCGCGCCGCTGCTCCTGCAACGCCTCGCGGATCGCGCCGATCTGCACCGGCGTCGTGCCGCAGCAGCCGCCG
>DATGEH010000124.1:0-11782 GCA_035310325.1 Gaiellaceae bacterium
CCCAGACGCCGAAGCGGTAGAACGCGAAGTCGAGGATCGCGTTCAGGAACAGGTTGCCGAGCGCGATGACGGTCGGCAACCAGTTCGACTGCAGGCTGAAGAACGCACGGTTGAGCATGAGCATTGCGCCGTTGAAGACGAGGCCGGCGCTGAAGGCCGCGAGCGAATGCGCAACGCCGGGCGTCTGCGACGGCGTGAAGTGGCCGCGCTGGAAGAGGATGCGCACGATCGGCTCCGCGAGGACGGCGCTCACGACGGCCGCCGGGACGAGGAGAAATGCGATCTGGCGCAGGCCGGTGCTCACCGTTGCGCGGAAGCCGTCCATGTCGCCCCGCGTCGCGAACCGCGACAGCGACGGGAAGAGGACCGTGGCGATCGCGACCGAGAACATCCCCTGCGGGAGCATGTAGACGAGGAACGCCTTCTGGATCGCGGTCGGCGCATAGCTCGCATCGATGAGACGCGACGCGAAGAACGTGTCGATCACCGCGTTGACGTTGATGAGGCCGAGCCCGAGCGTGACCGGGATCATCAGGACGAACACGCGCTTGACCGCCGGATCGCGCCAGTCGAGCACGAGCTGCAGCCGCCCGTCGCGTCCGCGCAGCCATGGCATCGGCAGGAAGACCTGGATGAACGTCGCGATCAGGATCGAGAACGCATACACGTAGAGCTTCGTGTTCATCCCGTGCGTCTGCGGGACGCCGATCACGAGCCCGACGATGATCGCGATGTTCCAGAACACCGGCGAGATCGCGGGCACGGTGAAGTGCTCGTAGCTGTTGAGGATCCCGACGACGATCCCCGACACGCCGAGCAGCGTCACGATCGGGAAGAGCACACGCGAAAGCCCGACGGCGAGCACCTTGTCGTGGCCCGGGTTGCCGAAGAGGTCGATGACCCACGGCGCGAGGAGGATGAAGATCGCGGTCAGTGCGCTGAGGCCGAGCAGCATCAGCCAGAAGAGGCTCGACGCGACGCGCCAGGCGCGCTTGCGCTCGCCCTTCTCGAGCAGGTCGCTGAACACCGGGACGAACGCCGAGGAGAGCGCGGCGTCCGCGACGAGGGCGCGGACGAGATTCGGCAGCTGGAACGCCACCGTGAAGGCGTTGATCTTCCCGGCGGCGCCGAAGTAGTACGCGGTGATGACCTCGCGCACGAGCCCGAGCACGCGCGAGGCTCCGGTCGCCGCGGCGAAGATCGCCGCCGACACGCTCAGGCGCGGACGCGGCTCGACCACTTCGGGCGCACGCAGATCCTCCGCACGAATGACCGTCGTCGTCTGCTCGGCGAGATCGGTGACGACGGGCATCCTGTCGATCGCCGCGGCCGGCTCCTCGAAGTACGACGCCTTCCCCTGCTCGCGCCTCCGGCGATCGCGCTCGAGACGCCGCAGCTCGCGCTCCCGCTCTACGTCGCTCACACGCTGAGCATAAGGAGGGAGGCTGCTACCATCCGCCGGCTCCGATGCCCAACATCAAGCAACAGAAGAAGCGCGTCCGCCAGTCCGCCCGCCAGCGGGTCGAGAACCTGCACTGGCGCTCGACCGCGAAGACGCTCATGCGCGGCCTCCGCGAGACCGCCGCCAAGGGCGACAAGGACGCGGTCGCCGAGGCGCATCGCGCGCTGACGAGCTGGCTCGACAAGGCCGCGACCCGCGGGATGCTGCACAAGAACACCGCCGCCCGCCGCAAGGCGCAGGCCGCGCGCATCGCCTCCGGCAAGTAGCTGCCTTCGACGCGCGCGCGGCCCGCGTAGCGCCTACTTCTTCGTCGTGAAGCTCCAGGTCAGGGAGCCCGTCCCCGACGAGTTCGTCCCGGTCGTCTGCGCCGTGTACGTCGTGCCGTGCTTCAGCCGCGCCGACGGCGTGAACGTCACCGTCGTGCACGGCGAGTTGCACGCGGCACGACCGTTGATCGCATGCCCGCCGCTGTCGGCCAGGGTCAGCGTGGCCGACGCCAGCGGCTCGTCGAACGTGGCGGTCACCATCGTGGAGACCGGAACGCCGGTCGCTCCGTCGACCGGATGCACGGAGACGACCCGCGGCGCCGGGCAACCGGCGGTGAATCCGGGGTCATAGGCCTTGAACAAGCCCTCGCCGCAGCTCTGCCGAACGAGCGCATCGAAGTTGGCCTTGTCCGTGTTGGCGTACGAGTTCGGGTTCGTGTCGCACTGCGACGGCCCGTGCACCGCGCCGGTGAGCGACTGGTAGGTGAAGTCGAAGTTCGCGCACCCGTCGGTGTACGCGACGAGGACCCGGCCCTGCTTGTCGACGGATGCGTCGTTGAAGTCGAGCAGGTTGCGGCACGCATTCGAGCCGCCGCCGTTCCAGATGCAGCCGCGCTGCACCGGGTCGCCCGGCGTCGCATTCACGGTCGTCCACGTCTGCCCGCCGTCGTACGTGTACGCGACGTAGAGGTACCAGACGCCCGGGAATGCGGCAGCCTGATCGTTGCCGGCGGCCGTCGTGCCGAGGAACGCAAACGCCGCGCGGTTGTCGTCACCGGCGACCACCTCGGGGAACTTCGTGTTCTGGATGCCGTACGAGGTGCCGACGTCGACCGACGCCGACCACGTCTGGCCGTGATCGTGGCTGACCGCGATGCGCGGATGGCCGTCGCCCGCCTCGTAGCCGTAGTACACGGTGTTGCCGGCCCCGATACCGACCGACGGATCGCTGCCGGCTCCGCTCGGCTTCGCCGTGCTGTCGGGCACGACCGAGTACGACCAGGTTCCACCGTTGTCTGAGCTCACCGCCATGCCTTGGCCGACGACGCCGTCCGAGCGCGTGCACCGGTTCTGCGGCACGTACACCGTGCCGTCAGGGCTCACCTTCACGTGGCCGTGAATCGACGCGCACGGCGACGTGATCCCGAAGAGGTTCGAGCTCGGGTTGTACGTCAGACCCGCGTCGTCGCTGCGGCCGCAGAACGCGCCCGCGGCGACGAGGATGTCCTGCGAGCAGTAGTAGACGGCGTTCGGATACCCGCTGCTTCCTGCGGTGAGCGGAGCGGGTGTGTGATACGGACCGGCGCCGACGGTCTCGTGGTCGGGCCCGTGCGGCTCGGGGAACGTCGTCGGCGACCACGTCGCGCCGTCGTCCGTCGTCGTGCCGCCGTTCGAGCCTGCGACGAGCAGGCCCTCGGTGAACGTCCTCCCGAGGATCGGGTCGGTGAAGAGGATCGCGTCCTCGTTCACGACGCTCTGCTGGGGCGGCGTCACGTCCGTCCAGGTCGCCTTCGGCGGAGACACCGAGTCGTCAAACGAGATCTTCGAGATCTGCGTCCCCGCCATGTACATCGCGTTGCCCGTCTTCCAGTCGACGCCGAGCGACGGCTCGCCCGCGTTCTGGCGCTTGAGCACGTCGGTGCTCTGATAGCCGTGCGGCGGTGAGGCGTCGGAGAAGCGCGGTGCGCTCCCGCTCAAGGTCGGGTTCGGCGGTGCAGGGATGTCCTGGTACGTGAGCGTGGCGGTCGCGTGCGCGATCGTCGGCTCGTCGCTCGTCCCGACAAACGACTCGATCGTCCAAACGCCCGATCCGGGGTTCGCGATGTCGAGCACTTCCTGGCCCGGCCCGGTGCTGAGAGCGTCCGGATTGCCCGGCCCGCTCTCGGTTCCATCCGGTGCGAACGCGAAGACGTCCATGTCGTCGGGCCCGGTGCTGTTCCAGGTGTAGTCGATGTGCAGCGTCGCCTTGTGCGTCAGGTAGAACTGATCGTCCGGCTGCGGCAGAGAGACGGTGAGCTGATAGCTGTCGCAGTAGACCGGTGCGCAGACGGACTCGATCGTGCCCCCGGACGACACACCCGGACCGACGGGCGCGAAGTCCCACGCGGTGCTCGAGCCGCTCGCGGGCCCGATCGCACCTGCCGACGGCGTCGCAGCGTTTGCGCCTCCGCCGACGACGAGCGCGATGAGCGCGACGAGAACGGCGCCGACGAGCGCGCCGCGCGAAACCCTTGCCTTCATGTCGATCCTCCTGGGCGATGTGTGAAGCGGGAACGGGACGGCGCTCTATTCCCGCGTGCTCACCACTTCACACCCGCAAACTCGAGGAAGAACTGACTGACGAATCAGTCGGTTTACGCCGCGCGCGTGATCTCGATCAGTGCGCGCTCGAGCTCGAGATCGGCCGGCAACCGCGAGCCGCCCTTCGCCGCGGCGTCGAGCTCGGCAAGCCGCACGATCGCGAAGCCGAGCTCCTCGGCGGAGAAGTTCGCTGCCTGCGCGAACGCCTTCTCGGCGACGTAGGGATGCATCTTCAGCTGCGTAGCCGCGTCGCGCGAGCGCACGCCTTGCTCGGCGAGACGCTGGCAGCGGCGCACGCGGCCGACATGATTGACGAGCGATCCGATGATGCGCATGAGCTCGCCCGACCGAGGGCGATGCGAACGCTCGAGTAGCGACTCGGTTGCCTCGAGCACGGCTGCGACGTCGCGGCTGCCCCATGCGTCGGTGAGCGAGAAGATCGACGTCTCGGCGCGGCCGGCCGTGAGGTGCTCGACGTCGCGCAACGTGATCGTGTCCCCGGCCGCCCA
The DNA here is from genome assembly GCA_035310325.1 of Gaiellaceae bacterium. Taxonomy (GTDB): domain Bacteria; phylum Actinomycetota; class Thermoleophilia; order Gaiellales; family Gaiellaceae; genus Palsa-739. The sequence goes on from DATGEH010000124.1 coordinate 4,539, forward strand.
GGTCGCGAGCTTGTCGATCTCCGTCTGCAGCTCGTCCGCGTCGTCGCCCACGAGGTCGACGAGCGCACGGCAGGCGTCGCGGTCGGCCTTCGCGCCCATTCGCTCGAGCTGTTCGGCGACCCACTCCGGGAGACGCCGCTTCGGCACGTCGTACGCGAGGATCTGTCCCGCCTTCGCAACCGCCTTGGCGAGCGCGCTGTCGGTCTTCAGCTCCTCCGCGACGAGCGCGAGCACGGTCGACGGCGCCGGCGCCGACAGATACGCGACGACGTCCTTCACGTCGGCGACCTTCCACTTCTCGACGTCGTCGACGATCACGAGCCGTCCTTCGCCGCCGCCGAACAGGCCCATCGCGTTGCACGCGGCGATCGCCTCCTCGCCCGATGCCGTCAGCGCACTCAACTGCTCGGTCGCGTCAGCCCCGATCCGTTCGCGCAGGCGGTGCAGCGCGCGCGAGATCTTCGGACGGTCGGTGCCGGTGAGGAGATAGACCGGCTTCAGCTCGGTGGCCACGAAGGCAAGCATAGGCGGCTCCGAGGAGGACGACCGCGAGCGCGCCGGCGACCGCCGCGGGCGAGCGTGCCTGCGCGCCGGGCAGGCCGCCGAAGAAGCGTGCGGACCCCGCGACGAAGGCCGCGCCGGCGCCGTTCACCTGCGCGAGCAGCGAGGCAATGCCGGGCGCAACAGGTGCGACGAGCGCGGTGAGCAGCGCGAGCGTGAGCATGTGCGCGACGACCGGCACGCCGACGACGTTCGCCGGCACGGTCACGAGCGACACCTGCCGGAACTGCAGCCACGTGATGGGCGCGGTCGCAAGGCCGCACGCCGTCGACACGCCGATGAGCTGGGCGAGCCGGCGCGGCACCGGGTACCCCTCGAGCGCCCTGACGACGCGCGGCGAGACGACGAAGATCGAAGCGACGGCCGCGAACGAGAGCTGGAATCCGGCATCGAAGACGAAGGCCGGATTCCACGCGAGCAGGACGAACGCGCCGACGAGCAGCGCGTGCCAGCGGTCGCGCTCGCGCGCGGTGATCCACGCGAGCGAGCCGAGCCCGCCGGCCACCGCTGCGCGAATGACGGACGGACGCTCGCCGACCGCGAGCACGTATCCGAAGAGCGCCACGAGCGCGACGAGCTCGGCGGCGATGCGGCCGAAGCCGAGCCAGAGCACGAGCCACGCCGCCCCGCCGGCGACGGCCGCAACCTTGAGGCCGTCGACGGCGAGCACGTGGTAGAGGCCGGACGCGCGAAAGCGTGCGAGCAGCGGGTCGCCGATGCCCTGCGTCTGGCCGAGGACGATCGCCTCGAGCACGGCGCGGCGCTCGCCCGCGAGCCCGCGCGCGGCGTCGCGCTCGAGCCACGCGTGGAGCACGTCGGCGAGCGCACCGCGCCGCCCGACGACGCGCCACGTGTCGGCGCGCAGCACGACATGAATCCCCTGGCGGCGCAGCCACACGTCGGGCGCGTCGTGGAGCACGCCGAGCACCCTGAGCCGTGCGCCCTGCGGCGGCGCGCGTCCTGGACGGAGCTCGAGCAGCACGCGCTCGTGCACGTGCAGCGCGTCCCAGCGCAGCACGACGGCGCGCGCGCACGTCGAAGCGGCCGACGCGCGGCGGCTCCTCGACCTCGACGAGCGCCCGCGCCGCCGTTCCCACGCGCGCATGGAGCGTGCTGCGGCCGAGTGCGTGCAGCCGCTCGCTCCCCCACCACCAGCCCGCGGCCGCGAGCATGCACGGCGTTCGCGCGCAGACGAGCGCGACCGCCGCCGGCCACGGCGAGAAGCGCGCGACGTTCGCCGCGGCGAGCCCGAGGCAGAGCGCGGCCGCGAGCGCGTGCGGGCGGCGGATCAGGGGATGACGAGGCCCTGCAGCTGGGCGATCCTCGAGGCGCCGATGCCCGGCACCGCGTCGAGCTCGGCCACCGAGTGGAACGGGCCGTGTGCCTGACGGAACGCGACGATCTTCGCCGCCGTCGCCGGCCCGATGCCGGGGAGCGCGTCGAGCTGCTCCGCGGTGGCGCTGTTCAGGTCGAGCGGCGCCGTCGCCGAGCCCGCTGCCGCTGCGGCGCCGCCGTGCACGGGAACGAGCACCTGCTCGCCGTCGGCGAGCGGCGCGGCGAGGTTGACGAGCGTGACGTCGGCCCTGCGTGTCGCACCGCCCGCCATCGCGACCGCGTCGGCGATCCGTGTTCCCGGCGCGAGCCGGTAGAGCCCCGGCCGTCTCACCGCGCCGGCGACGTCGACGACGATGCGCCTCTCCGCGGCCCGAGCAGGCGCCGCCGCCCGGATGGGAGCGAACGACGACGCCTGCGTCTGCGCACCGCCTGCGAAGTGCCGCACGCCGAGCACGACGGCGAGCACCGCGACCGCGACACCGGCGAGCAGCCTCCGCATCCGGCGATCGTCGCGGGTAAAGCGCTACGAGATCGTCGAAGGTTCTAGCCGACGACGATATTCACGAGCTTGTCGGGAACGACGAACGTCTTCCGGATCTGCGCGCCGTCGATGTGCGCTTGCACACGCTCCGACGACTTCGCGAGCTCGACGAGCTCGTCCTCCGACAGGCCCGCCGCAACCGTGAGGCGATCGCGCACCTTCCCGTTCACCTGCACGACGAGCTCGAACGTCTCGCGCTCGAGCAAAGACTCGTCGGCGACCGGCCACGGCTGCTCCCACAACCGCTCGTGGCCGAGCCGCTGCCACAGCTCCTCCGCGACGTGCGGCGCGTAGGGCTGGATGAGCGACACCGCCGTCTCCGCCGCGAAGCGCGCGTCGGGCGCGCCGGGCTCGTCGGCGAGCGCGTGCACGAGCTCCATCAGCGCGGAGATCGGCGTGTGGAACTGAAACCGCCGCCCGATGTCGTCGCTCACGCGGGCGATCGTCTCGTGCGTCTTGCGCGTCAGCGGGCCGGCATCGCCAACGGCAGCCGGGCGCTCGGCGACTTCGTTGACGGCGCGCCACAACCGCCGGATGAAGCGCACGATCCCCTCGACGCCGGAGTCGGTCCACTCCTTGTCCTGATCGCCCGGCCCCATGAACATGATGTAGAGGCGCACCGCGTCGGCGCCGTACTCCGCGACGAAGTCGTCCGGGCCGACGAGGTTGCCCTTCGTCTTCGACATCTTCGTGCCGCCGAGCGTCACCCAGCCCTGGTGGTACAGCCTGGCGAACGGCTCGCGGAAGCCGAGCAGCCCCATGTCGTTCAGCGCCTTCACGAAGAAGCGCGAGTACAGGAGATGGCCGGTCGCGTGGTCGATGCCGCCGATGTACTGAGACACAGGCATCCAGTAGTTCACGACGTCGGCGCCGAACGGCGCCTCGTCGTTCTTCGGGTCGACGTAACGCAGGAAGTACCACGAGGAGTCGACGAACGTGTCCATCGTGTCTGCCTCGCGCGTGCCCGGCTTGCCGCAGCGCGGGCAGTCGACGTGCAGCCACCCCTCGTTCGAAGCGAGCGGCGCCTTCCCCTTCGGGAGATAGTCGTCGACATCGGGCAGGAGCACGGGCAGGTCCTCGTCCGGAACGGGAACCGCACCGCAGTCGTCGCAGTAGACGATCGGGATCGGGCTGCCCCAGTAGCGCTGCCGCGAGAAGCTCCAGTCGCGCAGGCGATACGACACCGCGGGCGCGCCGCGACCCTGCTTCCGCAGCCACGCGGCGATCGCCGCCTTCCCGTCTTCGGCAGGCGTCCCGGTGAACTCGCCCGAGTCGACGAGCACCCCGTCGTCGTCGATCACGATGCGCACCGGCAAGTCGAATGTCCGCGCGAACTCGTGGTCGCGCTCGTCGTGCGCCGGCACCGCCATGATCGCGCCCGTGCCGTAGTCCATGAGCACGTAGTCGGCGACCCAGATCGGCAGGCGCTCACCATTGACGGGGTTCACCGCGTAATGGCCCGTGAACACGCCCGTCTTCACCGTCTCCGCCGCACGGTCCTCGGCGCGCCGTGCGCCGGCGTGCTTCGCGTACTCCTTCGCCTCCTCCGTCGCGTGCGCCTCGACGAACTCGTGCTCGGGTGCGACGACGAAGAACGTCGCGCCGAACAGCGTGTCGGGCCGAGTCGTGAAGACGGCGATGTCGATGTCCAGCTCCTCCACACGGAACAGGATCTCCGCGCCCTCGCTGCGGCCGATCCAGTTACGCTGGATCGTCTTCGTGCGCTCCGGCCATTCGCCGCCGGGCGGCAGCTCGAACTCGCGCAGCTCGTCCGCGTACGCGGTCGTCTTGAAGAACCACTGCGTCATGTTGCGGAGCTCGATGAGCGCGCCGCACCGTTCGCAGTGCCCGTCGACGACGTACTCGTTCGCGATCACCGTCTGGTCGTTCGGACACCAGTTGACCGGCGCCGCGCGCCGGTAGGCGAGGCCGCGCTCGAAGAAGCGCAGGAAGAGCCACTGCGTCCACTTGTAGAAGCTCGGCTCGTGCGACGAGACCTCGCGTTCCCAGTCGATCGCCCAGCCGAGCCGCTGCATCTGCTCGCGAATGAGCACGATGCTCTCCTCGGTGAGCTCCCGCGGATGGCCGCCCTCGCGGATCGCGGCATTCTCGGCCGGCAGGCCGAACGCGTCCCACCCCATCGGCCGCAGCACCCGCGCGCCGTTGCGCCGGTGGAAGTGGGTGACGACGTCGCCCATCGTGTAGTTGAAGACGTGTCCCATGTGCAGGCTCTTTGCCGACGGGTACGGCAGCATCTCGAGCTGGTACCAGCGCTTCTCGCCGGCGGCTCCGGGCTCCGGATTCGGGACGTTGAACGCCCTCGCGTCGGCCCAGACGCGCTGCCACTTCGGCTCTATGTCTGTTGGCTCATATCTGTCCATAAACGAAAACGGCCTCGTCAGAGGCCGTGGGAAGGTGCCGCGGTCGCGCCGCGTTCGCTTCCCGTCCTAGCTAAGGATCTCCTTGCCCATCAGCCGGATCCTACCAAGGCCGCAAGCTGACTCACACTCGTCGTGGCGAGGATCTCGTCGCGGTGCAGGAGCAGCGGCGTTCGCTGAACGTCACCCGGACGGGTCGTGAACGCGAGGTAGTAGCCCGCGCGCTGCACGAGCCGGACGGCCGCCGGGTCGAAGCGGCCGGCCGGGTACGCGAACCAGCGGACTTCGCGATGGAGATGGGTCTGGAGCGCCAGACGCGACCGGACGAGCTCGTAGCGCGCCTGGGCCGCCGTGAGCAGCGGCAGCTCGGAGTGATGGACTGTGTGCGAGCCGATCGTGAAGCCGCGACGCTCGAGCAACCCGAGCTCCGGCCAGGTGAGGAAGCTCGGGTCACGTCCCGAGATCCGTCCCGTGATGACGAACGCCGTCGCGGGCATATGCATCCGGTAGAGGATCGGAGCCGCGTTCCAGAGCACGTCTCGGTAACCGTCGTCGAAGGTGATCATCACCGGCTTCTTCGGCAGCGCCGCGCCGCGCTCGAGCGCGTCGTAGAGCCGCTGCATGCTGATCGCGTGATAGCCCTCGCGGTGCAGCCAGTCCATCTCCGCCCGAAAACGGGCGGTCGAGATCGTCAGCCGAATCGTGTAGCCGTGATTGCCGGGATGGAGTTGCCCGACGAGGTGATACATGAGGATCGGGACGCGGACGACGGCGTGCGGAGACCGCCACGTCCAGCCTGCGAGGAACGCGACGGCTGCCAGGAGGGCGGCGGCCTTGCGCGTAACCGTCAGGATAGTGGCCGTGCTCGAGCTCTTCCCACTGACTGCGCGCATCGAGGAGCGCGAGCTCTCCCTCGGCGACGTGCCTGTCTCGCGCCTGGCGGCCGAGTACGGAACGCCGCTCGTCGTCTACTGCGAGGAGACGATCCGCGCCCAGGCGCGTGCGTACCGAGAGGCGGCGCCCGCCGCGACCATCGTCTACGGGACGAAGGCGTTCCCGAACGTCGCGCTCCTGCGGTTGCTCGGCGAGGAGGGCATCGGCGCCGACGTCTCGACGCTCGGCGAGCTCGCGTTCGCGCAGGCGGCCGGCATCCCGGGCGACCGCACGCTCTTCCATGGGAACAACAAGTCGGAGGACGAGTTGCGCGCCGCGGCGGAAGCGGGCGCCACCGTTGTGCTCGACGCCCCGGACGAGCCCGCGCGTGCGGCTGCTGCGGGGGTGCGCCGCGTCCTCGTGCGCCTGACGCCGGGTGTCGTGGCGGTGACGCACGAGTCGATCCAGACCGCGCACGACGCCTCGAAGTTCGGGCTCGCGCCCGACGCAGCGCTCGCCGTCGTCGCGGAGGCACGCGACCTCGGCCTCGACGTCGTCGGCGTGCACTTCCATCTCGGCTCGCAGCTGGCGCAGATCGACGAGAGCCTGCTCGCGGTCGAGCGGCTGGCCGCGTTCTGCGACCGCGCGCGCGACGAGCTCGGCTGGGAGCCGTCCGCTCTCGACATCGGCGGCGGCCTCGGTATTCGTTACACGCGCGAGGAACACGTTCCGTCGATCGAGGAGTTCGTCGCGCCGCTCGTCGCCGCGCTGCCGGCGGGCGTGCAGGCGATGCTCGAGCCCGGCCGCTCGCTCGTCGGCCGCGCGGGCGTCACGCTCTACCGCGTCGGCGTCGTGAAGGAGTCGGGCGGTATCGCATACGTCGCCATCGACGGCGGCATGTCCGACAATCCGCGCCCGCAGTTGTACGGCGCACGCTACGAAGCACTCCTCGCGAACCGTGCCGACGAGCCGGCGGCGGGCACGTTCCGCATCGCGGGCAAGCACTGCGAGTCGGGCGACGTCCTCATCGACGCGGTCGAGCTTCCCCGCCCACGGCGCGGCGACCTGCTCGCCGTTCCGGCCACCGGCGCGTACACGCTCGCGATGAGCTCGACGTACAACGGAGTCCCCCGTCCCGCGGCCGTTCTCGTCCGCGCCGGGGAGGCGAAGGAGATGCGGGCGCGGGAGACGGTGGCCGATCTTCTACGCTTTGAACCGTGAGTCACCGGCTCGCCAAGGTCCCCGGCGTCGTCCTCGTCAGCATCGCGGCAACCATGTGGGGCCTCGACGGGCTGATCCGCAAGCCACTCGCGCATTCGACGACGCCGACGACGATCGTCTTCGGCGAGCACGTGATCCTCGTCGCGCTGACCCTGCCGCTCCTCGTCCCCGCACTCGTCGCGCTCTGGCGCGCGGGGCCGCGCTACCTGCTCGCCGGCATCGCCATCGGTGCCGGCGCGTCGGCGATCGCGACGATCCTCTTCACGCAGGCGCTCTTCCACGGCGACTTCATCACCGTCGTCGTGCTGCAGAAGGCGCAGCCGCTCGTCGCCGTC
>DATGEH010000125.1:0-21958 GCA_035310325.1 Gaiellaceae bacterium
TATTCGCGCTCCCTGCGTCCTTGGGCTGCTCGGTTTTCGCTCGGCAGAACAGGAACGTCCGCCCGGCCGCGATCGCTAGCCGGCGGTACATTCCGCCCTATGGCAGGACTGGACGTCAAGGCGTTGCTCGACGGCCATGACGGCGACGACCTCGAGCGCTGGGCGCACACGATCAATCCGCAATTCGTGCGCGTTCTCAAGACGATCGGCTTCGATCGCACCTGGGCGCGCGCGGAGGGCGCGTATCTCTGGGACGCAGACGGCAACCGCTACCTCGACATGCTCGGTGGCTTCGGGATGTACAACGTCGGCCGCAACAATCCGCGCATCCGCGGCGCGCTGATCGAAGCGCTCGAGCTCGACACGCCGGGGATGCTCGCGATGGGTGTCACGGCGCTCCCGGGATTGCTCGCCGAGGCGCTGCTCGTGCGCACGCCGCCGCGGCTCGAACGTTGCCTGTTCACGAACAGCGGCACCGAGGCGGTGGAGGCGGCGCTCAAGCTCGGCCGTGCGGCGACGAAGCGCACGCGCGTCATCTCCGCCGATCACGGGTTCCACGGGCTCACGCTCGGCTCGCTCTCCGCGAACGGCGCGCCGGAGTTCACCGATCGCTTCGGCCCGCTTCTGCCGGGCTTCGAGCGCGTTCCCTTCGGCGACCTCGACGCGCTCGAGGCTGAGCTGAAGCGCGAGGACGTCGCGCTCTTCATCGTCGAGCCGGTCCAGGGCAAGGGCCTCAACCTCCCGCCCGCGGGCTACCTCGAGGGCGCGCAGGCCCTGTGCCGGGAATACGGCTCGCTGCTCTGCGTGGACGAGGTGCAGACCGGATTCGGCCGCACGGGGACGATGTTCGCGTTCGAGCACTGGGGCCTCGAGCCCGACCTCGTTCCTGTTGCGAAATCGTTGTCGGGCGGCTACGTGCCCGTCGGCGCGCTGCTCATGTCGCGCGCCGTGCACGAGGCGGTGTTCGACTCGATGGAGCACGCGGTGTCGCACGGCTCGACCTTCGCGCCGAACGAGCTCGCGATGGTCGCGGGCCTCGCGACTCTGAACGAGCTCGACGACGAGCGCCTCGTCGAGCGCTCTGCCCGGCTCGGTACGCGCCTGCTCGAGCTGACGCAGCCGTTCGTCGAGGAATACGACGTCGTGCGCGACGTGCGTGGGCTCGGTCTCATGTGGGCGATCGAATTCGGCGAGCCGCACTCCGGCCGGATCGCGTGGAAGCTGATCGAGAAGGCGCAGCCGGGCCTCTTCGCGCAGCTCGTCGTCGGCCCGCTCTTCGCCGACCACCGCATCCTCAGCCAAGTGGCCGGGCACAAGCTCGCAGTGGTGAAGGTGCTGCCGCCGCTCGTCGTCACCGATGAGGACGTCGACGAGTTCGTCGACGCGCTGCGCGAGACCGTCGAGCAAGCACAGAAGATGCCGAGCTCGCTGACGAAGTTCGCCTTGACGGCGGCGGGAATCCGCTAGACGTCGGCGATGTCGGAGTGCCGGGAGGCGAAGCATGCTTCCGCCCAGCGCTCGGCGGCCTGCACGATTCGCACCGCAGTGTCGTCGTCGGGCTCGTCCGCGTGGATCACGACCTGGTGCACCGACGCCTCCACGGCGCCACCGAACTCGTGCCGCTCCTCGGCGACGATCTCGAACGACGGAAGTACGTCCTTCAGTGCGCGCGCAAGGTCGTCGATCTCCGCCGGCGTCGCGCCACGGGCGGCGAACAGGCCGAAGTTGATCCGCACCTCGAGCGCGGACCGCTCCTGGTCGCGCATGCGGAATGCAACCGGCGCCTCCATCAGCCTTCCCTCGGCTCCCATCGGAACTTGAACGCCGCGACGACCACTCCGGCTACGCCCCAGGCCAGAAGTACGCCGATTGCGCCGGGTTTCGACCACACGGCGTGCTTGTGGAGGTAGACCGCATTCGAGAGGTCGACGAGGTACTTGAGCGGCAGCACGTCGCCGATCGCGCGCAGGAAGCGCGGATAGTGGTGCGTCGGGCCGAACGCGCCAGTTAGGAACGACATCGGCAGCACGATGAGGTTGACGACGGCCGACGATCCCTCGCCCGATCTGATCAACCCGGAGAGCCCGATGCCGAGGGCGGAGAAGCAGACCGCGCCGAGCACGACGACCGCTGCAACCGATCCAATGCGCGACGGGAACGGCGTCCCGAAGACGACGCGCCCGAGGGCGAACAGCGCGATCGTCTCGAGCACGAAGACGACGATCGTCGACGCGAGCAGCGCGGTGACGTACGTCACGGGCGGCAGCGGAGTCGCGCGCAAGCGCTTGAGAATCGCCTGTTCGCGTCGCAACACGAGGGAGATTGCGATGCCTGCGAACGCGACCATCGCGCAGCCGTACGCGAGCAGCGCGGCGAGCAGCGCCTGCGACGCGGGCACGCCGTAGATGTGGCCCGAGTACACCGAGCCGAGCAGCAGGAACAGCATGAGCGGGAAGATGAACGTGAAGACCGCCGACTCGCGCGACCGCCAGTACACGAGCTGCTCAACCCGGACCTGGTGCAGGAACAGTCTCATTCGTCCTGCTCCTCGACGAGCGCGAGATAGACGTCCTCGAGCGTCGGCCGCCGCACCTCGAGCTGTTCGATCTCCTCGCCGCGTGCGAGTGCCTCGCTCGTCAGCTCGTGCAGCAGCCGTGTCGGCTCGGTCGTGCGCACGAGCAGCTCCTCGCCGTTGCGGCGATAGCGGATCTCGACCTCGAGATCGGCGCTCGTGAGCTCGCGCGGCGTGCCGACGCGCACGATGCGGCCGTTGCGCAGCACGGCGACGCGGTCGGCGAGATGCTCGGCCTCGTCGAGGTAGTGCGTCGTCAGCAGCACGGTCTTGCCGAGCGAGCGGAGCGAGCGGATCATCTCCCAGGCCGCGCGGCGCGCCGCGGGATCGAAGCCCGTCGTCGGCTCGTCGAGGAACACGAGGTCGGGATCGCCGACGAGCGCGATGCCGAGGTCGAGGCGGCGCTTCTGCCCGCCCGACAACGTCTTCACCGTGGCGTCGCGTTTCTCCGTGAGGCCGACGAGCTCGACGACTTCGTCGACGTTGCGCGGCCGCTCGTAGTAGCCGGCGAAGATCGAATGCGCCTCGCGCACGGTGACGTTCTGCCAGAGCTGCGCCTGCTGCAGCACGACGCCGATGCGCTGCCGGAACTTCGGTCCCGGCCGCTCGGGATCGTTGCCGAGCACCGACACCTCGCCGGCGTCGCGGCTGCGGTAGCCCTCGAGGATCTCGACCGTGGTCGTCTTGCCCGCGCCGTTCGGGCCGAGCAGCCCGAAGACCTCGCCCTCCTCGATGTCGAAGTCGATGCCGTCCACCGCGACGAGCGGTCCGTACGACTTGCGCAGGCCGCGGACCGAGATCGCGCTCACAGCTCGAGCTCGTGGTAGCCGGCGGGTGGGAACGCGACCTCGCGGCCGGCGAGCGCGAGCACGGCTTCGCCGCAGTCGGGCTGGTGGCCGACGACGACAACCGTCTCGCCGCGGCCGGTAGCCGCGTCGCGAATGTCGGCGGCCGTCGCGCCCGGCGCCAGTCGCTCGTCGATCAGCGGCTCGCCCAGACCGAGGGCGTCCGCCGTCTCTCGCGCGCGCAGGAGCGGGGAGGTGACGACCGCAGCGGCAGCGACGCCGTGCCGCCGCAGTTCATCCGCGAGTGCGTGCGCCTGCACGCGTCCCTGCGGCGTCAACGGCCGCAACTCGTCCGGATCGCCCGGCGCGGCCTCGGCGTGGCGGACGATGACGAGACGCATGGGCCGGAGGATAGTCTCGCTCCATGGCCGCCTATCGCTACGTCGTCTGCGACGTGTTCACCCACAAGCCGCTCGAGGGCAACCAGCTCGCCGTATTCACGGACGCACGTGACATTCCGGAGACCCAGCTGCAGCGGCTCGCGAAGGAGATGAACTTCTCCGAGACGGTGTTCGTCTATCCGCCGGAGAGCGACGGCCACGTGAAGCTGCGCATCTTCACACCGAGCGACGAGCTCCCGTTCGCCGGCCATCCGATCATCGGCACCGCCTTCGTGCTCGCAGCGCCGATGCAGCTCGGCGTGATCAATCTCGAGACGGGGAAGGGAGTCGTCCCTGTCGAGCTGGAGCGGGACGGGGCGCGCATCGTCTTCGCGCGGATGAAGCAGCCGATCCCCGACTTCGAGGAATACGAGCACGCCGAGGCGCTCTTCGCAGCGCTCGGCGTCGCCGGGTCCGGCTTGCCGGTCGAGTTCTACAGCCAAGGCCCCGGCCACGTGTACGTCGAGCTCGAGTCGGCCGGTGCGGTCGCTGCGCTCGAGCCGGACTTCGCCGCGCTCGAGCGCGTCAACGGCGCCGGCACGGTGTGCTTTGCGCGGAACGGGAACGGGTGGAAGATGCGCACGTTCGTTCCCGGCGCCGGCGTCGACGAGGATCCGGCGACCGGATCGGCCGCCGGACCGCTCGCACTCCACCTCGCACGGCACGGGCGCATCGCGTTCGGCGACGAGATCGAGATCTCGCAAGGCGCCGAGATCGGCCGGCCGTCGACGCTGTACGCGGTAGCGCACTCGCCCGAGCACATCGAGGTCGGCGGGTCCGCCGTCATCGTTGCGCGCGGCGAATTCCGGGTCTGATGCGTCGCGTCGTCGTGATCGGCGGCTCGTGCGCCGGCAAGACGACCGTCGCACGCAGGCTCGCCGAGATTCTCGGCGTTCCGCATATCGAGCTCGACGCGCTCCATTTCGGGCCGAACTGGTCGGAGGCATCCGCGGAGCTGCTCCAAGATCGAGTTCGTGCTGCGCTCGACGCTGCGGCTGACGGTTGGGTCGTCGACGGGAACTACTTCGGCAAGCTCGGCCCGCTCGTGCTCGACCGCGCCGACACGATCGTCTGGCTGGACGTTCCATTCCGCACCGTTTGTCGGCGTGTCCTCTGGCGGACATGGTCGAGGCTCATCACGCGCAAGGAGCTCTGGAGCAGCGGAAACCGCGAGCGGTTGCGCGACACGTTCGGGCGCGAGTCGATCGTCTGGTACGTCCTTCGCCGACACCGCACGTTCGAGAAGCGGTGGTCGCCGCGCCTCGAGGGACGCAACGTCGTTCGAGTTCAGTCCAACCAGGCGATCGCGAAGATGCTCTCGAGCTCGAGCGTGAGCGCGCGCCAGAAGACGCCGCCGTTCGTCGAGACGTAGAGCCGGTTCCGGCCGGCGTAGAGCATCCGGTCGGGATCGTCGTCCGCGATTGCGACTGCGAAGCCCGCAGGCAGACCGCCGCCCGCTTCGCTCCACGTCGCACCGCCGTCGCGCGAGATCGCTAGCGGCGGGCGCCGGTCGACGACGGCCACGATCGTTGCGCCCGCACGCGCGGTTGCGACGACGCGCGGGAGGTCAACCGTAGGGGCGTCGACTTCGGGAAGCTCCGAGCCCGGGCCGAGCACGACCTCCTCCTCGACGTCGACGAGCAGGACGCCGTCCGCGGTGTCGACGACGGCCATCACTGCGCAAGCAGCTCCGCAACGACCGCCGTCGCGCGCCTGCCCGCCTCGACGGGCTCGCTCCCGTCGGCGCGGGCCGCGAGATAGGCGATCGCAAACGCGTCCCCCGCACCGGTCGGGTCGCGGGAGACGACATCGGCGGCGACGTGCGTGCCGTTCACCCACGCGCCGCGCGTCCCGTCGGTGACGATGAGCTCCGGCACGTCGACGTCGCCGATCGCTTCCGCCTCTTCGACGGCGAGCTTCAGCATCGTGACGTGCTCGAGCACCGTTGCGTCGAACGCGCCGTCGAGGCGCAGCGGTCCCGTTTCACGCGCGCGCGCGAGGCCCTGGCCGTCGAGGAGGAGCATCCGGCCGCGCGCGAGCTGTGCGAGCAAGGACGCGTCGAAGTCGCCGCGCAGCAGGGGCGCGACCTGCAGCCACTCGACTCCGTCGAGCGGAGGAATCTCGTCATCGCGCCACGGCGTGCCGATCGACTCGACGCGCATCGTGCGGACACCGTCTGCGTCGTACGCGAAGGAGAACGAAGTCGTCTCTGCGTCGGACACAAAGAGGGCGGGAAGGTCGGCCGGCTCGTGCGACTTCGCGACGAGCACGGCGTCCTCCCCGATCAGGCGCAGCGCGCGGGCCGCGTGCCACGGGCCGCCGCCGAACCGCGGAGGCGCGTCCGCAACGATGTCACGCGAGAGATGGCCGATGACACCGAGCCGCGGCACGCGCCGCAAGAGTAAGGATCAGGTTCGACGGGTGCGACCTCAGCCGCCCCTGCGCGGCACCCGATGCCGGCTAGGCGTACCCCTCGTCGAAGAAGCGCCCTTCGTGGGCCATCGCCTGCTCGCGCGTGAGGCCCTTCGCCGAGTGCGGCTCGGCGCCGATCGCGTCGGCGAAGCGCGTGATGAGGTCGAAGCCCGCCTTCACGTCGGCGGCGTTGCGCAACGCGTCCTTCGTCACGCCGGCCGCGAGTGCACGCGACGGGTCGAGCGTCGCGAGGAAGTGCAGCGCGCCGCGCAGCTTCTCGTCGATCGGCGCGGACTCGTAATCGTCGAGCACTGCGTCGACCATGCCCGGATCCTCGAATGCATACGACGCGACCGCGCCGTGGGCCTCCGTTCAGAAGGGACACTGGTTCAGCTTCGAGACGAACGCGGCGAACAGCTCGCGCTCCGCCTCCGACCAGTCGGACGGTCCCTTCATCACCTCCTCGAAGTACTCGGAAGCGGGCTGCCCGAAGAGCTCCGGCCGGTAGCGCAGCGCGAGCGAGATGTCCGACACGTAACCGTCGCGCTCCTGCAGCAACGCGATCTGTTCGCGCGCCTCCGGCGAGTGCGGCAGGTCAATGTGCATCGATCGCCTCCAGCGCGCGCCGCCGGTTCTCGTCGGCGACCTCGAAGGCAACGGGAAGCACGGCCTCGTACAGCTCGTCCGCGCTCAGGCCCTCGACGTCGCGGGCCGTGATCTTCCACGCCGTGTGCCGCACCTTCTCGAGCAGGGGCTCGAGCTCCGGACGGTCGACCGGCTGCCCGATCGCCTTCCCGACCTCCTCCCACGTCACGCGCGCAGCCTCGCGATCTCCCGCTCCGGCCATTCGACGTCCTCGTCGTGGCCGCGCGCGCGCGACCAGGCGATGATCGCCTCCCATTCGCGGATCGCATCGTCTCGCCGTCCCAGCCGGTCGAGCAGGAACGCGCGCATGTAGTGGCCGCCGATCGAATCGGGATTCGCGTCGAGGGCACGCTGCCAGGTCGCGAGGGCCTCCTCCTCGCGGCCGGTGCGCGAGAACATCTCAGCCTGCTGCTCGAGCATGAACGCGTCCTCCGGCGCACGGGCGATCGTCGCCGCCGCCTCCGGCCAGCGCCCGTCGGCGACATACGCGTGAGCGAGGCAGCGGAGCGACACGAGGTCGTCCATGCCGCGGTAACGCGCAATGGCATCGTGCGCCTGGCCAAGCATCGCGTACGCGTGGACGAGCTGGTACTGGGACTGCTCGTCGCTTGCGTTCTCGTACTCGCGAATCGCGGCGCGCAGCTCTTCCGTCGCGTGCGCGACGCGCTCAGCCGGCGAGGAGGCGGCGAAGGACGAACTGGAGGATCCCGCCATGGCGCAAGTATTCCCGTTCGCGCGGGGTGTCGAGGCGGACGCGCACGCGGAACTCGCGGTCGTCGGCGCGTACCGTCACTTCGCTCGCCTCGCCGTTGTCGACGCCTGTGATGAAGAACTCCTCGCGACCCGTCAGCCCGAGCGACTCGCGGTTCTCGCCGTCGAGGAACTGGAGCGGGAGGATGCCCATCATCAGGAGGTTCGAGCGGTGGATCCGCTCATACGACTCCGCGATCACCGCGCGCACGCCGAGCAGGTTCGGGCCTTTCGCCGCCCAGTCGCGGGACGAGCCGGAGCCGTACTCCTTGCCCGCGAGCACGATCGTCGGGACGCCGGCCGCGCGGTAGCGCATCGCCGCGTCGTAGATCGTCATCTCCTCGCCGTCGGGCTGATGCGCGGTCCATGTTCCCTCGCTGCCCTCGACGAGCTGGTTGCGCAGACGCACGTTCGCGAACGTGCCGCGCACCATCACCTCGTGATTCCCCCGCCGGGCGCCGTACGAGTTGAACTCGCGCCGCTCGACGCCGTGCTCGACGAGGTACGTGCCGGCCGGCGAGTCGGGTCGGATCGCGCCCGCCGGGGAGATGTGGTCGGTCGTCACCGAGTCGCCGAGCATGACGAGGCAGCGCGCGCCGGCGACGTCGCCGACGCCCGGCGCGTCGCGCGTCATGCCCTCGAAATACGGCGGGAGTCGCACGTACGTCGAGTCGTCCGCCCAAGCGTAGAGGTCGCCGGACGGCGTCTCGAGCGCAGCCCAGCGCTCGTCGCCGGTGAAGACGTCCGCATACGTGCTCGTGAACATCGAGCCCTCGACCGAGCCGGCGATCGTCGCGTCGATCTCCGCCCGCGTCGGCCAGAGGTCGCGGAGGAAGACGTCGTTCCCGTCGTCGTCCTGTCCGAGCGGCTCGGTGGTGAGGTCGAGGTCCATGCGGCCGGCGAGCGCATACGCGACGACGAGCGGCGGCGAAGCGAGGTAATTCGCCTTCACCTCGCCGTGGATGCGCGCCTCGAAGTTGCGGTTGCCGGAGAGGACGGCGCAGACGACGAGGTCGCCCTCGTTGACGGCCGTCGAGATCTCCTCGGGGAGCGGGCCGGAGTTCCCGATGCAGGTCGTGCAGCCGTAGCCGACGAGATCGAAGCCGAGCGCATCGAGATACGTATCCAATCCGGCGCGGCGGTAGTACTCGGTGACGACCTTCGATCCGGGCGCGAGAGAAGACTTGACCCACGGCTTGCGCTTGAGGCCGCGCTCGACAGCCTTCTTCGCAAGCAAGCCGGCGCCGATCATCACCGACGGATTCGACGTGTTCGTGCACGACGTGATCGCGGCGATGACAACCGACCCGTGCTCGAGTGCGTAGTCGGTGCCGGCGACCTCGACGCGGTGCCGCGTGGGCGCGACGGTCGCGACCGGCACGCGGTCGACATCGACGACGCCGTCGCCGGACGGCGGGTCGCTCGCGGGGAAGCTGTCTGCGACCTCCTTGTCGTACGTGCCGTTGTCGTAGTCGACGCCGAAGGTTCCGAGCGACTCGAGGAACATCTCCTTCGCGCTGTCGAGCGGAACGCGGTCCTGCGGCCGGCGCGGGCCGGCGAGCGACGGCTCGACGTCGTCGAGGTCGAGCTCGACGACCTGCGAGTACTCCGGGTGCTCGTTCGGCTCGTGCCAGAGGAAGTTCTCCTTGCAGTACGCCTCGACGAGTGCGACGCGCTCAGCCGGCCGTCCGGTGAGGCGCAGGTACTCGAGCGTGACGTCGTCGACGGGAAAGAAGCCGCAGGTCGCGCCGTACTCGGGACTCATGTTCCCGAGCGTCGCGCGGTCGGCGAGCGCGAGCGACGGAACGCCCGGGCCGAAGTATTCGACGAACTTGCCGACGACGCCGGTGCGCCGCAGGATCTCCGTCACGGTGAGGACGAGATCGGTCGCGGTTGCGCCTTCGCGTAGCGCGCCTGTGAAGCGGAAGCCGACGACTTGCGGGACGAGCATCGACAGAGACTCGCCGAGCATCGCCGCCTCGGCCTCGATGCCGCCGACGCCCCAGCCGAGCACGCCGAGCCCGTTGATCATCGTCGTGTGCGAATCGGTGCCGACGAGCGTGTCGGGGAACGCCAGACCGTCGCGCGACTCGACCACACGACCGAGGAATTCGAGGTTGACCTGGTGGCAGATGCCGGTATTCGGCGGAACGACCTTGAAGTTGTCGAACGCGGTCTGGCCCCAGCGCAGGAAGGCGTAGCGCTCGCGGTTGCGCTCGAACTCGAGCTCGACGTTGCGCGTGATCGCGAGGCGAGACGCGAACTCGTCCACCTGCACCGAGTGGTCGATGACGAGCTCGGCGGGGATGAGCGGATTGATCTTCGCCGGATCGCCGCCCTGGTTTCGCATCGCGTCGCGCATCGCGGCGAGATCGACGATCGCGGGGACGCCGGTGAAGTCCTGGAGCAGCACGCGGCCCGGCACGAACGAGATCTCTCGGGTGGGCTCCGCGTCGGCGACCCAGCTCGAAACGGCCTCCGCGTCCCCGCCGTGCCGGAGCACGTTCTCGAGCAGGATCCGGAGCGTGTAGGGGAGGCGCGAAGCGTCTTCGCCGAGCCGGTAGATGCCGTACGTGCTGTCTCCGACTCGAAGCTGCGCACGCTCGGCCATACCCCGATTCAAGCAGACCGGAGCTACCATTCGCGCCATGCGCAGGCCGTTTCTCGTCGTTCTCGTCGCGGCATGCGCTTTCGCTGCGTCAGCGGCGGCTGCGACGCCGACCGTCGCGAAGGTCGTGCTCCTTCCGAGTCAGGTGGGTAAGGGGTACGTCCTCGTTACGCGGAGCGACGGCTACGGGATGAAGACGCGGACGCTCGACCTGTGCGGCACGAAGAACTATCCGAGCGAGTCGCTGCGCACGTCGCGGCTGCAGGTGAACTACCTGAAGAACAAGTCGAAGCTCGGGATCTCGAACGAGGTCGTGACGTACAAAGCCGGCGGCGCCGCGCAGGCGATGCGCGAAGTCACCCAGCACGCCACGACGTGCCCGAATCACGAGATCGACCCCGGTGAGAACAAGCTCCCGCCGCTGCTCTTCACGATCAAGCGGATCAAGGACAGCCATCTGCTGAAGGGCTATCTCGCGGTGCAGATCCGCGTTCGCGGCTCGTACAAGAGCCAGCACATCGACGAGACCTCGTACGCCGTGTACCAGCGGAGGGGCAACCTGCTCTCCGGTGTGTACAGCTTCGGCCCGGCGACCGAGGCTCAGCAGATGCTCTGCCTGCACGCTGCGGAACAGAGCGCCAAGAACCTGCTCAAGCTCGGTACGAGCTCGAGCAGCGGTCCCACGGCGTAACTCCACCTGGCGCTACCTTTCCGCCCGTGGAAGGGGAGGAGCTCCGGCATGGCCGGGGCGGAACGGTCGAGGAGGCCGATCCGTCGCATGAGGAAGAGCTGTGGACGGAGGACGGCAGCGATCACGCCGGCTGGTTCTGCGTCCGCACCGATCCGTTCCCGTGCCCGGCACCCGGGTGCGCGTTCGTCGCAGAGTTCATGACGGCGGCGCACCTCGTGCTCGTGTGGGAGGAGCGCGACGATCCGAACCTGCTGCGGCATGCGGGGCGCGCGAAGGAGGTCGGCCGCAACCCGCACGTCGTGACCTACGAGCCCGACTACGGCCCGAGCGCGTCGTACTACGCGTGGGAGGCCGCCGGACGGCCGGTGCACGGGATCCGCAAGTGACGAAGACCGAGACGATCCAGGTGACGGGAATCCGTTGCGAACGGTGTGTCGCGCGGCTTGCCGGCGTGCTCACTGGTCACGAGGGCCTCGAGGCGGCGAACGCGACACTCATGGGCGAGGTCACGCTCGCCTGGGACGACGAGCGCACAGATCGCGACGCGCTCCTCGCCGCCATGGCAAAAGGCGGTTTCTACCCCGTCTCGTAGGTCGGGCGGGAATGCACGGTCGCGCCAGACGTTGGGGCTAGAGTGGCCGTAATGGCAGAGGCACCGCCGGACGCGACCCGCATCGCAGCGGAAGCACGCGATCGCGTGCGCTTCGAGGAGGAGGCGCTCGCGCTCTCCGACCAAGTGTTCCGCGTGGCCAGGCATCTCGCCGGCTCGCGCGAAGACGCGGAGGAGCTCGTGCAGGAGACGTACGCGCGCGCGTTTCGCAGCTGGCGCTCGTTCCAGCCCGGAACGAATCTGCGCGCGTGGCTGCTCCGCATCCTGACCAACCTCAACATCGACCGCGGCCGCCGCAGCCAGCGGGCGCCGCAGGTGCAGGCGCTCGAGGCGAACGACTACTACCTGTACGACAAGCTCGCGGCTTCCGACGGCGCGCCGACCGACGAGGATCGCATCGTGGAGCGGCTCTCGCAGGACGACATCGTGTCGGCGCTGTCGGCGGTGCCGCACGACTTTCGCGACGCGATCGTGCTCGTCGACATCGGCGACTTCAGCTACCAGGACGCAGCGCAGATCCTCGACATCCCCATCGGAACCGTGATGTCGCGACTCCATCGCGGGCGCCGCATCCTGAAGCGCGAGCTCGCCGACTCGATTGTGGAGGAAGGGTCATGACCCATTCGCATGACGATCCGTGCGCGCATTGCGAAGAGATGATGCAGCCGTACCTCGATCACATCCTCAGCGTCGAGGAGATGCGCGAGGCGGAGCAGCATCTCGACGAGTGCGACTGGTGCCGGCGCCGGTATCGCTTCGAGGAGAGCCTGCGCGTGTACGTGCGCCAGGTCGTGAGCGAGCCGATGCCGGTCGCGTTGAAGCAGAAGCTCAGCGCGCTGCGGATCCCCCTCAACTAGAGCAGGTCGACATCGCCGGGCGGCGTGAGGTCGTCGCAGACGACGAGCCTCGCTGGCAGCGCCTTCGCTCCCTCGTCGGGAACATCCGCCCACGCGGCGCGCGCGAGCAGCACGGGATGGAGGCGGACGCCTCCGTACGACGCCGCGACGACGTCGCCGCCATGTTCGCGCCACGACGCGACGACGCGCTCGACGGCGCGCGGATCGAGCTGGGGGCCGTCGGCGAGAACGACGACGGCTGCGTCGACCTCATCGGGCAGCGCGGCGAGACCGCAGCGGAGCGACGCGCCCGGCCCGCGTTCCCAGTCCGGGCAGTGAACGGTGCGCGCAGCGGTCTCGAGCTCGTGCGCGCCGAGCACGACGACGACGGTGTCGACGCCTCGCAGTGCGGCGAGGACCGCGGGGAGATGCACCGCTTGCTTCGGGGGGCTCGTGCCGTAGCGAGACGACGCCCCAGCGGCGAGGACGACGCCCGCGATCAACCGAGCTGTGCGAGCGCGCGCCGGACGAGCGCCTGCGCGACGTCGACCTTCCACGCCGTCCGCGGCAGCGGTGTCGCATCCTCGAGCGACCCGAGGAGCCAGGGAATCGGCGCGACGCCGGCGAGCGCGATCCGGGTCTCCCCGCCGGCCTTCGCAGCGGCGACGCCGACCTGCGGGAACGCCCAGCGCTGCCGGTCCATCGCCTTCAGATAGACGCTCGCTTCCACCGCCGGCAGCTCGAGCTCGAGGATCAGCTCGCCCCGCTCGAGCGTGACGATCTCGCGACGCTTCTGTGTGGGTAGCTGATACAGGTCGCCGAGGTCGAGCTCCCTCAGGTTCGTGCGCACGCGGGTGCCGAGCGCGAGCAGCGCCGCCGCCGGATCCGACGGATGCGCGGACGCGCAGAAGTCGTTCGCGAAGATCGCGTGCTCGCGGTGCTCGCCCTCGCGAGCGTGGCAGCGGTCGCCGCCGTGCAGCCGGCACGGGTACTGCAGCCGCCAGTACCAGCAGCGCGTCGACTGCAGGAGGTTGCCGCCCAGCGAGCTCATGCTCCGCAGCTGCGGCGATGCCGCGAGGCGGCACGCCTCGCGTAGCGCATCCGGGATCGTCCCGTCGGCCTCCAGCTCCGCGAGGGTCGTGCCCGCTCCGATCGTGCGGCCACGCACGCCGCTCGGCACGACGTCGCGGATGTCGACGAGCGTGCGGGCGGCGAGCAGCCCGTCGCGCATGAGCGGCACAACCTCGGTGCCGCCGTGCACGAAGACGCCGCCGTCCAGCTCGTCGACGCTAGACGGCCGCAGGAGCTCCACGGGGTTCCTTCCGCTGTGCCGCCTCGAGCGCGCGCAGCATCTCCTCGCGCGAGATCGGCAGCTCATGCACGTCGGCGCCGGTCGCGTCGCGGATCGCGTTCGCGATCGCCGCGGCGATCGGGATGATCGGCGGCTCACCGAGGCCCTTCGAACCGAGGTTCGTCAGATGTTCGTCGGGCTTGTCGACGAACTCGCACACGATCTCCGGCACGTCGGCGATCGTCGGCATCCGGTACGCGTCGAGCGACGTCGTCAGCGTGCGGCCGGTCTCGGGATCGAGCAGCCGCACCTCCGAGAGCGTGTGGCCGATGCCCTGGATGACCCCGCCCTCGACCTGGCTCTGCGCACCGAGCGTGTTGATGATCCGGCCGACGTCGTGCACGGCGGCGACGCGCTCGACGCGCACCTCGCCGGTCTCGACGTCGACCGCGACCTCGGCGACCTGCACGCCGAACGTGAGCACGCTCATCCCGGTCGGATTCGGTCCGCGCGCGCCCTTCCCGAGGATCTGCACGTTCTCGAGCAGCTCCTCGATCGGCTGCGCGAGGTTGCCGTCGCTGGAGATCGCGAGGCCGTGCTGCACGTTGATCACGCGTTCCTCGAGCTCGTGCCGCTGCGCCGCGATCTCGATAATCTGCCGCCTGGCGTCCGCCGCAGCGGCGCGCACAGCCGGGCCCATTGACGGCGTCGTCGACGAGCCGGCCGAGAGCGTCGCATACGGCCCCCGCGACGTGTCGCCGAGCGAGACCTCGACGCGGTCGAGCGGGAGGCCGAGCTCCTCTGCGGCGATCTGCGCCATCGCGGTGCGCGTGCCGGTACCGATGTCCTGCATCGCGGTGACGACCTGCGCGCGCCCGTCCGAGCCGACGCGCACCCATGCATACGAGGGCGGCCCGCCGCCGCCGAACCACACCTGGCTCGCCATCCCGACGCCGCGCTTCCATGTCGCATCCGAGCGCGCGCGTACCTCGTGCCTGCGCTCCCAGTGCTTCTCGGCGAGCTCGTAGCAGTCCATCAGGTTCTTCGACGAGAACGGCGTGCCATCGTTCGAGCCCGCGTAGTTCATGCGGCGCAGCTCGAGCGGATCGATGTCGAGCTGTACGGCGAGCTCGTCGATCAGACATTCGAGCCCGAACGTCCCCTCGACGAAGCCCGGCGCGCGGAACGCTTTCATCGGCGGCATGTTGAGCTTCACGGCGTACCGGTCGGTGCGCACGTTGTCGCACGCGTACAGCATCTTCAGCGGCCCCTCGGTCTGTGTCGACCAGCCGCCCCAGCCCAACGCGAGGACGTACTCGCCGCCGAGCGCGACGATCGTGCCGTCGCTGCGCGCGCCGACTGTGAGCTTCTGGATCGTCGCGTTGCGGTTCCCTGCGGCGGTGTTCTCCTCGCGCCGCGTGAGGGCGCAGCGAACGGGGCGCCCCGTGCGTCGCGCGAGCTCCGCGGCGGCGAAGGTGAACTCGCCGGCACTGTTCTTCGATCCGAAGCCGCCGCCCATGTACTCGCAGACGACGCGCACCTTGTCCGCCGGGATGGCGAGCGCCTCGGCGACCTCGTCGCGGACACCCCAGACGTACTGCGTCGAGGTATAGACGGTGAGCGTGTCCCCGACCCATTCGCACACCGACTGGTGCGTCTCCATCGAGTTGTGGACGACGACCGACGTGCGATACGTCCCCTCGACGACGACGTCGGCCTCCGCGAGCGCGCGCTCGAAATCGCCGCGCTCGTAGTGCACGGGGTCCGCTGCGAAGAGCTTTCGCTCGACGGCCTCCTCCGGGTCGAGCACGGCCTCCAGCTGCTCCCACTCGACCGCGATCGCGGCGAGCGCTGCATGCGCCTGCCCGAAGGTGTCGGCGGCGACCGCCGCGACGGGGGCGCCCGCATAGCCCGCTTCCGCCTCGAAGCCCATGACCTCGCCGGGCCCGAGTGCACCGCGTACGCCCGGAAGGGCGAGCGCGGGCGCGAGATCTATTTTGTTCGCGCGCGCGTGCGCGTGAGGAGAACGTAAAACGGCGGTGTGGAGCATCCCCGGGAGCCGGATGTCGGCGGTGAAGCGCGCCTCGCCACGGACGCGCTCGGCGGCGTCCTTGCGCGCCGCCGGTCGGCCGACGACATCGCGCGGGCCGGCGGGCCACTGCTCGAGCGGATCCTCCTCGACGACGATCCAGACCGTCTCGAACCGGCCTTCGACCTCTTTCTCGGTGCGGATCAGTCTCGCCAATGCAGGATCGCCTCCTCGATGCGCGGGTAGGTGCCGCAGCGGCAGATGTTGCCGGCCATGGAGTGCCGTATCTCCTCCACGGTCGGATCGGGATTCGCGGCGACGAGCGCGGCTGCCGACACGACCTGGCCGGGCGTGCAGAAGCCGCACTGCACCGCGTCGGCGCGGACGAACGCGGCGACGAGCGGATGGTCGCGCAGGCCTTCGATCGTCGTCACCTCGCCGCGCACCGAGTGCGCGAGCGTGATGCACGACAGCGTCGGCGTGCCGTCGATCTGCACCGTGCACGCGCCGCAGTGACCCTCGTTGCACGCGATCTTCGTCCCGGTCAGCCCGATCCGCTCGCGGAGGATCGACGCGAGGCTCGCGCCGATCGGTGCGTCGAGGACGTGCTCCTCGCCGTTGACGGTCAGCCGCACTTCAGTCATGGGTGGTAACCGTGACGAAGTCGGCGAGCATCACGAGCCGCGAGGTCGCGCGTGAGATCGTGCGCGTCTCGGCTTCGTCCTCGGCCTCCGGCAGCGTGCGCCAGAGATCGCGCGCGGTCTCGAGCAGCTCGCGGATGCTCTCGAGCTCCTCGCCGTGGCCGTTGCGGTCCGCGGTTGCGTTCAAGGCGAGCCCGAGCACGCCGACCGTGTCCGGCTGTCGCAGCCACAGCAGCGGCATCGCCATCGACAGGTACTGGTGGATGCGCGCGAGCGTCATCGGCTGCGCGAGCACCTCGGCGCCGTGCGGCTGCGACGGCTGCAGCGGCGGCTCGCCGGCGGCGATTCGGTTCGCGTTCCCGGAGAGCATCCCGGCGACCTGTTCCTCCGTCATCCCGGCGAGCCGTGCTGTGCGGAGCGAGAGGAGGAGCGAGCCGGGCTGCTGCCCGTAGGGATAGTCGGACGCGTACAGCACCTGCTCCGGCGGCACGAGCCGGTGAAAGCTCAACAGGTCGATCGCGCTCCAGACCGCGGTGTCGAAGAAGACGCCGGCGTGCCCGGCGAAGTGGCCGGCGAGGCCGGTGAGGTCGGCGATGCCCGCGTGCGCGATGATCAGCTGCGCCTCGGGATATGCGTCGACGAGCCGCTCGAGGTTGTCTGCGATCGGCGGGAGGCCGCGCCCGCCGTGGATGAGGATCGGGACGCGGCGCTCGGCCGCGAGCTCGAACACCGGCTCGAGGCGCGCGTCGTTCAAGAGAAACTTCTGCGCGCGCGGGTGCAGCTTGATGCCGCGGGCGCCGAGGTCGAGGCAGCGCTTCGCCTCCTCGATCGGGCTCTCGTCGAGGGCGAGCCGCACGAACGGGATCATCCGGCCCTTGGAGCGCTCCGCGAACGCGAGCGTCCGGTCGTTGCCCGCGCGGAACCCGGGATGACGATCGGGCTCGTCGAGGCAGAACATGAAGCAGCGCGACACCCCGTACCGGTCCATGAGCCCCTCGAGCTCCTCGTAGCGGCCGGCCATGCCGTCGATGTCGTCCCCGAGATGGACGTGCGCGTCGAAGATCTCCACGCCCGGGGGCAGCTCGGAGCGCAGCTCCGTCTCGAACTCGGAAAACAGCTCCTGCGCGCGCTCCAGCGGCTCAGCCATGGGCTGAATCTACCCGCCGGGTCTATTCGAACGCAGCAGCGAGGATCCGCTCCAGAAAGACGCGCTCCGGCACGGAGCCGTCCCATTGCGGGACGCCGTCGACGACGATGCGGGGGACTGCCCAGACTTCCATCTCGTCGGCGAGCTGCGGGAACTCGGTCGCTTCAATCGCAGCGGCGCGGATACGCGGTGAGGCGAGTGCCGTTTTGTACGCCAGCAGCACGGCCGGCGGGCAGTGCGGTCAGGTGGGAGTGACGAAGACGTCGATCGCGAGGTCACGGTCGAGCGCGGCCAGCCGCTCGAGCGACTCCGGCTGCAGCGTCGACTCGAGCTTGCCCGCCTCGAGCACGCCGCCGATGAGCGAGCCGAGCTCGTAGCCCCACGGCAGGCCGTAGTAGCGAATGCCGACGTCCTCGCCCGCAGGCAGCACTGCGACGGCGGGATACCGCTCGAAGCCGGGCGGCTCCTGCTCGACGCGAACGCTCAGCCGCTCCGAGAGCTCGGAGAGCTCGCGCACGATCCGCTCCGTCTCGGCGCCGAAGTCGATGTCGCGCGCGCCGGGCAGCGGCGTCTGCTCGGGGCCGTGCGCGACGAGCAGCTCGACGGGCCGCTCGAGCGCTGCGAGCAGCTCGCGCACTCGTGCCTCTTCGTCCGGGCGGAAGATTGTCATCCTGAAGAGCGTTCTACCGCACGTGGAGCGCCGCCGCCTCGGCACGAGCGATCTGGAGATCACGCCCGTCGGCGTCGGCACGGCGCCGATCGGATCGCGTCCCGGCGAGTGGTGGGTGAACTGGGGCACGCAGGACGAGCGCGATGCGATCCGCGCCATCCACGCGGGGCTCGACGCCGGTGTCAACTGGATCGACACGGCTCCCTTCTACGGCTGGGGAGCCGCGGAGGAGATCGTCGGGCGCGCGCTTCGCGGCCGCGACGACGTCCTCGTCTTCACGAAGTGCGGGACCTTTCGCCGTGACGACGGCGGCGACTACATGGATCTCCGGCCCGAGTGCATCCGCGCCGACCTCGAGGCGAGCCTGCGCCGGCTCGGCCGTGACCGGATCGACCTGCTGCAGCCGCACGACCCCGACCCGGCGGTGCCGGTCGAGGAGACGTGGGGGACGGTGCTCGAGCTCGTCGCGGAGGGCAAGGTGCGACACGGCGGCCTCTCGAACCACCGCGCCGAGGAGATCGAGCGCGCGCTCGCGGTCGGGCCGGTCGCCTCGCTCCAGCATCAGTACAGCTACCTCGCGCGCGACGTCGAGAACGAGATCCTGCCGCTCGCCATCGCCCACGGCCTCGGCGTGATCGTCTGGGCGCCGCTGGCGAGCGGTTTCCTCACCGACGGCTTCGACCTCGACGCGCTGGAGGACGGTGACTTCCGGCGCTCGCATCCCTTCTCCGAGCTCGACCTGGATGGGATCCGCGCCGAGCTCCGCCGCGACGGCGGAACGGCCGCGCGGGGAGCGATCCGCTGGGTGCTCTCGAACCCGGCGGTGAGCGGAGCAATCGTCGGCGTCCGCAACGAGCGCGAAGCGCAGGAGCTGACGAGCTTCACGACATAGGATTCGCCGGATGACCGACATCCTGATCCACGGCGATTCGATGCGCTCGCCCGAGATGCGGCACGAGGTGCCGGTCTCGATCCCCGATCCGTTCAT
This sequence comes from Gaiellaceae bacterium, assembly GCA_035310325.1. Taxonomy (GTDB): domain Bacteria; phylum Actinomycetota; class Thermoleophilia; order Gaiellales; family Gaiellaceae; genus Palsa-739. The sequence goes on from DATGEH010000125.1 coordinate 19,116, forward strand.
GTTTGCCGAGCACGACGGCCGCCGGGTTGCGCTGCTCACGGCCTTCGAGATCACGCGCGTGCAGGAGGCAGACCCCGGCATCGAGGCGCTGCCACCCGAGAAGTTCGGGTGGGACGAGCTGATCGCGGGCGGCGCTTCACGCGTCGACGCTGCGCTCGAGGTGTACCTGCGGGCGTGCCGTGAGATCGGCATCACCGAGGCGGCGGTGCCGGCACGCTTCCCGGTCGAGATCGCAGACCACCTGCGCGCGAACGGCGTGACGGTGCGCGTCGACCGCGAGCTGTTCGAGGATCGGCGCAGGAGCAAGAACGCCACCGAGATCGCGGGCCTGCGCCGGGCACAGAAGGCATGCGAGGCCGGGCTCGACCGCAGCCGGGAGATGTTGCGCAACGCGACCGTGAACGGCGGCGGCCTCAGGCTCGACGGGGAGCCGCTCACCTGCGAGTGGATCAAGCGCGAGATCGAGAGCGTGTTCAGCGAGCACGGCGCGTTCGCGGACGAGTTCATCGTTTCCCACGGCGTGCAGACCGCGATCGGCCACGACATGGGCTCGGGGCAGATCCAAAAGGACGAGCCGATCAGCTTCGACCTCTTCCCGCGCGACCGCGAGACCGGCGTCTACTCCGACATGACGCGCACGTACGTCGTCGGGACGCCGTCGGACGAGCTCCTGGAGTACCACCGGCTGTGCAAGGAAGCGCTCGACCGCACGACCGAGGCGGCGGGGCCGGGCGTGAACGGCCGCGCGCTCATGCAGATCGCCTGCGACATCTTCGCCGCGGCCGGGTATCCGACGCAGCTCACGAAGAAGCCGGGCGAGGTGCTGAACAGCGGCTTCTTCCACGGCCTCGGGCACGGCGTCGGGCTCGAGGTGCACGAGCGGCCCTGGATGTCGGTCACCGGCGACGACCTCATCCCCGGCGACGTCATCACGCTCGAGCCGGGTCTCTACCGCGAGGGCTACGGCGGCCTGCGGTTGGAGGACATCCTCATCGTCACCGACGACGGGGTCGAAGTCGTGACGCAGTACCCGTACGACATCACGCCTTGACGGACACGATCGAGACGATCTTCCTCGAGGAGCGGCGCTACCCGCCGTCCGAGGACTTCGCGCGTCAGGTGAACGCGCAGCCCGACATCTACGAGCAGGACTTCGAGACGTTTTGGGAGGACGAGGGCCGCGAGCGCGTCACCTGGTTCGAGCCGTTCTCGAAGCTCTACGAATGGGAGCCGCCGTATGCGAAGTGGTTCCTCGGCGGCACGCTCAACGTCTGCTTCAACGGCGTCGACCGTCACGTCGAGGCGGGCATGGGCGACAAGGTCGCCTACCACTGGGAGGGCGAGCTGCAGCGCGACGTCGTTCGCTTCGCGAACGCGCTGAAGAAGCTCGGCGTCGAGAAGGGAACGCCGGTCGCGATCTACATGGGAGTGGTCCCGGAGCTGCCCGTCGCGATGCTCGCGTGCACGCGGCTCGGCGCTCCGCACACGGTCGTGTTCGGCGGCTTCTCCGCCGACTCGCTGTCGGGCCGCATGAACGACATGGAGTGCGAGGTGCTGATCACGCAGGACGAGGCGTGGCGGCGCGGCTCACCGGTGCCGCTGAAGAAGACCGCGGACGAGGCGATGGCCGCCGCGCCCGGCGTGCGCGCGTCCGTCGTCTTTCGCCGCACCGGCAACGACGTCCCGATGCAGGCGGGCCGCGACCACTGGTGGCACGAGCTCGAGGACGGCGTCTCGGACGATCCGGCCTCGTGCCCCTGCGAGCCGATGGACGCAGATGACCTCCTCTTCCTCATGTACACGAGCGGGACGACCGCGAAGCCGAAAGGGAACCGATCCTCTACACCGCGCCGACCGCGATTCGCTCGCACATGAAGTGGGGCGAGCAATACGCGGCGAAGCACGATCTCTCGTCGCTGCGACTGCTCGGCTCGGTCGGCGAGCCGATCAACCCCGAGGCCTGGGTCTGGTACCGCGAGCACATCGGCGGCGACCGCACGCCGATTGTCGACACGTGGTGGCAGACGGAGACGGGGATGGTGCTCATCACGCCGCTGCCGGGGATCACGACGACGAAGCCGGGCTCCGCGACGAAGCCGTTCCCCGGTGTGGCCGCGGCGGTGTACGACGAGCGCGGCAACGAGGTGGGGCCGGGCGGCGGCGGGTATCTCGTGCTCACGCACCCGTGGCCGGCGATGCTGCGTGGGATCTTCAAGGACGATGCGCGCTACCGCGAGACGTACTGGTCGAAGTACGAGAACGTCTACTTCGCCGGCGACGGCGCGCGCATCGACCGCGACGGCGACTTCTGGCTCCTCGGCCGCGTCGACGACGTCATGAACGTCTCGGCCACCGCATCTCGACGATCGAGGTCGAGTCGGCGCTCGTCGACCATCAGGAGGTCGCGGAAGCTGCGGTCTGTTCGCGGAAGGACGCGACGACCGGCGAGGCGATCGTCGCGTACGTGACGCTGAAGGGCGGCGCGGAAGGATCGGTCGAGAAGCTCGAGGAGCTGCGCAACCACGTGGCAAAGAAGATAGGCGCGATCGCGAAACCCGCGAACATCGTGTTCACGCCCGAGCTGCCGAAGACGCGCAGCGGCAAGATCATGCGCCGGCTCCTGCGCGACGTAGCCGAGAACCGAACGCTCGGCGACACGACGACGCTCGTCGACCCGGCCGTCGTCGAGGAGATCAAGAACCGCGCCGAGTCCGAGAAGTCCGAGGACTAACCTGCGACGGCGAAGAGCCGCCATTCGCCGGGGATGCCCTTCAGCTCGGCGGCGCCGCGGTCGTCGAATTCGATCCCGGAGCCTGCGACCAGGTCTCTGACCGTGCTCGAGA
>DATGEH010000126.1:0-6851 GCA_035310325.1 Gaiellaceae bacterium
ATCGGCGTTCCGCAAGCGCACTCGATGAACACGAAGCTGTACGTCTACGCCGTTTCGATTCTCGTCGCGACGTTCATCCAGGTGTTCCTGCCGATGCCGTGGTTGCGCGGCCGCGATGGCCGACTTCAGCTCGTGCTCGACTGGCGCGACCCGGCGGTGAAGCGCGTCCTCGTGCTCATGGTCCCGGTGACGCTCGGCCTCGGCCTGATCAACGTCAACGCCGTCATCGACACGTTCTTCGCGAGCCGGTATATCAACCCGAATCTCGCACCGACGGCGATCCAGAAGGCGTTCCTCGTCTACATGCTGCCGCAGGGGATGTTCTCCGTCGCGATCGCGACCGTGCTGTTCCCGTCGCTGTCGCGCTTCGCGTCGCGTGGCGACATGGACGGCTTCCGGCGTACGGTCAGCACCGGGCTGCGGCAGATTGCGTTCCTGCTGATTCCGGCGGCGGTCGTGAGCGCGGTGCTCGCCGAGCCGATCGTCCGCATCCTCTTCCAGCGCGGCCACTTCCATGCGCCGCAGACGCCGGTCGTCGCGGGCGCGCTCGCCGCGTTCAGCGCCGGGCTCGTCTTCAACGGTGCGATGCTGATGCTGAACCGCGCGTTCTTCAGCATGCAGTCGAACTGGGTGCCCACGGCGATTGCGCTCGGGAACCTCTTCCTCAACGCGCTGCTCGACCTCGCGTTCTATCGCTTCGGGACGTGGGGGATTCCGCTGGGCACGGCGGTATGCAACATCGCGGGCACGTGGGCCTTGCTCGTGGTCATGCGGCGCCGGCTCGGCCGGATGGACGGCGGCGCGATCGCGCGGACGTCCTCGCGCGTCGTCGTCGCGTCGGCGGTCGTCGCCGCGGTCAGCTGGACGATCTGGCGCACCCTCGACTCCGCCGTCGGCCGCTCGTTCGGCGGCCAGGTCGTATCGCTCGGCTTCGCGCTCGCCGCAGCGATCGCGGCCTACGTGATCAGCTGCCGCCTGCTCGGGGTGCAGGAGATCGAGACGCTACTCTCGTTGCGTTCGCGGCTCCGGCGCGCGACGTGACGCATGGACCAGTCGCAAATCCGCAACTTCTCGATCATCGCGCACATCGACCACGGCAAGTCGACGCTCGCTGACCGCATCCTCGAGCTGACCGACGCCGTGTCCGCGCGCGATATGCGCGCGCAGGTGCTCGACACGATGGACCTCGAGCGCGAGCGCGGGATCACGATCAAGGCGCAGGCGGTGCGCGTCGCGTGGAAGGGCCACGAGCTGAACCTCATCGACACACCCGGGCACGTCGACTTCACGTACGAGGTGTCGCGCTCGCTGCAGGCCTGCGAGGGCGCTTTGCTTGTCGTCGACGCCGCGCAGGGGATCGAGGCGCAGACGCTCGCGAACGCGTATCTCGCGATCGAGAACGGGCTCGAGATCGTCCCAGTCGTGAACAAGATCGACCTGCCGCAGGCGGATCCCGACGGCTCCGCGGCCGAAGTGGCCGATCTGCTCGGCGACGACGCGACGTACGTGCTGCGCATCTCCGCGAAGACGGGGCAGAACGTCGCCGACGTCCTCGATGCGATCGTCGAGCGCGTGCCGGCGCCGACGGGGGACCCGGATGCGTCGCCGCGCGCGCTCGTGTTCGACTCGTCGTACGACCAGTACCGCGGCGTCGTCGCATTCGTGCGCATGGTCGACGGCTCGTTCTCCCGCCGCGAGCCGCTGCAGGCGATGGCGACGGACACGCGCTTCGACGCCGAGGAGCTCGGCTTCTTCTCGCCGACGATGACGCCCGTCCCGTCGCTGTCCGCGGGCGAAGTGGGCTACGTCATCACCGGCCTGAAGGACGTGTCGAGCCTGCGCGTCGGCGACACGCTCACCTCGGTCGCGCGACCGGCGCACGAGCCGCTGCCCGGGTACAAGGACGTGAAGTCGATGGTGTTCGCCGGGTTGTTCCCGACGGACTCGGACACGTACACGGAGCTGCGCGACGCGCTCGAGCGGCTCAAGTTGAACGATGCCGCGCTCTTCTACGAGCCCGAGACGTCGCAGGCGCTCGGCTTCGGGTTCCGTTGCGGCTTCCTCGGCCTGCTGCACATGGAGATCGTCCGCGAGCGCCTCGAGCGCGAGTTCGACCTCGACCTGCTCGTCACCGCGCCGACCGTCGCGTACCGCGTGCTCGAGAAGAACGGCACGGAGTGGCGCGAGGTGCACAACCCGGCGGAGTTCCCGCGCGAGGTCGAGGAGGTCGAGGAACCGTACGTCGACGCGTCGATCATCGTCCCGAAGGAGTTCGTCGGCACGGTCATGGAGCTCAACAACGACCGCCGTGGGACGTTCGGCAAGCTCGAGTACCTCTCGCCGGAGCGCGTGCATCTCACGTACGAGCTGCCCCTCGCCGAGATCGTGCTCGACTACTACGACCAGCTCAAGTCGCGAACGCGCGGCTACGCCTCGTTCGACTACGACCTCGCGGGCTTCAAGGCGGGCCACCTCGTGCGCGTCGACGTGCTCGTCGGCGGCGAGCCGGTCGACGCGCTCTCGCTCATCATCCACCGCGACTTCGCGTACGAGCGCGGCAAGCTCCTCGTCGAGAAGCTGCGCGAGGAGATCCCGCGGCAGATGTTCGACGTCCCGATCCAGGCCGCGATCGGCGCGCGCGTCATCGCGCGCGAGACCGTGAAGGCGCGGCGCAAGGACGTGCTCGCGAAGTGCTACGGCGGCGACATCACACGCAAGCGCAAGCTGCTGGAGAAGCAGAAGGCGGGCAAGAAGCGCATGAAGCAGGTGGGCGCAGTCGAGGTGCCGCAGGAGGCGTTCCTAGCCGTGCTCAACATCGGCCAGGGGACCAAGCAGCCGTGACGCTCGAGATGCGAGAGACCTGCGAGCGGTGCGGCACCGCGCTGGCGGCGGACGGCGAGGCCGTCATCTGCACCTACGAGTGCACCTTCTGTGCTGCCTGCGGCGTGGAGCTGGAGCACGTCTGCCCGAACTGCGGCGGCGAGCTCGTTCCGCGGCCGAAGCGGAGGGCGGCGTGACCGGCGCGCGGCACCTCTACGTCCACCTGCCGTTCTGCGCGCATCGCTGCGGCTACTGCGACTTCGTCACCGTCGTCGGGCGCGAGGGCCAGCATCGCGCGTACGTCGACGCCCTCCTCCGCGAGCTGGAGCTCGAGCGTGCGCAGCTCGCCGACGAGGTCGAGACGATCTTCCTCGGCGGCGGCACACCGACGTTCACCGCCCTGCCGGAGCTCGTCCGACTGCTCGACGCGCTTCCCGCCGCGGAGGAGGTGACCGTCGAGGCGAACCCGGAGACGGTGACACCGGAGCTCGCGCGCGCCCTCCGCGCCGCGGGCGTCACGCGCGTGTCGCTCGGCGCGCAGACGTTCCGGCCGGAGCTGCTGCGCGTGCTCGAGCGCGGCGCGCAGCCGGACGACGTTCGCACCGCGTTCGCGCGTCTGCGCAACGCGGGGTTCGACAACCTCTCGCTCGACCTCATCTACGGCATCCCCGGCCAGAGCGTCGGCGACCTCGAGGCCGACCTCGCCGACGCGCTGACGCTCGAGCCCGAGCATCTCTCCTGCTACGAGCTCGAGGCGAAGCCGGGCACGCGCTTCACGCACGCCTGGGGCGACGAGCTCGTGCGGCAGGCGGAGGCGATGGAGGACTACTTCGAACGCGTCGTCGCGACGCTCACCGAAGCCGGCTACCGGTGGTACGAGACGGCGAACTTCTGCCGCGGCGATAGGCGCTCACGCCACAACCTCGCGTACTGGCTCGGCCGCGACTACCTCGGGATCGGCATCGGCGCGGTCTCCACGCTCGGCGGCGAGCGCCGCCGCAACACGCCGAAGCTCGCGCGCTACCTCGCCGGAACGTACGACCGTGAGATCGAGACGCTCGACGACGACGTTCGTGCGCGCGAGCGGGCCATGCTCGGGCTGCGCCTCGACGAGCCGCTCGTGCTGGACGGAATCGACCGTGGTGCGCTCGCGAGGGTCGAGGCGCTCGGGCTCGCGCGCACGGACGACGACACCGTTGTCCTCACCGATCGCGGACGATTCCTGGGCGACGCCGTTACAGCCGAGCTTCTCAACTAAGGCGTCGCTTGCGACGCCGACCAGAAAAGCCGGGCCGGCTTGGCCGGCCCGGCGGCTACAGTTTTTCCTGCAAATGAGCGTGAAGCTGCAGTTGACGCCGCGGCAGCAGGAGATCCTGCGCCGCGTCGTCGAGGAATTCGTCGCGAGCGGCGAGCCGGTCGGCTCGAAGACGCTCGTCGAGCGCGCCGGGTTGGGCGCCGCGCCGTCGACGGTGCGCGCCCACCTCGCGGAGCTCGAGTCGCTCGGCCTCCTCACACACCCGCATACGTCCGCCGGCCGCGTGCCGACGGAGACCGGGTACCGCTATTACGCGGACGAGCTCCTGCACCGGCTCGATCCGCATCCGCAGGACTTTCCCCTCGACCTGCACGACGCAGGCGGAGAGGTCGAGGCGGCGCTGCAGGCGACGACGGAGATGCTCTCGCACGTGACGCGCCTGCTCGCGCTCGTCTCGGCACCCCGCCTCGAGACGACGACCGTCGTCCACGTGCAGGTGCTGCTGCTGCAGCCGGACGTGGTCATGGTCGTCGTCATCACGTCGGCCGGCGGCGTGACGAAGCGGGCGATTCAATTCGACAGCCCTGTCGACGCGGGCCTCGTGCAATGGGCGGGCGAGTACCTGAACGAGACCGTGGCCGGGCTGCAGCTCGGCACCTCGCTCCTGCGCCGGCGCTTCGACGATCCCGGCCTGCCGGTGCGCGAGCGCTCGTTCCTCGCCGTGCTGCGCCCCGCGTTCACCGAGCTCGTCTCCGCGACGCAGCGCGTGTACGTCGGCGGCGCGGCGGACCTGCTCGGCGAGGTGCGCACCGAGGAGCTCGACGCCTATCGCGGCCTGTTCGAGCTCGTCGAGCGGCGCAACGCGGTCCTCGACGTGATCGGCGAGCCTGCGACCACACGCGAGCCGTACGTGCGGGTCGGACACGAGCTCGAGCATCCTGCGCTGCGCCAGATCGCGCTCGTCGGCGCCGCGTACGGACTCGTGCACCGCGCGCTCGGCGCCGTCAGCCTCGTCGGGCCTGTGCGCATGGACTACGAGAAGGCGCTCGGCGCGGTGCGCGCCGCCGCGAACGAGCTGTCGCGCTTCGTCGAATCCATTTACGAAGAACGCTGATGGCGACAACCGAGCGGGACTACTACGAGCTGCTCGGCGTCGCGCGCGGCGCGAGCGAGGCGGAGATCAAGAAGGCGTTCCGCGGGCTCGCGCGCGAGCTCCATCCCGACGTCTCGGATGCGCCCGACGCCCAGGAGCGTTTCCGCGAGGTCGTCGAGGCGTATGAGGTGCTCTCGAAGCCGGAGACGCGCGAGCTCTACGACCGCTACGGGCACGCCGGCCTGCGCAGCGGCGGCTTCCAGCCCGGCCACTTCGACTTCGGCAGTCTCTCCGATCTCTTCGCGGCGTTCTTCGGCGACGACCTGCTGACCGGACGGAGAAGCCGTGGCGCGGATCTCGTCGCCGCCGTCGAGATCGAGCTCGTGGAGGCGGCGAGCGGCGTGACGCGTGACGTCCCGTTCCAGGTCGCGGTCACGTGCTCACGCTGCGGCGGCGACGGCGCCGAGCCGGGGACCGAGATCACGACCTGCCCGAGGTGCGCGGGAACCGGTCGCCTGCAGCAGGTGTCGCGCAGCGTCTTCGGCGAGTTCGTGCGCACGCAGGCGTGTCCCACCTGCCGAGGAACCGGTCGCAACATCGAGCAGCCGTGCACGCAGTGCGACGGCGCCGGCCGCATCCTTGACGAGCGCGCGCTCGAGGTCGAGATCCCGGCCGGCATCCACGACGGCCAGCAGATCCGGCTCGGCGGCGAGGGGCATGCCGGCGTGCTCGGCGCGCGCGCCGGCGACGTGTACGTGCAGGTGCACGTACGTCCCGATCCGCGCTTCGTGCGCGAGGGGGACGACGTGTTCTCGACCGCCGACTTGACCATGACCCAGGCCGCGCTCGGCGCAACGGTGACGATCCCGACCCTCGACGGCGACGAGGAGCTCGAGTTCGCGGCCGGCACGCAGCCCGGCGAGATCCGCGTGCTGCGCGGCCGCGGCATGCCGCTGCTACGAGGGTTCGGCCGCGGCGACCACCGGGTGCTCGTGAACGTCGTCGTGCCACGCCATCTCACCGACGAGCAGCGCCGCCTGCTCGCGGACTTCGACGCGCACGCCGACGACAGGACGTACAAGCCCGACGAAGGCTTCTTCGAGAAGATCCGCAGCGCTTTTCGTTGAAGCGCTACGTGATCGTCGGCGGCGAGCCCGAGCTCGCGCTGCTGCTGCATCTGTTCCCGGAGGGCGTGGAGGAGCTCGACGGAGCGTTCGCCGTCTACGCGGACGAGCCGCCGATCGGCTTCGACGTGATCGGAGCCGAGGACGTGCGCGAGGGCTGGGAGGACGAGTGGCGGGCGTTCCACCACGGCGTCGCCGTCGGCCGGCTGTGGGTCGGGCCGCCCTGGGAGCAGCCGCCCGCGGGCCTCGTGCCGGTCGTCGTCGACCCGGGTCGCGCGTTCGGCACCGGTGCGCATCCCACGACGCGGCTCTGCCTGGAGCTGCTGCAGGAGGTCGCGCCCGGAAGCTTGCTCGACGTCGGCTGCGGCTCCGGCGTGCTCTCGATCGCCGCGGCTCGGCTCGGTTTCGCTCCCGTCACCGCGATCGACGTCGACGACGCCGCGGTCGAGGCGACGCTGGCAAACGCGCAGGTCAACGGCGTCGAGCTCGTCGCGCGCCGCGCCGACGCGCTCGCGGACGAGCTGCCGCAGGCGGAGGTCGTCGTCGCCAACGTCGCTCT
>DATGEH010000127.1:0-13932 GCA_035310325.1 Gaiellaceae bacterium
GTCTATGCCGCGGTGGTCGCGTCGATTCGGTCGCACGGCCTCGACGAGGCTTGGTCATACGTCCGAGGCCTGCACTGATGCCCCGCGCACTTGTCACGGGCATCGGCGGGCAAGACGGCTCGTATCTCGCGGAGCTACTGCTCGAATGTGGCTACGAGGTCGTCGGCATCGTGCGCGACGCCGATCACGCGTACGAGAATCTCGTGGCGATCCGCGGCCGCATCGAGCTTCTGGAATGCGACTTGCTCGACGAGGGTGCGCTGGTGAGCCTTCTGCGCACGCACGCGCCGTCGGAGGTGTACAACCTCGCGTCGCCTTCGTTCGTACCGTTGTCTTGGCAGCAGCCGGTCGTCACCGCCGAGTTCGCGGCGGTTGGTGTGACCGCACTGCTCGAGGCGATCAGGACAGTCGACTCGACAATCCGCGTGTATCAGGCGTCCTCGAGTGAGATCTTCGGCGAACCGGAAGAAGTGCCCCAGACGGAGTCGACGCGGCTCGCGCCGGTCACGCCCTACGGTGTCGCGAAGGCCTACGGGCACTTCATCGTCGCCTCCTACCGGCGTCGCTACGGTCTGCACGCAAGCTGCGGCATCCTCTACAACCACGAGTCGCCGCGCCGCCCGGTCGACTTCCTGCCCAGCAAGGTCGCGCATGCGGCGGCGGCGATCTCGCTCGGCCTGGAGTCGGAGCTTGCGCTCGGCGATCTCGACGCGCAACGCGACTGGGGGTACGCGGGAGACTACGTCCATGCGATGTGGTTGATGCTGCGGCAGGACGAGCCAAGCGACTACGTGATCGCCACGGGCGAGCTGCACACCGTGCGCGAGCTGACCGCGTCGGCATTCGGGCATGTCGGGCTCCAATGGGCCGACCACGTCCGCGTCGACGAGTCGCTCAAGCGCGGGGCTGCCGAGCTGCACCGTCTCGTCGGCGACGCAACAAAGGCCAGGGACAGGCTCGGCTGGTCGCCGACTGTCGGCTTCGAACAGCTGGTTGCCCACCTCGTCGACGCCGAGCTTGCCGCGCTTCGCGCCCAAACGAGTTCGTAACAGGCGCTCACTAGAATCCGCTCGATGCCGGGGCCCGAGCTGGAACGGCCTGCTGACGTGGACCGGGTGTACGAGGAGCTGAAGCGGGCGATCGACCGCGGGACCCGCGATCTCGTGACTGTGCGCGGGCTCGCCGAGCGCTTCTGGCCCGTGAGCGCGGACAAGCCACTCGAGCGCCGCGCCGGGGCAAAAGGGTGGGCCGCATTCCAGACGAAGCGCCTGCTGCGGAAGCTCATGCGCTGGTACGTCGAGCCTGCGCTCGCCGAACAGCGGATCGTCAACGACGCGCTGTTGCGGTTGATCGACGATCTGACCAAGCGGATCGACCGGTTGGAGGCCGGGCCGTGAGGATTGCCGTGTGCCTGCCGCAGGTGCCGTTCGAGCGTGGCGGCGCAGAGATCTTCGCCGACGACCTCGTGACGGAGTTGCAGGTGCGCAATCACGATGCGACGCTCGTCACCGTCCCGTTCAAGTGGTATCCGGGCGAGCGCGTGCTCACGCAGGCGTTTCTTTGGCGGCTGCTCGACATCGAGGAGGCGAACGGCCGACCGGTCGATGCCGTCATCGCGACGAAGTTTCCGTCGTACGCCGTGCGGCATCCGCGCAAGATCGTCTGGCTTCTGCATCAGTTCCGTCAGGCATGGGACTTCGACCGCACCGATCTCGGACAGTTCTCGGAATCGGCGGGGGACCGCGCCCTGCGACGGCAGATCCTCGCATTCGAGCGGTACGCCCTCTCGGAGGCGCGCGCTCTCTTCGCGACGTCTCACAACGTCGCACGCCGTCTGCGCGACTCGGTCGGTCTCGAGGCCGATGTCATGCCTCATCCACCCGCGCCGCTCGCGTATCGCTGCGCCGGTTATGAGGACTTCGTCCTCTCCGTCGGGCGACTCGATCGCGCGAAGCGCATCGACCTGCTGATCGAAGCCGCAGCAGTCGAGCCGGCACTGCGGGTGACCATCGCCGGCGATGGTCCCGACCGTGAGCGGCTAGAGCAGCTCGCACACGATCGCGGGCTCGACGGCCGCGCGACCTTCACCGGCCGCGTCGACGACGAGGAGCTCGCCGATCTCTACGCGCGCTGCCTCGCGGTCTACTACGCGCCGGTCGACGAGGACTTTGGCATGGTGCCGTTCGAAGCGTTTCTGTCTGAGAAACCGGTGCTCACGACGGCCGACGCCGGCGGTCCACTCGACATCGTCCGCGACCGCGTGACGGGCATCGTCGTCGCGCCGAGCGCGGATGACATCGCGCGTGGTCTCGGCTGGCTGCGCAGTAATGCCGACAAGGCGCGCGCGCTTGGGCGCGCGGGTCGCGAGATCGCAGGCGGGGTGACGTGGGACTCGTGCATCGACCGGCTGCTCGCGACGGTCGCGTGAAGGTCGCGTACTTCTCGCCGCTGCCGCCGGATCGGTCGGGAGTCGCTGACTACTCGGCGCTCCTCATTCCCGAACTCGCAAAGCTCGTGGAAGTTGAGGCGGTCCGCACCGGCCGGACACGTCCCCTCGCTGACGCGGATGTCGCCGTCTACCACATCGGGAACAACCCCGATGCGCACGGCTGGATCGTCGATGCCCTCCGCCGTCGGCCCGGCGTCGTCGTCCTGCACGAGTTCGTGCTCCACCATCTCATCGCCGGCCTGACGATAGGGCGCCACGACGGCCACGCCTACCTCGCGGCGATGGAACGGGAGGCCGGGGTCCCCGGTCGGCTGCTCGGCCACGGCGTCCTCGAAGGACGTGTGCCACCGCTGTGGGAGGTACGGCCGGAGGAGTTCCCGCTCGCCGGCGAGCTCCTCGACCGCTCGACCGGGCTCATCGTGCACTCGCACTACGTCGAGACGCTCGCGCGGGAGTACGGATACGCCGGCCCGATCTGGCGCATCCCGATGCCCGCGTGGCCGACGCCGGAGGTCGACTCGCTAGAGATCGACGGCGGGCCGGTCTTCGGCTGCTTCGGCCACATGAACGAGAGCAAGCGCATCCCGGAATCGCTGCGCGCATTCGCGGCCGCGCGAGCGCGACACGCAAACGCGAGGCTGCTCCTCGTCGGCGCCGAGGCTCCCGGATTCGATCTCGCGGGTCGCATCGAGCGCGCCGGTATCGGAACGGACGGCGTCATTCGCGAGCAGTACGTCGAGGAACGGCGACTGTGGTCGCTCATCGCCGCGTGTGACGCGTGCGTCCAGCTCCGGATGCCGACGATGGGTGAGACGTCCGCCAGCGCCCTGCGAACGCTGTCGCTCGGAGTCCCGCTTGTGGTGAGCGACATCGGCTGGTTCTCGGAGCTCCCAGACGACGTCGCGATCAAGGTTCCGGCCGGCGGCCCCGACGAGGTCGCGTCTCTCGCCGACGCGCTCGATCGTCTCGGAAGCGACCACGAGCTCCGCGCGCGGATGAGCAAGGACGTCCGGGCGTACGTCGAGCATGAGCACGACCTCGGCCGCACCGCCGAGCTCTATGCCGCTGCGCTCGAAGAAGCCGCCGGCGGCGCCACCGTGCGGGAACGCGTATTGCGCGAGATCGCCGACGCAGCGGCGGACGTCGGGGTCGATCCCGAGTTGCTCGTGCCCGCACTCGCGGGACCGTCCCTCGTCACCGCCGATGGCTCGGCCCGGCTCGGCCACGTCTCGCAGCCAGGTTGGGGGACACGGCTCATCGGGCTGTGGCCGATGTGGATCTGGCTCGCTTCTCTGTACGCCGCTTCCGTCGTCGTGCAGCTGGCGCTCGGACTCCGCCTCGTCTCGCCGTGGATCATGGTCGACGAGATCGTCTGGTCCGACATGGCCCGCAGCTTCGCAGCGACCGGTCATTTCCTCATCCGCGGCGCGCATGCGCACTACGGCTTCGTCTACCCGCTTCTGCTGTCCCCGGCTTACGCCATTTTCGGGTCTGTTTCGGAGGCCTATCGGTGGGCTCGCGTGATCGACGCGTTTGCGATCTCCTCGGTTGTGTTCCCGGCCTACCTGCTTGCGCGACGCATGGTGCGCAAGCCGTCTGCTCTCGCAGTCGCCGCCCTCTCGGTCGCGGTCCCGTCGATGGCGTACGCGGGAACGATCATGACCGAGAACGTGTTCTATCCGATCTTCGCCTGGCTCGCTTTCGTGCTCGTACGTATGCTCGAGCGGCCGACGCTTCGCCGGCAGCTCACGCTGGTCGTTCTGCTCGCGGTCGCGTTCCTCACCCGTGCGCAGACGGTGGCGCTCGTCGCCGCGGTGCTGACTGCGCCGCTTCTGCTCGCATGGATCGAGCGAGGGCGCCCGCGGCGCCTCGGCGCATTCAGGCCGTTGTACGGAATCATCGGGCTCGTCGCGGCACTCACCGTCGTCGTCGAGGTCGCGCGCGGGCACTCGCCGGCAGCAATTCTCGGGAACTACAGCGTCACGAGCAACGGCGGCTACCGGCTCTGGCCGGCAGTGGAATGGCTCGTGCTCCACGTCGCGGAGCTCGACCTCGCACTCTGGGTATTGCCGTTCGCAGCGCTGATCGTCCTCGTTGCGAACGCGCGACACCTGGATCGAGAGCTGCGTATCTTCGCCGCTGCTGCGACGGCGCTCTCGCTCTGGCTCGTCGTCGAGGTGGCGGTCTTCGCATCCCAGTACTCGCAGCGCATCGAGGAGCGCAACCTCTTTTATCTCGTCCCGCTCTTCGTTCTCGCGCTCGTCGTGTGGATCGAGCGCGGCCAGCCGAAGCCACCGCGTGCGACGGTGGCCGCCGCCGGTTTCGCGGCGGCGCTCCCGGGAGCGATCCCGTTTACGCACCTGCTCAATCAAACCGCGCAGTCCGACACGATCGGACTGCAGCCGTGGTGGTATGTCGACGGGTCGTGGGTCGGCGCGACCGGCATCGGTATCGTCGCCGTCGCCGTATCCGTCGCACTTGCTGCTGCATTTCTCTGGCTTCCGCGTCGCTACGCGCCCGTCTTACCTACCCTTGTGGCGTTTGGGTTTCTCGCCACCTGGCTCCCGCTCGAACAGTGGACCCACTCGTTCCCGCGCCTGTCGAAGAGCGCCGCCGCGCAGGGCATCGGCGTGCGTGACCGGGGCTGGATCGACCGCGCCGTCGGCGCCGGCGCCGAGGTCGCCGTGCTCTACTCCGGCGGCAACCGGCTCGGGCTGTGGGAGAACGAGTTCTGGAATCGGAGCGTTTCGCGCGTTTATGAGCTGGGTGTGCATCTGGGGGGCGACATGCCGGCTACGAGCGTCACGGTCGAACGTTCGACCGGCCTAGTCCGCGATGGTTCCGGTCATACGATCGCCGCGCGGTATGTCCTCACGAATCGGCGCGTCACGCTAATCGGCCGTCCAATCGCGGCGGACGATGCGAAGCAACTCGTGCTCTACCGCGTCTCCGGCCGGGTACGCACGGCGACGCGGATTCGCGGCCTCTATGAAGGCGCTCACAACCCCTGGTCCGGCCCACGCCTGACCTGGACGAGGTCTTCGTGCGCCGGAGGTTCGCTGGCGGTGACCGTGGAGAGTGACGACCGCCTCTTCCCAGGCGTCACACAGATCGTGCACGTGACCGGAACGACGCCTGCGCGGGTGCTGATGGTGCCGTCGTCGACACCGGGGCTCGCGTTCAAGTTCCCGCTCGTTCCGCAAGCGGGCGTCTGTAGGGTCTCGTTCGCAATCTCTCCCGCTCGGCGCCCCTCGTCGGTGCCGAGCATGCATAGCGCCGACACGCGTCTGCTCGGCTTGCATTTCGACGCAATCCGGTACGTGGCGCCGAGGTGAGGCTCGTAATCGACGTTTCGCCTCTTTCACATCCGCGGACGGGTGTCGGCAACTACGTGCTCGGCTCGCTCGGCGGAATCGTCGCCGCAGCGGGCGACGAGCACCAGGTGGTCGCATTTGCGCCGGCTAGTCGTCGAGGGAGGCGGCAGGTCGAATCGTCGCTCGCGGGCCTCGCCCTCGAGCGCAGACTGCCCGTGCTGCCGGCCGCACACGCGGTGCGCACGCTCTGGAGCCGCGCCGGCACCCCGGCAGTCGAACGCTTCCTCGGCCCGCTCGACGTCTTTCACTTCACCGATTGGATGTATCCGCCGCAGGCCGCCGGCGTGCGATCGACGATGATCCACGACCTTGTACCGCTCCACCACCCGGAGTGGGTGCATCCCCGCACGCGACGTATGCACGGCGCGAAGTACCGCCACGCCGCGCGGACGTGCGACGTCGTGCTGGTGAACTCGCGCTTCACCGCGAACGACGTCGCCGAATCGCTTCGCGTTGCGCAGGAGCGGATTCACGTTGCTTACCCAGGTATCGATCCGATCTTCACACTCGACGGGGACAGGACCGATCTCGGTCGTCCATATGTGCTCTCCGTCGCGACCCTCGAGCCGCGCAAGAACCTGGCGATGCTGCTCGAGGCCTACCCGCGACTCGCTGGTGACGAGTTCGCCCTCGCGGTGGTCGGGGCTCCCGGCTTTGGATCTGCGCCGATCTACGACCGGCCAGGGGTAGTGCCGCTCGGCTACATCCCGATGGATCGACTTCCTGCCCTCTATCGCGGTGCCAGCGTCTTCGTGTATCCGTCGCTGTTCGAGGGGTTCGGCATGCCGATCATCGAGGCGATGGCATGCGGGGTGCCGTGTGTGGTGTCTTCACATCCGTCGCTCGACGAGGCGTGCGGCGGGGCGGCGGTCCGCGTCGATCCGCTCGATCCCGAGGCGATCGCGGCCGGGATCGATCAGGCGTTGAGCGATCCAGCAGAGCTCGTACGGCGTGGCCTTGCTCATGCACGGTCGTTCTCGTGGGCGGAGAACGGCATGGCGCACCTGGCTGCGTGGAAGAGTGTGTCGTGAAGGTCGCGCTCGACGTCACGCCACTCGAGCTCACGCGAGCGGGAACCGCCCGTTACCTTCGCGCGCTCGTGCCCCGGCTGGAGCGTGTGGTGCAGCTCGAGCGGCAGCGGGGCTTCTCGAACGGGCCGGCCGGCACGCTTTGGCTCGACCTCGCGTGGTATCCGCACGTGCTTCCGCGCCGCAGCCGGAAGGCGGACGTCCTCCATTGCCCGACGTACCGCGGCCCGCTGCGCTCGGCGGTTCCGCTCGTCGTCACCGTCCATGACCTCGCCGTCTTCCGTCATCCGGAGGCGTTTCCCCCATGGACAAGGTCGTACAGCAGAGCAGTCGTACCGCGCGTGCTCCGTACCGCTCGACGGATCATCACCGTTTCCGAGTTCACCGCGACTGAGGTCGAGCGGCTGCTCCGAATCCCCCGCGACAAGCTTCGCGTCGCTCCGAACGCCGTCGATCCGGTCTTCGCGCCGGACGGCGTGCGCGCGGAGGGAGATTACGTGCTCGCCGTCGGCACGCTCGAGCCGAGGAAGAATCTCGCGCGCACGGTGGAGGCGACCCGTCGGCTCGGAATCGAACTCCGCGTCGTCGGCGCCCCAGGCTGGGGAGGCGTTGAGCCGCGCGGCTCCGGTGTGCGGTGGCTCGGAGAAATCCCCGACGAGGAGCTCGCCCGCCAGTATCGCGGGGCTCTCTGCGTCGCATATCCGTCCTTGTACGAGGGCTTCGGAATCCCCGTGCTCGAGGCGATGGCTTGCGGAACGCCGGTGGTGACGGCTCGCGGGAGCGCGATGGAGGAGGTCGCCGGCGGTGCAGCAGTACTCGTCGATCCACTCGACGCGGCAGCGATAGCGGCCGGAATGGACGAGGCTCTCGGGCGCCGTCGGGATTTGCGCGCGCAGGGACTCGAACGGGCCAGCCAGTTCTCGTGGAACGAAACGGCCCGGCTGACACTCGCCGTTTACGCAGAGGCGGTATGAGCGCGCCGCTGATCGTGATCGACGCAGACGCGCTCGGAAGACAGCGCACGGGTGACGAGTCGTATGTCGCGGGACTCTTGCGTGCCTTGCCCGCGGCCGGACCGGAGCTTCGGTTTGCGGCGATTACGCGCAACCCGGACCTTGTGCCCGCTGGGGTCGAGCCGATCCAGTTGAGATCTCGGACACAGGAGTTTCGCATGGCCGTGCGTGTGCCGTTGCTCATCCGCAGGCTTCGACCGGCGTTGGCGCACTTCATTCACTCGCTGCCGCTCGCCTCGTTCTGCCCGGCCGTCTTGACGGTGCAGGACCTCTCCTTCGAACGTAATGCATCGCTCATGGGACGCCGGGAGACATCGATCTTTCGCTTCGTCGTGCCGCGTTCCGCACACCGCGCGCGTCGTGTCCTAGCGATCTCGCAACGGACAAAGGCTGATCTTGTCGAGCTGTACGGCCTTTCGCCCGACAAGGTCGTCGTCACTCCCCTTGCAGCGGACCCGGCGTTCACACCGGGTGGAACGCATGCCGACTATGTCTTGTTCGTCGGGTCGATCGAGCAACGAAAGAATCCGTTGCTCGCTGCCGACGCGGCGGCCGCGGTCGGGAGGCGGCTGATCGTTGCGGGGCCCGAACGCGACGCTGGGTTGGCCGCGGAGCTCCGCCGACGCGGCGCGGATCTCCGCGGATTCGTTCCCAGGGAGGAGCTCGTACGCCTGTATCGGGGAGCGGCCGCACTGCTCTTTCCGACCTTGCATGAGGGCTTCGGCCTGCCTGTTGCCGAGGCAATGGCGTGTGGCACGCCAGTCGTCGCGACGCCGGATCCGGCGGTGCGCGAGGTCGGCGGCAACGCCATTGCGTACGCCATGCCGGAGACATTCGCTGCCGTGCTCGCTGGGGTGCTTGAAGACCCGGCGCGCTGGGTGCAGGCGGGGATCGAGCGTGCGCGCGCGTTCACTTGGGAGGCGACGGCACGTGCCACGGTCGCCGTGTATCGGGAGCTGCTCCCGTGAAGGTCTCAGCAGTCGTCATCTCGCACGGGCACGCCAAGGAGCTCGAGCAGTCATTGCCCGCGCTCGTGCCGCAAGTGGACGAGCTGCTCGTCATCGCGAATGTACCGGGCAGCGTGCCGCGCGAGCTCCCCGCCGGAGTCCGCGTGCTCGAGAACGAACGGCCGCTGTCGTTTGCCGCCAACGCCAATCGCGGCGCCGTGCAGACGCGGCACGAGCTGGTCCTCATCGCCAACCCCGATGTGATTGCCGAGGCCGACGCCATATCGGTCTTGAGGGCGTTCATGGCCGAGCATCCGCGTTGCGGTGTGGCCGGACCGAAGATGCTGAACCCAGACGGGTCATGGCAGCTCTCGCGCCGCAGCTTCCCGACCGTCGGTGCGACCCTCGTGCGACGAACGCCGCTGCGGCTCCTTTTCCCACCCAAGCGTTGGCAGCGCCGTCACTACCTGCTGGAGGAGCAGCCTCGTGAGCCGGTGCCGACTGACACGATGCTCGGCGCGTTTCTCCTCTTGCGGCGCGCCATGCTCGATGAGATCGGTGGCTGGGACGCCGGTTTTCGCATGTATTGCGAAGACATCGATCTCAACTATCGGGCGGCGCGTGTCGGCTGGGAGCGGTGGTACGTACCCGATGCGGTCGTGCATCACGAGTATGCCGCGGTGATCGACAAGCGCTTCCTCACCATCCATACGCTCTGGCACGCACGAGCAATGCTGAGGTTCCTGCGCAAGCACCCCGAGCGTCTCTTGGCGCTGCGTTTACGCTAGCGCGACTCCCGAAATTCGTATCTCAACTCAACACCGAGCTTCCGCTGGTCGCCGCTCGCGGGATTGAAGTCGTGCGGCACGACCTTCTTTGCGACGGCAACGTGCACGGCGAATGGCCCAGCGGGCACTCGTAACCACTCGACCTTCGCCTGCGCGCTGTCAATCGATCGATCGACCGTTCTCGTCACGCGGCCGAGAATCGGCTGGTCGTTCGCATTGATGACGAGCGTGCCGAGCAAGAACTCGACGGGTGTCGAGCCGCTCGGATAGCCCCAATCCAGCCTCGTGTAGTCGATTCGTAGCCAGCCGGCCGGCCCGGAGAAGCGGAAGTACGCGCTGTCGTGGTCGCCAGACCAGCCGTCCGGCCAGATGCCTGTACACATGCTTCTCAGGCGGTTTGGACGAGTGAGCCGAAGGAGTCGCCAACCTTGCGCCAGTCCGCCCGCGTGGTACTGGTGCTCCGCGACCGGCGCGCCGGCGAGGTCGATGCAGGGCCGGTCCTCGACTGCGTAGGTGTATTGCGGACCGAGATCGCGCGGGCTGCTCCCCCAGATGAGCGTCCCGTTCCGCTCGAGGTTGGGTCCCGGTGCCGGCCCTGGGCCCTGGACAGTGCCGTCGAGGCTGGTGACCCGCGCGATCGATCGGTTCCAGAACTCGAGCAACCACTCCGGATTCTGATCTTCCTCGCCCGCGCCGACGTAGAGCGTTGAGCGCAGATGCGTCGCGTCGTCGACCCACGAAAACGGATGTCCGAGTGTGCGCGCGTAGCTGTGACTGAGCTCATTCGTGCCGGCTGCCGCCGACAGTTCGCCCGCGAGGTTCCACGCGAGGATCCCCGCCCCGAGCGCGATGGCGACGCCACCGGCGATACGGGGGCGCGCGAGCAGGCCGCGGAGTGAAAGAAGAAGTCCGACGCCGATCAAGGCGGCGGAGATCAGGACGATACGAACCGTGCTCGGCGTCCAGTACAGCTCGAGATTCGCCCGCTGTGCGATGGCGAAGCCGAGTGCGTCCGAGTAGAGGCGCACGCCCATCTCGTACGGGGAGCCGACGACGTGATACAGCGCGTAGCCCACGAGGTAGAGCGCATATGCGGTCGTCGCAGCGAGTGCAGGCAGGTTGACGGAGCGTCGTGCGAGGACGAGCGCTGTCCCGATGAAGAGCAAGGGGGCGACGTAGATCAGGTTCCGTTCCTCGACTCGTGTAGCGAATGTGGTGGAGAGATATGCAGCTTTGAATGCCGTGTACGTGCCGAAGGCGATGAAGCCAGCCAACGTGACGCAACGGAACATGCGCACGCCTCGGTCGCGCGCCTGGCCCGGAGCGTCGAACAAGCTCGCAATCCCGGCGACCATGGGGACGATCCCCACGCCGATTGCGAGCGCGCCGATTGCCCAGTTCCCCTCGACGATGATCCGGTGCTTGTAGTAGCGCGTCACCGACAGCCATTGGAGCGAGTGGTGGCTCGCAATCCCACTCAGGACGAAGATCACTCCGAAGCCGACCACGATTGCTCCGATCCAATCCCCGGCTGACCATGAACGGCGACGAGCTCTTGCCCGGTCGCTCGACCAGGCGGCGAAGAACATCGCCAAGGCCAGGACCGCTGGGATCACGGCCAGCTCGGATCGCACGGCCGGGGCGAACCCGGACGCCAGGACTGCGGCCGCGAGCCAGCCGTACCACCGGCGGCCGCTCCGGCGCTCGACAAGCATCTTGGCGATCAAGAAGAAGCACAGCGCGGCGAACGGATACGCGAACGTCTCTTCGACGATGTATGAGGAATAGGCGAGCGACGGGATCGCGGCAGCGCCGGCGGCCGCGAAGAGGGCCGCACGGCGCCCGACAACGAGTCGAGCCAGGAAGTACGTCGGAAATACGACGGACGTCATGACGAAGACGTCGAGGTACTTGATCGCGGCGTACGCCTTGCTCACGTCGTGGATGCGCCAGAAGGGCGCCATCGCGTACGTGTAGATCGAATCCGGCGAGTGTGGTGCACCCCGGCGGGCGGCGTGTCCGGTCGATGCGATTGAACGCGATAGTTGTGTGAGCTCGAGCTCGTCGCCGAACAACCACGGCGTCACGCGCTTCCATACTTCGACCAGGTAGATCATGCACAGAACGACGTAGATCCCTGCGAGGGGCAGCGCTGCCCCCAGGCGGTCGATCAGAGATCTCTCGACTGCCTCCGCCTCGGTGCGCGGAAGACCTTCGATGACACTCACTCTGTCGCGGCTCCGAGGACGACCGCGGGGTCGACGTCGATGTGCCGTCGGACGAAGCGGCACGGGACGCCGGCACGACTGCACGCTTCGACGATCGACTCGAGTCGCTCTCGTGGCGCCCCCGGAATCGTCACGAGGACGGCATCGGGGGCGAAGCGCCCGAGCGTCCACCCGATCTCCTCGATGCCTGACACAACCCCAACGCCTTGGATGCGGCGATTGCGTAACGCCGGATCGTCGTCGACGAATCCGATCACGCGCTCGCCGGGAGTCTCGCGGAGCTCCCGCAGCAAGCTGCGACCGCTCCTGCCGGCACCCACGATCAGCGTGCGTCGCTGATCTCCGAACCCGACAAGGACAGAGATTCCGCGGGCGAACGCGCGCTCCCAGAACCGGGAGATCCCGATGAGGAGGGAGCAGAGGAGCACGTCGATCAAGTAGGTGCCCCGCGGGAAGCCGTCCCAGGGAACCGTCGCCCAGATGAAGAGGAATGCAGCGCCTTCCGAAAGCACCACTGCCAAGAGAACGCTTGCGCCGTCCCGCGCTCCCGCATACCGCCACACACCGCGGTATAGGCCGAACGCGATGAAGAACACGTAGCGCGCGACGAGGATCGCCGAGAGGGAGAGGTCGAAGACGTGCCGCTGCCAAGGAAGGCCGGTGCCCTGCAGCCTGATGAGGAATGCGGCGGTGAACGACGCCGTGATGAGAGCGAAGTCGACGACGACTTCGATGAGTCGCTTGCGGTTGACGAGCAGCGAGCGGATGAACGACGGCGCGTCGGTCGGCTCGGAGCGGGGCGCCGCGTTCGCGTCGGCGAGGAAGCTCCCGAACTGGAGCAGGAACGCGAACGTGAGCAAGACGCCGATGAGCGTGATGCGGACATCGTCGAGCACCTTGTAGGCGAGGCTTGTCAGTCCCAGCCCCGCGCTCACCGCGCAGAGCAGGACGACCGCGCGCTTGTCGGACAGGCCCCGGTACACGAGGCGGTGGGACGTGTGGTCGCGACCGCCCTGCGTCACGGGCCGTCCTTCGAGCACGCGAACGACGGTGACGAGCGTCGTGTCGAGGATCGGCACCGCGAGCACGAGGAGCGGCAGCAGGAGCGTTGCAACCGTCGAGCCCGCCACGTTCCAGCTTGCGGCCAGACCGAGCGAGCCGAGCCCGAAGCCGAGCACTTGGCTGCCGCTGTCGCCCATGAAGACGGAGGCCGGGCCCCTGAGCCGAAGGTTGTACGGCAGGAATCCGAGGCAGGCGAAGCAGATCCCGAGCGCGACAACTGCGACGAGGTGGTTGGGATGCACGGTGAATGCGTCGACTGCGAAGAACGCGCACGCGATCGTCGCGAGGCTCGCAGCAAGCCCGTCCATGTTGTCGAGCAGGTTGAAGGCGTTCGTCATCCCGATGAGCCAGACGACCCCGAGCGCCGTCGCCAAGATGTTGTTCGAGACGATCTCGACTCGCACGCCCGCGGCGAGCACGAGGGCGGCGGCGGCGCCTTGCGCGCCGAGCTTCGCGAGTGGCGGCAGGCCGACGAGGTCGTCGACGAGCCCGGCGACGAAGAGGATGACGCAACCGCCGAGGACTCCCCCGAGCTCTGCGTTTGCCGGCACGAGGCCTGCGGCGACAGCCACGCCCGCCGCCGCCAGCAGCCCAGCGAGGATCCCGGTGCCGCCGAGGAGCGGCGTCGACCGTCTGTGCCAACGGTCGGCGCGGGGCGCCGCCACGACATGCGTCGCGAGCGGGGTCCGCACGAGCGCCCAGATCGTGAGCAGGCTGACCGGGAGCGCGATCAGAGCGGCGACGGCCGTCACGGCGCAGCGCGCCTCCGCCGCGCGAATCGTGCGGCTCGTAGCACGCCGTTCAGCGTAACCAACCGCTGTAAGGGTCGTGTTTGGGCAGGTGCGAGCCGATCGACGTGCGCGCTAGTTTGACGACCCGTGCCGACCTCTCTGCTCGAGCTCCTGCGGTGTCCTCTCTGTCGCGCCGACCTGGTCGAGCGATCCGATGGCCTTTCGTGCACCGGTTGCGGCCGGATGTTCGGGCGGACACCGGACGGGATCCCGCTCATGCTCCACGAGGATCTTCCAGGGGCGCGTGAGAAG
>DATGEH010000128.1:0-3039 GCA_035310325.1 Gaiellaceae bacterium
TTCTTCCCGTTCGCAGCCATCGCGCCCGGCGGGCTCGGCCACAGCTTCGGCGTGCAGCTGCACCGCCCGTTGCAGATCGAGAGCCTCGGCGCATCGGTGCTCATCGCGCTCCATCACGTCGCCGGCCTCGGCATCAGCGTCCGATCCGATCACGGCTCGCAGAACATCGAGAGCGCCGGCGCGGGAGCGGCGGTGATCGTCTCGACACTCCTCGCGATCGCGGTCCTGTGCGCGATCTACATCGCCCTCGCGCGCGGTCCGGTGCAGCGCGAACGCCTCGTGGTGGCGGCTACCGCCTCGATCGCGACGTTCATGGCATTCGGGAAGGTGTTCTCGCCCCAATTCATGATCTGGCTCATCCCGCTCGTGCCGCTCGTGCGGAGCCGAGTCGCCCCTGTGCTGCTCGCGGCGGCGCTCGTGCTGACACAGCTGTGGTTCCCGGCGCACTACTGGCCGCTGACGACGCTCGCTCCGCGCGAATCCTGGCTACTGCTCACGCGCGATCTCGTCGTCGTTGCGCTCGTTGCCGTGCTCTACATCAACCTCGCACGAGATTTCTCAGGAAGAAGAGCAAGTTTGCCGGACGCTCGGCCAGCCGTCGCATGAGGTAGCGGTACCACTCGGGACCGAAGGGCGTCGCGACGAGCACGTCGTAGCCACGGCTGACGAGATCGAGCTGCAGCCGCGGGCGCACGCCGTAGAGCATCTGGAACTGGAAGCGCTCGGGCGGGACCCCACGGCCGCGGGCAAAGGCGATTGCCTGCTCGATCATCCGCTCGTCGTGCGTCGCGACCGCAGTGAATCCCTCCCCCGAGAGCGATGCCTCGACCAGGCGCACGTACGCGGCGTCGACGTCGCTCTTGTCCGGGTACGCGACGTCGGCGGGCTCGAGATAGGCGCCCTTGACGATCCGCATGTTCGGGGCGAGCGGCAACAACGAGTCGAGGTCTGCCTCGCTGCGGAAGAGGTACGCCTGCAGCACCGTCCCGACGTTGTCGTGCCCGGCTTCGCGCAGGCGCCGATACGTGCGGAGCGTCGCGTCGACGTAGATCGACTCCTCCATGTCGATGCGGATGAAGTTCCCGAGCCGCGCGGCGTGCTCCACCAGCTCGGCGACGTTGCGATGCGCAAGCTCCTCGTCGATCGAGAGCCCGAGGTTGGTGAGCTTGAGCGCGACGTTCGTCCGCAGACCTTCGAAGTGGATCCGTTCCAGAACCTCGTGATACGCGTCGACGGCCGTTCGGGCTTCTGCCTCCGATCGGACGCCCTCGCCGAGCAGCGTCGTGTTCGTCTGCAATCCCTGCGCGTTGAGCCGGGCGAGCACGGGCACGGCCTCGTCGAGCGATTGCCCGGCGACGAAACGGGATGCACCGAGCCGGAAGCCGTGCTTCGTGACGAAGCGCTGCAGGCGCGCACTCTCGGCGGCCGCGAGAATCGCGGCCCGCAGGGGTGAGCGCGGGTTCAACCGTCCCAGTCCCGCACGATGCGCTCGACCTCTGCGCGCTCGTCGTCGCGCAGTCCGCGGAGCGGCGCGCGCACCTCGGCCGTCACCGGAACGCCGCGTAGACCGGCGACGGTCTTCGCCGCCGCGTGGAACGGGAGCCGCTGCAGCGACATGCGCAACGCCCCGACCTGCTCGCCGCGCTCCGCCGTCGGATCGTTCACGAGCGCGACGACGGCGTCGGGGAAGCACGATGCGAGACCCGAGACGGCGCCCGCGGCGCCGGCGGCGATCCCTTGCGGGATGAGCGCCTCGGGGCCGACGAAGATGTCGAGCCCCTCGACGAGGTACGGCTCGAACCGCTCCCACGGCGTGTCCGACACCTTGAGGCCGGCGAGATTCGGCGCCGCCTCGCGCAGCCGGGCGAGAACGGCAAGCGGCACGGCGTAGCCGCTGCGGGCCGCGAACTCGTACACGTAGAACGGCGTCGGAGCGCACGCGCGCGCCGCCGCTGCGAAATGCGCGAACAGCTCGTCCTCGTCGAACGCGAAGTACGGCGGGGCGATGACGGCCACGGCGTCTGCACCTTGCTCGGCAGCGCGCTCCGCGAGCACAACGGTGTCATGAGTGGTCTGCGCGCCCGCGTGGACGGCGACCTGCAGACGTCCCTTGGCCGCCTCGATGAAAGCCCCGGCGATCTCGACGCGCACGAGCGGCGGGAACAGCATGCCCTCGCCCGTCGTGCCGAGCGCGAGGACGCCGTCCAGCCCGTGGCCGGCGAGGAAGTCCACGTACGGCCCGACGGCGCCGGCGTCGAACGATTCGTCGCGCAGCGGGGTCAACGCCGCAGCGAGGGCTCCCCTCAACATGCGCCCACTGTAGTGGTCGCTCCGCGAGATGCGGCACCACTCGGCCGGCTGCAAACCGTCGCATCGCGGCGTCCTCGGTCGCGCCGATAGCCAGAGCTATCGGCGCTCCCTGCGTCCTTGCGCTGCTCGGTTTCCGCTCGGCCGCGCGGCACCGGATCTCTCGGAACGGCCACTAGAGTCTCCGGTCGTGGCCAACCTCCGGGTCGAACGCGACGGATCGGTTCTGCGCGTCACGCTCGCACGTGCCGACCGCCGCAACGCCTTCGACGCGGAGATCATCCGCGAGCTCGCCGAGGCATTCGTCGGCGTCGGGCGCGTACGCGCGGTGGTCCTGGCAGGCGACGGGCAGAGCTTCTCGGCCGGCGCGGACGTCGACTGGATGCGGTCGTCGGTCGACCTCTCGACCGAGCAGAACGTCGCCGACGCAAACGCGCTCCGGCGGATGCTCGAGTCGATCGACTCCTGCCCCGCTCCGGTGATCGCCCGCGTGCAGGGGCATGCACTCGGCGGCGGCGCCGGCCTCGTCGCCGCCGCAGACATCGCGATCGCGGCGCGCGATGCGGTGTTCGCGTTCTCGGAGGTGAAGCTCGGAATCATCCCCGCGGTCATCTCGCCCTTCGCGCTCGCGAAGATCGGCCCCGGTGCGGCGCGGCGCTACTTCCTCACCGGCGAGCGCTTCGATGCCGAGACCGCACTGCGTATCGGGCTCGTGCACGAGGTCGCCGACGA
>DATGEH010000129.1:0-7420 GCA_035310325.1 Gaiellaceae bacterium
CAGGACGAGAAGTCGCAGCTCCAGAACAAGGACAAGGCGATGCGCGTGCTGCGCGCGCGCCTGTACGAGCGCGAGCTCGAGCTGCAGCGCGCAGAGCTCGACGCGACGCGGCGCTCGCAGATCGGGACCGGCGAGCGCGCGGAGAAGATCCGTACGTACAACTTCCCGGAGAACCGGCTCACCGACCATCGCATCAAGCTGACGGTGCACCAGCTCGACCGCATCCTCCAGGGCGAGCTCGACGAGTTCACCGAGGCACTCACGGCCGAAGACCGACGTCTCGCGCTCGCCGGTTGACCGTCCGCGGCGCGCTCGCCGAGATCGAGGAACGGCTTGCCGCGGCCGGCATCGATACGCCGCGTGTCGATGCGGAATGGCTGCTCGGGCACGTGCTCGGCACGACCCGCAGTGGGTTGTACGCCGATCTCGACCGCGAGGCGGGCGAGGAGTGGCGTCCACTCGTCGAGCGGCGGGAAGCGCGTGAGCCGCTGGCGTACGTGCTCGGCGAGTGGGGTTTCCGCCGGCTCACGCTGAAGACGGATGCGCGCGCGCTCGTGCCGAGGCCCGAGACGGAGACCGCCGTCGAGCGTGCACTCGCATTGCTCGCCGCGCGGCCGGAGCCGCGCGTGCTGGACATCGGCACCGGATCGGGCGCGATCGCGCTCGCGCTGAAGGACGAGCGCCCGGATGCGCGCGTGACAGCCGTCGACGTGTCGCGCGATGCGCTCGCGCTTGCGCAAGAGAACGCAGAGAGACTCGGGCTCGACATCGAGCTGCGCAACGCCGGGATCGAGGCGGCGGGCGAGGGCTGGGATCTCGTCATCTCGAATCCGCCGTACGTCGAGTCACTCGACGACACGCAGCCCGAGGTGCGGCGCGAGCCCGAGCTCGCCCTCGTCGGTCGGGGCTTCCACGAGTTGATTGCACGCGCCGCGAACACGCGCTGTGTCGTCTTCGAAGTCGGCGACGGCCAGGCAGCCGGTGTCGCCGCGATGCTCACGGAGCTCGGCTACCGAAACGTGCGCATCACGAAAGACCTCGCCGGCGTCGAGCGGATCGTCGAAGGCTCGCGATGACACCCGAGGACGCACTCCGCGCCGGCCTCGCTGTGATCCTTCCGACCGACACGGTCTACGGCCTGTGCGCGCTGCCGGGAAACGAGGCGGTCCTCTACGAGTTGAAGGGGCGCGACCGCTCGAAGCCCGTCGCGCTCATCGCTGCCGACATCGCGTCGCTGCTCGCCGCGGTCCCTGCCATAGACCGCGCCATGCTCGAGCGGTTTCTGCCCGGCCCGTTCACGCTCGTCGTTGCGACGCCCGACGGCGGCAAGATCGGCGTGCGCGTGCCCAACCTTCCGCCGGCGGCAGCCGCCGTGCTCGCACAGACCGGCCCGCTCGCCGGCACGAGCGCCAACCTCACCGGCGGGCCCGAACCGCGCCGCGTCACCGACATTCCGGAGTCGATTCGCACGGCCGTCGGGGCGATCGTCGACGCCGGCGAGCTGCCCGGCATTCCCTCGACGGTGCTCGATCTCACCGGCGCAGAGCCACGGGTGCTGCGCGAGGGAGCCGGGAAGTACGATCCCTAGGCTTTGTCGATCGCGCAGGAGACGTTCGAGCAGCTGAAGACCGCCGGCCTGGCCGAGGTCGATCCGGACATCGCGGCGCTGCTCGGCAAGGAGCTCGAGCGGCAGCGCGGCCAGATCGAGCTGATCGCGTCGGAGAACTTCACGTGGCCGTCGGTGCTCGAGGCGGTCGGGTCGGTGCCGACGAACAAGTACGCCGAGGGCTATCCGGGCAAGCGGTACTACGGCGGCTGCGAGGTCGTCGACGAGATCGAGCAGCTCGCGATCGACCGGGCCAAGGAGCTCTTCGGCGCCGAGCACGCGAACGTGCAGCCGCATGCGGGAGCGCAGACGAACATGGCCGTGTATTCGGCGGTGCTCGAGCCGGGCGACACGATCCTCGGCCTGCGCCTCGACCACGGCGGCCACCTGACGCACGGGCACAAGGTCAACTTCAGCGGCCGGCTGTACACGATCGCCGCGTACGGCGTCGCGCGCGACACGATGCTCGTCGACTACGACGAAGTCCTGCGCATCGCGAAGGAGGCACGCCCGAAGCTCATCGTCTGCGGCGCCTCCGCGTATCCGCGCACCGTCGAGACGAACAAGTTCCGCGAGATCGCGGACGAGGTCGGCGCGCTTCTGCTCTGCGACATGGCGCATTTCGCGGGGCTCGTGGCCGCCGGCCTGCAGCCGAACCCGGTCGAGCACTGCGACTTCGTCACCTCGACGACGCACAAGACGCTTGCCGGGCCGCGCGCCGGCTTCATCCTCTGCCGGGAGGAGCATGCCGCGGCGGTCGACAAGGCGGTGTTCCCGGGCATGCAGGGCGGCCCGCTCGAGCACACGATCGCCGCGAAGGCGACCTGCTTCAAGATCGCGATGACCGATGCGTTCCGCGAGTACCAGTCTCAGATCCGCCGCAATGCCGACGTGCTCGCCGAGACGCTGCAGGAGGGCGGGCTCGACATCCTCACGGGCGGCACCGACACGCATCTGCTGCTCGTCGACCTGCGCGACTCCGAGTGGACGGGGAAGGATGCGGAGCTGCGCCTCGAGGAGGTGCGCATCACGGTGAACCGGAACACGGTGCCATTCGACGAGCGCCCGCCCACGGTCGCTTCGGGGATTCGCATCGGTACGCCCGCGATGACGATGCGCGGCTTCGACGAGGAGGACTTCCGGGAGGTCGGCCGGATCATCGTCGACGCGCTCGCCGACGCGCCCGACGTCGCAGCCCTGCGTGCCCGCGTCGACGCGCTCTGCGCGAAGCGGCCGCTCTACCCGGGGTTCCGCGGCTACGGCACATACGTGACGTGACCGGCCGCGTCACGATCGTCGAGCATCCGCTCGTCCAGCACAAGCTCAGCTACCTCCGCGACAAGGAGACGCCCACCGTTCACTTCCGCAAGCTCGCGAACGAGATCACGCTGCTCCTGACGTATGAGGCGACGAAGGAGCTCCCGACCGAGGACTACGAGATCGAGACGCCGCTCGAGCGGATGACGGCGCAGCGCATCTCCGGGAAGAAGGTCGCGGTGTGCCCCGTGCTGCGCGCCGGGATCGGGATGCTCGACGGCGTGCTCTCGCTCGTGTCGAGCGCGCGCGTCGGCTTCATCGGCCTCTATCGCGACGAGGACACGCTCGAGGCGGTGCAGTACTACGTGAAGCTGCCCGTCGACCTCCACGAGCGCGACGCGATCGTCCTCGACCCGATGCTCGCGACCGGGCACTCGAGCGTCGCCGCGATCAACGCGGTGAAGGACGCCGGTGCGCAGGCGGTCACCCTCGTCTGCATCGTCGCCGCGCCCCCCGGAGTCGAGGAAGTGCACAAGCACCATCCCGACGTGCACATCGTGTGCGCCGCCCTCGACCGCGGGCTGAATGAGCACGGGTACATCGTTCCTGGCCTCGGCGACGCGGGAGATCGGCTCTACGGCACGAAGTAAGAACAGCTGATGTTCGCGGTGGTCACACACCACAGCGTCCTCAACGCCCTCCGCGACCACCTCCAGGTCGTGTGGGGCGGGCTCGTCGCGCTCGTCGTCGTCGTGCTGCTCACACCCGCGGTCGGCGGGATGGCGCGCCTGCTCGGGGCCGTCGATCCGCCCGGCGGGCGAAGGCTCAATCGCAGCCCGGTCCCGCGCCTGGGTGGGCTCGCGCTCTTCCTCGGGGTCTTCGTGCCGGCGCTTGCGTTCCTTCACCTCGGCCGTGAGACGCGCGGCCTGCTCCTCGGCGCAGCGGTCGCAGTCACGGTCGGCGCCATCGACGACTTCCGCGGCCTGCGCTGGTTCGAGAAGCTCGGCGGCCAGCTCGTCGCCGCCGCGATCCCCACCGGCTTCGGCATCTGGATCGACCGCTTCACGTTCCCGTTCATCGGCGTGCATTCGCTCCCGGGCTGGGTCGGCGTGCCGCTGACGGTGCTCTGGATCGTCGCGATCATGAACATGGTCAACTTCCTCGACGGGCTCGATGGTCTCGCCGCCGGCGTAGCGGCCATCGCGGGGCTCACGTTCGCGGTGATCGCGCTCTCGCTCGGGAAGCCGGACGCAGCCGTCATGTCGGCGATCGTCTTCGGCGCGTGCCTCGGCTTCCTGCGCCACAACTTCTATCCCGCGCGAATCTTCATGGGTGACAGCGGGGCGCTTCTGCTCGGCTTCGTGCTCGCCGTGGTCTCGGTGCAGGGCCTGCTCAAGACCGCGGCGACCGTCGCTCTGTTCTTCCCGCTGCTCGTCCTCGCGGTGCCGATCGTCGACACGACGTTCGTCGTGCTCCGGCGCGTGAAGCACGGCGAGAGCGTTTTCGAGGGAGACCAGGCGCACCTCCACCACCGTTTCCTGCGCCGCGGGTTCTCGCAGCCGCGTGCCGCGTTGACGATCTGGGGCTGGTGTCTCTCGCTCGCGGCGGCCGCGCTCGCGACGCGCTTCATCCCGTTCCGCGCGCACGGCGTCTGGCACACCTGGCCGACGATCGCCGCCGCCGCAATCGGTCTCGCCGCGGTCGCGTTCTCCCTCTACGTCGTCTACGTGCTCGAGATCGTGAAGGTCGCGAACCCGTACCAGCGGCGCCGGCCCGAGAACGACCCGCTCCGCAAGTCGGCCTGATACGAACTCGCCTCAAAACGGCTTTTCCACGCCGGTTCGCTCTGTTACAAACGCGGCGCTCGATTTGGTATTCTCGCCGCGGATGCAGGCCGCCACTCGCCCGCCTTTCCAACCCGTCGAAGCGGGCGCGATCCTGGCCGGAACGGTCGGGATGTGCGCCGCCGGCGGCGCCGGCATCGGCTGGGCCTTCGGATCGACCGGGCTCGGCGTGCTCGGCGGCGTCGTCGTCGGCATTCCCGGCGGCGTCTTCACCGTCTATCGCCGCTTCAAGGGCTACTTCTCGTGATGGCCGGCGTGTTCTCGACCCCACGGCCCGTTCCGAGCCGTCGTGTACCCGTGCTCGCGGGCGGGGCGGTGATCGTGCTCGGCCTGCCCGTCTTCCTCGTCGGCGGATTCCCGCTCGGCGGGTGGGCGCTCGCCGCCGTGCTCTGGGCCGCCGCCGAGGCGCTGACGTGGTGGCTCGGCCGCCTGCCGATCGGCGCGGACAATCTCCGTAGCTCGGGCTTCGTCGGCATCGCGACGGCGTTCCGCGGGATCGGCGTCATGGTCGTCCTGCTCGCGGTCACCGTCGCCGACAGGCGTCTGGGCGTCTCCGCGGTCGTGCTGTACGCGCTGACGTACACGCTCACGCTCGGCATCTCGTTGCTCGAATACTTCTCGTCGGAGAAGATCGGATGAACGTGCTCGCAGGCACCTTCGATCCGTCCAGCGAGTTCGAGCTCAAGCAGTGGATCGGGATCCACGTCGGCCCGCTCGACCTGTCCATCAACAAAGCGGTGGTCTACCTCGCCCTGAGCGCGCTACTCACGATCCTGCTCGGGATCTTCACGATGCGCAGCCGGCTCGCGTTGCTGCCGAGCAGGCGGCAGACCGTCGGAGAGGCGCTGTACGAGATCGCGCAGACGCAAATCGCGGAGCAGGGCCTGCCGTCGAAGGCGATCGGGCGGTGGTTCCCGTACGTCGCGTCACTCTTCCTCTTCATCCTGACGATGAACCTCGTCGGCTTCATTCCGCTTCCGCTCACCGGCGACAAGTGGCACGGCGTGCCGACGTGGGGGATCTATGCGGTCACCTCGCAGCTGTCGGTGACGCTCGTGCTCGCCGTCCTCAGTGTGCTCTTCACGCACATCGAAGGCGTTCGCTACAACGGCCTTCGCTACTTCAAGAGCTTCGTGCCGGCGGGCGTGCCCAAAGGGATGATCGGTCCGATGGCGGTCCTGGAGACGATCTCGCACGTCTTCCGCGTCATCAGCTTGAGCGTCCGGCTCTACGCGAACATGGTCGCAGGCCACATGCTGATCCTCGTCTGCATCGGCCTGCTCTTCATCCTCTCCGGTCTCACCTTCTGGATCGCCGTGCCGCCGTTCCTCGTGCTCGGTCTCCTCTTCTATTTCTTCGAAGTCATCATCGTCGTAGCGATCCAGGCGTTCATCTTCGCCGCATTGACTGCCATCTACATCGGTACGGCGATCGAGCCGGCCCACTAAGGAGGGAAACGATGCTCCACTTGCTCGCAGCTACGTCATCGACCATCAAAGCCGCGCAGGCGCTCGGCTTCGGCCTCGGCATGGGCCTCGGCTCGCTCGGCGCCGGCATCGGCATCGGCGCGGTCTTCGCCTCGATGATCCAGTCGGTCGCCCGCCAGCCGGAGCTGCGCGGCGAGCTGCAAGGGATCATGTGGCTCGGCTTCGCGCTCACGGAGGCGGTCGTGTTCTACGGTCTCGTCGGCGGATTCCTCGGCTTCGTGCTCGTCAAGTAGATGCTCGTCGCCGTCTCCAGCCCGCTCACCCGGCTGATCCCGGGCCTGATGATTTGGACGGTCATCTTCTTCCTGATCGTCTTCTTCGTGCTGAAGAAGTTCGCGTTCGCCCGCATCCAAGCGTTGATCGACGAACGTCGCGAACAGATCTCGCGCTCGATCCAGGAGGCCGACAACGCGCGGGACGAGGCGCGCAAGCTTCTCGAGGAGCACCGCGCCCTCATGAGCGAGGCGCGGAGTGAGGCGGAGCAGATCATCGCCGAGGCGCGCAAGACGCGTGAGTCGATGGAGCTACGGATGCGCGAAGAGACCGAGCAGGAGCGGCAGCGCCGGCTCGAGGAGACACGCAAGGAGATCGCCGCCGAGACGGGGCGCGCTCTCGAACAGATCCGCGCCGAGGTTGCGAGCCTCACACTCGAGGCCGCATCCCGCGTCGTGGGTCGCGTTCTCGACGCCGAGCGCGACCGTGAGCTCATCACCGAGGCGATCGGCTCGCTCGACTTCTCCCGGTTGGAGGAGTCGGCCTAACCGTGGCGATCGCGCACCGCATCTACGCCGAAGCCCTCTTCGGTGCGGCGAAGGAGTCCGGCCGCCTCGCACAGATGAACGAGGCGCTCGCCGACTTCGCGGTCGCGATCGAGCAGACGCCCGAGCTTCGCTCGGTGCTGCGCAACCCGCAGCTCGAGTCGACCGCGAAGGCGAGCATCCTCGCCGATCTCGCCGGTGACGACGAGCCGCTGTTCAAGAACTTCCTCCTCTTGACGGCGGAGAAGGGTCGCGCGGGCGAGCTCGAGGAGATCGCGAAGGAGTTCGAGCGGCTGATGGCGCGCGAGGAGCGCCGCCTCACCGTCGAGCTGACCACCGCGCGGGAGCTCACCGACAAAGAAGCGCAGGACATCGTCGCGCAGATCGAGAAGGCTGCGGGCCGCAAGGTCGAGGCGACGCGCAGCGTCGATCCCGGCCTCGTCGGCGGCATCGTCCTGCAGGCAGGCT
>DATGEH010000130.1:0-4709 GCA_035310325.1 Gaiellaceae bacterium
CTCTCGTCCGGCGGCGTCGTCTCCGTCGACGAGGCTGCCGCGCATCCGGCGCGCATTCTCGTCTCCGGTCCCGCGGCCGGCGTCGTCGGCGCCGGTCTCGTTGCGCGGCGCGCGGGCTTCGAGGACGCCATCGCATTCGACATGGGCGGAACGTCGACGGATGTCTGCCTGCTTCCCGGCGGCCGTGGCGCGCGCGTGCACGAGCGCGAGATCGGCGGCTTCCCCATCCGCCTGCCGAGCGTCGACCTGCATACGGTGGGCGCAGGCGGCGGCTCGCTCGTACGCGTCGACGCGGGTGGCGCGCTTCGTGTTGGGCCGGAGAGCGCAGGCGCGCATCCGGGGCCGGCGTGCTACGGCTCGGGCGGCGGCGCGACGGTCACCGATGCGAACCTCCTGCTCGGCCGGCTGCCGGCGGAGCTGCCCGGCGGCCTCGTCCTCGACCGCGGAGCGGCCGAGCGCGCGCTCGCAGGCATCGACCCGGCTGCGGTCGTCGACGTCGTCAACGCGGAGATGCTGCGTGCACTGCGGGTCGTCTCGGTCGAGCGCGGTCACGATCCGCGCGACTTCGCGCTCGTCGCGTTCGGCGGCGCCGGCCCGTTGCACGCGTGCGCACTCGCGGAGGAGCTCGGCATCGAGGCAGTGCTCGTGCCCGAGGCGGCGGGCGTGCTCTCCGCGCTCGGCCTCGTCGCGAGCGACGAGCGGCGAGACCGCGTCGTCTCGCACGTGCGTCCGCTCGCTGAGGTGCGCGACCTGCCGGTCGAGGGCGAGACGGACCTCCGCTACCGGGGACAGTCGTTCGAGCTGACCGTTCCGCTGCAGCGCGACCTGGCGGGCGCGTTTCACCGCGCGCATGAGGAGCGCTACGGCTATGCCGACGACTCGCGCGCGATCGAGCTCGTCGCCGTTCGCACCGCCGAGGTCACGCCGGGTCCGGACGTCTCCCTTTCGGGCACGGCTAGGTGTCTGACCCCCGGCCGTGTCGATTTGGACGGGGCCACGGCATGGATCCCGGACGGCTGGAGCGGTGAGACGAACGACGGCGGCACGCTGGTGTTGCGGCGATGAGGGCGTTCACGATGCACGGCGACGAGCTCCGGCTCGGGCTGGCGGACGTGGGCGAGCTCGAGGCTGCGGTCGCAGGGCTCGGCTTCGAGCGCGTCGGCGCGCTCTGGCTGCGCACGTTCCCCGGCGACGCCCCGTATGCGGCCCAGGCGGCGATGCGCTTCGAGATCGTCGCCGAGCAGATGGTCAACCAGGCGGCCGGGCTCGAGCGCGCACGCCTCGACTCGGCGCTCGCGCTCGTCACCCAACGGGCGCGCGGGATCGCGTGGACGCACATCGGCACGACGACGGCGGTCGAGATCTCCGGCGACGCTCCGGCGCTCGCCGCCGCGCTCGCCGACCTCCTCGTCGAGCCGCTCGTCTCGGGGCGCTTTCGCGCGTTCGACCAGGCACGGATCGAGTGCGTCGCATGAACGTCGAGCTGCAGGTGATCGGCAGCGCGCTGCGTGCGGTCGCCGAGGAGATGGGCGCGGTGCTCATCCGCTCCGCGTTCTCGGCGAACATCAAGGAGCGGCGCGACTGCTCGACCGCGATCTTCGACGAGGCGGGGCGGATGATCGCGCAGGCAGAGCACATCCCCGTTCACCTCGGCGCGATGCCGGACGCCGTCGCGGCGGCCATGTCCTTGTGTCTGACCCCGGGGCAGGTCTGCATCCTCAATGACCCCTTCACCGGCGGTACGCACTTGCCGGACGTGACGCTCGTGTCGCGCACCGCGCTCGGCTACGCCGTCTCGCGCGCGCACCACGCGGACGTCGGCGGGATGGAGCCGGCGAGCCTGCCGGCGTTCTCGCGCGAGCTGTACCAGGAGGGGCTGATCATCCCGCCGACGCCGCTCACCGAGGAGGTCGTGGCGTTGTTCGTCGCGAACGCGCGCAATCCGGACGAGCGCCGTGGCGACCTGCGTGCGCAGATGGCCGCGCATCACCTCGCCGAGCGCCGCATCGACGAGCTGTGCGCGCGGCGCGGCCGCGAGCGAGTCGAAGCAGCGATGGACGACCTGTACGCGTACTCCGAGCGGGTCGTGCGCGCCGCGATCGCCGCGCTGCCGGACGGCACGCGCTGCGCGGAGGACGTGGTCGAGGGCGTCGAAGGCGAATTGACGATTCGGGCGACGGTCGAGATCGCCGGCGACGAGATCCGCATCGACTTCGACGGGACGTCGCCGCAGGACCCGTACAACCTCAATTGCCCGCTGTCGGTGACGCGCTCGGCGTGCTACTTCGTGGTGCGCTGCCTCACCGAGCCCGACCTTCCCGCCTCCGGCGGCGCGTTCGCGCCGGTCACCGTCACTGCGCCCGAAGGCTGTCTCGTGAACGCGCGCCCGCCCGCCGCCGTCGTCGCAGGAAACACGGAG
Organism: Gaiellaceae bacterium; assembly: GCA_035310325.1. GTDB lineage: Bacteria > Actinomycetota > Thermoleophilia > Gaiellales > Gaiellaceae > Palsa-739. The sequence goes on from DATGEH010000130.1 coordinate 2,420, forward strand.
ACGTCGTCGCGCATCGTCGACGTCGTCTTCACCGCGTTCGGCGATTACGCGTGCGGACAGGGAACGATGAACAACGTCGCGCTCGGCAACGACGGCTTCACGTACTACGAGACGATCGGCGGTGGGCAGGGCGCGTGCGCCGACGCCGACGGGCCGTCGGCGGTGCACGTCGCGATGTCGAACACGCTCATCACGCCGGTCGAGGCGCTCGAGCTCTCCTATCCGCTGCGCGTCGAACGCTGGCAGCTGCGCACGGGATCGGGCGGAGGCGGCGCGCAGCGCGGCGGTGACGGCGTCGTGCGCGAGTTGCGCGCGCTCGAGAGCTGTCGGTTGTCGGTCCTCGCCGAGCGGCGCGCGAACGCGCCGCACGGCGCGAACGGTGGCGCCGACGGCGCGATCGGGCACACGCTCGTCAACGGCGAGGAGCAGCCCGCGAAGGTCACGAAGCAGCTACGGGCGGGAGATCTGGTGCGGATCGAGACGCCCGGGGGCGGAGGTTTCGGGCAGTTGCCGCCTGCGTGACGAGCGCTGCGGCGATCGCGCATGCGAACGCGACGCCGGTCGAGGCGTGCGCGAGCAGCGGTGCGAGAACCGCGTAGAACGCAACGAACGAGAAGAGGCCGAGGAGCAGGCCGCGGAGGATTCCGATCGCCGCGGCTGCGGCGAACACGGCGAGCACGGCGGAATAGAGGGGATACACCGCGAGCAGCCCGGTCAGCCGCGCGCCGATGGTCGGCGCGGCCGCGGTGAGCGCGAGCACGATCGCGAGCGCGACGAGCGCGCGCGCCGGAAGGTTCCAGCGCGGCGTGCGCACCGAGCCTTCCGTGCGCGGCGCGAAAGGCGGCAGGATCCGCAGCGCGACGAGCAGCGACGCGAGCGCGAGCGGCACGAGCGCGGCGTACGGGAGCGGGTGGACCGCGACCGCCGCGACGGCGAACGCAGCGGACGCAGACGCGAGCGCCACGCCCCGGCCGCGGCGTGAGCCTGCGAGCCAGCCGAGACAGAACGCCGCCTCGGCGACGCAGCCCGACAGGGAGCCGGTCGCGGTGCGCGCGGCGAAGTGGCGGCCGTGCTGGAGAGCGATGATGAGCACGAGCGGCCCCGACGTCAGCGGCAGCCCGATGAGCCAGCCCGATACCGCGCCGCCGAAGCGGCGGCCGGCGAGGGTCGCGCCCACCATCACCGCCGGCGTCAGGACGATCTTCAGCGCGAGTACCACTACTGTCCCAGTATGGACCGCGCCGTCACCGTCGCCTGCGCGCAGATCGAGCCGGTCGTCCTCGACCGCGAGCGCACGCTCGACAAGCTCGAGGGCGTCGCCGCGGAAGCCGCAGCCAAGGGCGCCGAGCTCGTCGTCTTTCCCGAGACGTTCGTGTCCGTCTATCCGTCGTCGCGCTGGGCGAAGGCGTTCGCCGGCTGGCAGAACGAGGGCGCGAAAGAGACGTTCGCGCGCATCGCGCAGAGCGCGATCGCAGTCGGCTCGCCCGCGGAGCAGCGGCTCGGTGCCGCCGCGAAGGAGCTCGGCATCTGGATCGTCACGGGCGTCAACGAGGTCGAGGCGAAGCGCCCGGGCACGATCTACAACGCGCTCTTCTTCCACGCGCCCGACGGCACCCTTGCTCTCCACCACCGCAAGCTCGTCCCGACGAATCACGAGCGGCTGGTCTGGGGACAGGGCGACGGCCGCGGGCTCACGGCGGTCGAGACGGGCTTCGGCCGCATCGGCGGCCTCGTCTGCTGGGAGAACTACATGCCGCTCGCGCGCTTCGCGCTGTACGAGGCCGGCGTCGAGATCTACATCACGTCGACGGCGGACGACGGCGATGCGTGGCAGTCGACGCTCGTGCACCTGGCGCGCGAGAGCCGTGCGTATGTCGTCTCACCGTGCCACTTCCAGCGCGAGTCCGCGTATCCGGACGACTTCCCGCTGCGCAGCGAGATCGAAGGCGCGGGCACGATCGGCCGCGGCGGGAGCGCGATCCTCGCGCCCGACGGCTCGTACCTCGCCGGTCCGCTGTACGACGAGGAGGGAGTGCTGTACGCGGAGCTCGACCCGTCGCGCCTGCTCGCCGAGCGGCAGCGGTTCGACCCGGTCGGGCACTACCACCGGCCGGACGTGCTCCGGCTCGGAGTCAGCCCGTCCGCTCGCGCGGCCGATGCGACGCCGAGTACACGTCCTTCCGAGCAATCAGACCGTCCCTGACCGGGAAGACGTCGACGCCGTCCCACTCGACGCCGCGCGCGCTCGCCGTCCACTCGCACGCGGCGAAGTCGTCGCCGACGGCCTTCT
>DATGEH010000131.1:0-27704 GCA_035310325.1 Gaiellaceae bacterium
GCACCGGCTCGGCGCCCTCCGCCGCTGGGCCCGCGATCGGGACTTCGACATCGCGCTCGCTCATGGGTCGCACGAGCTGACGATCTCGGCACGACGGCTCGGGATCCCGAGTTCGACGACGTTCGACTACGAGTTCGCGACGCTGCAGCACCAGCTTGGCTGCCGCGCTGCGACGAAGGTCGTCGTCCCCGACGCAATCCCACCCGAGCGTCTGCGGAAGTACGGCGTTCGCGGATCGAAGCTCGTGCAGTACGCGGGACTGAAGGAGGAGTACTACTTGAGCGACTTCGAGCCCGACCGGTCGCTGCTCGAGCGCTTCGCAGTCGATCCTGAGCGGGTGCTCGTCGTGCTGCGCCCGCCGCCCGACGTGTCGCTCTACCACCGCCACTCGAACCCGCTCTTCCCGATGACCCTCGATCATCTCGGCCGACTCGAGAACGTGCACGCGTTCGTCCTGCCGCGAACCGAGGAGCAGCGGGAATTCGTGCGCGGGCTCGGGCTGTCGTCGGTGATCCTCCCCGAGGTCGCGGTCGACGCGCAGAGCCTCATCGCGCTCGCCGACGTCGTCGTCTCGGCCGGCGGGACGATGAACCGCGAGGCGGCGGCGCTCGGCGTCCCGGTCTACACGACGTACGGCGGGCGGCTCGGCGGCGTCGACGAGGCGCTCATCCGCGAGGGGCGGCTGAAGCCGCTCACCGATCCGCGTGCGCTCGACCTGAGCAAGCGCGCCGGCGGGTCGCAGACGCGTGTGCGCCGCGATCCGGCGCAGATGCTCCAGCTACTGCTGTCGGCGCTCGGCTAGCTCGCGCAGCTCCGCGTCGAGCGTCGGCTCGGCTTGCTGCACCGTCTCGCGCTTCGGCTCGCGCACGATCGCACCGAGCTTCGCGACCACCTCGAGCGTGTCGCCCTCGTCGGCGAGCCGCTCGAGCTCGCGGAGCTCGTGGCCCAGCCACTCGGCGTCGACCGGAGGACGCGAGAGCCGCTTGATCTTCGGATGCTCCGTCTCGCCGACCGCCTCGGCCGCGCCCCACAGCTCCTCGTGGATCTTCTCGCCGGGCCGGGAGCCGATGAACTGGATCTTCACGTCACGCAGCGTCGAATCGGGATCGCCCGGGAGGCGTGGCTCCTTGCCGGCGAACCGGATCATGTTGCAGGCGAGGTCGACGATCTTGACCGGCTCGCCCATGTCGAGCACGAACACCTGCCCGCGGCCGCCGATCGCGCCCGCCTGCACGACAAGGGACACCGCCTCCGGGATCGTCATGAAGTAGCGCGTCATCTCCGGGTGCGTGACCGTCACGGGGCCGCCCTTCTCGATCTGTCGCCGGAAGATCGGGATGACGCTGCCCGACGAGTTCAACACGTTGCCGAAGCGCACTGCGACGAAGCGCGTCGGAATGTCGCGGCGGTGTCCGAGCGACTCGATGATCCATTCGCACAACGCCTTCGACTGACCCATCACCGTCTTCGGATTCACAGCCTTGTCGGTGGAGATGAGGACGAACCGCTCTACGTCGAACTCGGCCGAGAGCTCGGCGACCGTGCGCGTGGCGATAACGTTGTTGCGTACCGACTCGAGCGGGTGCGTCTCCATCATGGCAACGTGCTTGTACGCCGCGGCGTGGAAGACGACGGTCGGCTTGTATTTCTCGAACACCTCGCGCTTGAGCGCGCGCCGGTCGCGGACGTTGATCAGCTGCGGGACTGCGGGCGTGAACTCGCGCTCGCCGACGAGCTCGCGCTCGATCTCGAACAGCGCGGTCTCGGCGACGTCCACGAGGATCAGGCGGGCGGGACCGACGCGGGCGATCTGGCGGCACAGCTCTGCGCCGATCGAGCCGCCCGCGCCCGTGACGAGCACGGTCTGCTCCTTCAGGTAGGACGCAACCTCCTCGAAGTCGACCTCGACCTGCTCCCGGCCGAGGACGTCCTCGACCTGGATCGGCCGGATCTGGCCGACGAGGTTGACGTCGCCCGCGATGAGCTCGTACAGGCCCGGCAGCGTCTTCACCTGCACGTCTTCCACCGCCTGCGCAGCGTCGACGACGCGCCGGCGCACGTCGCCCGACGTGGACGGGATCGCGATGAGCACCTCGTCCGGATGGTGGTCGCGGACGATCCGCGGCAGCTCCTCCATCGTGCCGAGCACGCGAACGCCGAGGATGCGCGTGTTCCGCTTGGTCGGATCGTCGTCGATGAAGCCGATGGGCGTGTATGCGAGCATCCGCGACCGCTGCATCTCCTGGACGATGAGGCGGCCGGCATCGCCGGCGCCGACGACGATGACCCGCTTGCCGCGCGCCACGACGCCGCCGCGCGGCCGTTCGATCAGCGTGCGGGCCGCGAGGCGGGCACCCGCGACGAGGGCGAGCGTGATCAGGAGGTCCATCGCCGCGATCGAGCGCGGCAGGCGCACGTTGTGCACCGGCGACACGAGGTAGACCGTGACGTCGGCAACGAGCGACGCGACGACGACGCCGCGCGCGGCGCTCCACATGTCGCGCACCGAGACGTAACGCCAGAAGCGGCGGTGGAAGCCGAAGAGGAGGAACACCGTGACCTTGATGACGACGACCAGCGCGATCGTTCGCCGCAGCAGGGTGTCGTAGTAGATGGGGAGCCCGTGGTCGAAGCGGAGCTGGAACGCGAAGAACCACGAGACGGCGACGATCGCCGCATCGACGAGGAGCTGCAGCAGCCGGTGCCTGCCCAGGCCGCTCACGCGCGCGCGCCCACTCCGACCGCCGACCGCACGGTGTCGACGACACGCTCCTGCACGTCGGCGGGAATGCCCGGCCAGAGCGGAATGGAGAACGTCTCCTGCCCCGCGCGCTCGGTCTCGGGCAGCGCACCCGCCTCATAGCCGAGGAAGCGCAGCGCCGGCTGTAGGTGCAGCCCTGTCGTGTAGTACGTCGCCGACGCGATGCCTGCCTCGGACAAAGCGGCGCAGATGCGGTCGCGCTCCGGCGAACGGCAGACGAACAGGTGGTAGATGTGCGCCGGCTCGTCCAGCGGCAACTCGACGAGCTCGCCGAGGCCGAGCTCCGCGTACCGCGCAGCCGCTTCGCGGCGACCACGGTTCCACTCGTCGAGATGCGTGAGGAAGATCCGCAGCATGCCCGCCTGCAGCTCGTCGAGGCGCGAGTTGTAACCGACGAAGTCGAAGTCGACCTTGTCGCGCGAGCCGTGGAACGAGAGCATGCGCACGCGGTCGGCGAGCTCCGTGTCGGTCGTCGCGACGAGCCCGCCGTCGCCGAGGCAGAAGAGGTTCTTCGTCGGATAGAAGCTGTACGTGGCGATCGTGCCGAGCTGCGCGACGCCGGGGGCGCCGAACGCCTGCGCGGCATCCTCGATCACCAGCACGCCGAGCTCGACGAGCTCTGCAGTGCGCGCGGGCCTGCCGAACAAGTGCACCGGCATGATCGCCTTCGTCCGCACCGTGATCTTCGCCGCCACGTCGTCGACGTCGAGGTTGAGCGTGACCGGGTCGATCTCGGCGAAGACGGGCGTCGCGCCGCGCCGGGCGATCGACTCCGCCGTCGCGTAGAACGTGAAGGCCGGGCAGATAACCTCGTCGCCGGGGCCGATCTCCATTGCGTCGAGGACGAGCACGATCGCGTCGGTGCCGTTCGCGACGCCGATCGTGTCGGCGACGCCGAGATAGGCGGCGGCCTCCTTCTGGAAGGCCCAGTAGTGCGGTCCGCGGATGAACTCGGCCGAGGCGATGACCTCGCTGAAGCGGGCCTCGAGCTCCGGGATCAGGGGGGCGTATTGCGCCTTGACGTCAACGAGCGGGATCGTCTGCACGGCGTCGGCTCACTTTAGCTGCCTGCAACCAGCGGAATGCCAAATACGCCGCGAGGAGCACGACGCCTACAACAACGGCGTACTCGGCGTACTTGAAGCCGTGGTCGAAGCGCTTGTAGCTCGAGCCGAGGCCGTAGCCGATGCCCGCGATGCCGAAGGCCCAGATCGCCGAGCCGACGAGGGTGAGCAGCGTGTAGGGAGCGAGCGGCATCCGGAGGGCGCCCGCCGGAATCGAGACGAAGGAGCGGACGACCGGAGTGACTCGGCCGACGAGCACGCCGACCTTCCCCCACCGTGCGAACCAGCGCTCCGCGCGTGCGAAGCGCTCGGGGGTGACGTGAATCTGTCGCCAGCCGTAGAGGCCGATGGCCCAGCCGACGATTGCGCCGGCGAGATAGCCGAGCGTGCCCGCGAGCGCGAGGACGACGAAGGCGCCTGCACCGAAGCCGACGTGCGCGCCGAAGAGCGACACATGATGCGCCGACGCGAACACGCCCGCCGCGACGGCTCCGGCGTAGAGCATGACGAGTTCGCTGGCGGCGGGGAACACCGCGTCGATCGCCATGAGCACGAAGACGGCGTAGACGCCCTGCGAGGCGACGTGGCTCGTGACGGTCGATGTGAGGCTCGCGATCACCGGGCGAGTCTATGCGCCGTGAAGGGGGCGGCGAGCGAGACCTTGCCGATCGAGTTCACCGCGACGAGGTGCACCTGATAGGCGCCGCCGAAGGCGAGCGCGCCCGTGCCGGTGTGGCCGTTCCAGAGCACCGTCTGCGGACCGTCTTGCAGCTTGCCGTTGAGGAGCGTCGCGATGACGACCCCGGAGCGCGTCTCGATCGTCGCGGTCACCTTCGCGGGATGTGCGAGCAGGAACGTCGCGGTCAAGGGGCCGGGCGGCGCCTTGGCGCGCAACGCGACCGAGGGCGTGACGACGAGCGACGAGAGCGTGTTGTCGAGCACGAATTCTCGCGTCGCCGTCGACGTGCGCCCCAGGTCGTCGGTCGCCGTGACGGAGAACGTCCACTTGCCTTCCGCGACAGGCGTCCCGTTCCAGCTGAGGGTGTGCACGCCGGGCTGTTCGGCATCGCTCGCGAGCGGCAGCGCCGAGCCGGCGGGGCCGTTGAGCGTCGCAGAGACCTGCGACGGCCGCAGCAGCTTGTAGGAGAACGTCTGCGTGTCGTCGACGCCGTCGCCGTTCGGCGACAGCACGCTCGTCACCGGCGGCGCGGCGTACACGCCGTTGTACGAGAGGAGCAACGCGTCGGAAATCGGCGCCTCGGCTCCGGCGGACGGGCGCGTGAGCAGCGTGCCGTCGAACGCCATCGACGACGGCGCACCGCCGCCGAGCGCCATCCCGGTGACCGCGCCGAGACGCACGAGCGCGACCGCGAGCTCGTACGCCGTCATGCCCGAGCTGTACGACGGGCGGCCACCCTCGACGCTCACGAGCAGGATGCGGCCGTCGGCCAGCTGGCCGACCCCGCTCCGCGCCGTGCGTGCGTTGAGATTGGACGGATCGAATGCCTCGTTCGCACGGAAGACCGCCTTGCCGTCGGCGACGAGCAGCGGGCCTCCGCCGATCGCACTCGTCATCCCGCTCCAGTCCGGCGTCAGCGTCAGGCGCACCTCGACTGTCGTGCCGGCCGGCGCCTCCGCGGTCAGGTATTGCGCCTGCGCCCCGCGCGAGACGAGCACGGCACCCCCCGGCGGGATCGGCGTTCCGCCCTGGGTGACGACCTGCGTGACGGCACTCGTGAGCACGTGGTTCGGCTGCGCGAGCGGGAACGTGCCGAGCACGTCCTCGACGACTCCGCTCTCCGCCGGCGTCGTCGGTCCCCAAGCCGACGTGTACAGCGTCGAATGGCCGGCAACGGGAGGGTCGTTGAGATCGAGCTGCCGGCGCTGGCTCGTCCCTCGCCATGTTCCGTCGAAAGCGACCTGCCCGATCGTGAGGGTTCCATCAGGCGAGATGCCGACGCTCGACCGGCCGACGGCGGGCGCGGAGTCGAGGCCGCCGGCCCGCATGAGGATCCCGCTCGGTGTTCCGTTCGCAGCGAAGAAGTCGCCGTTCACCCCGACGCTCGTCGTCGTCGCGGCGACGGCCTTCTCCATGTCGGTCAACTTCTGGGTGCCGACGATCGCACCGTTCGAGAGCGCCGGCGCCAGTGTGTAGAGGCTTCCATCCGGCTTCGGAGTCGTGACGACGTCGAGCACGACCGGGCCGTGCGGCGTGAACTCGACCTGGCGCTGATACGTGACGCCCGGCATGAGCAGCGACTGCGCGACGATCTGCATCGACGTCGCGCGCGTCGCCGCGGCCGGAAAGGCCGCAGCTCCCGCGAGCGCGGCGAGGATGAAGAACCAGCGGAACACGACCCCGGACAAGGGTATCCGGAGGGATCGGAGCTCAGGCGAAGACGCGCACGTCGCGGTACAGCGTGTCGCGCTGCACCGGGATCTTCCCGAGGCTCTTGATCAGGTGGACGAACTCGTCGGTCGTCGTCCGGTACGTCGTCCCGGCAGCCGAGACGACGTTCTCCTCGATCATCACCGAGCCCAGGTCGTCCGCGCCGAACTGCAGCGCGACCTGGCCGATCTTCTTGCCCTGCGTCACCCACGACGATCCGATGTGCGGCACGTTGTCGAGATAGATGCGCGACACCGCCTGCGTGAGCAGATAGTCGAACGACGTCGGCCGCGTCTCGGGCGGCACCTTCTCGCCGAGTCGGTTGCCGTCGTCCTGGAACGTCCACGAGAAGAACGCGCGGAAACCGCCGGTCTCGTCCTGCAGCCCGCGGATCTTGCGCATGTGCTCGACGCGCTCCTCGACCGTCTCGACGTGGCCGTACATCATCGTCGCGGTCGTCGAGATGCCAAGGCGGTGCGCATGGCGCATGACGCCGAGCCACTCGCTCGACGTCGTCTTCTTCGGCGCGATCGCATCGCGCACGCGGTCGACGAGAATCTCGGCGCCGCCTCCCGGAATCGAGTCGAGGCCGGCGTCGCGCAGACGCGTGAGCGTCTCGGGGATGGTCAACTTCGACCGGCGCGAGATGTGCTGCACCTCCGAGGGCGACAGCGCGTGCAGGTGGATCTCGTACCGCGCCTTGATCGAGCGGAAGAGATCCTCGTAGTAGTCGATGCCGAGGTCAGGATGATGACCGCCCTGCATGAGCAGGCCGGTGCCGCCGAGCGCAAGTGTCTCCTCGATCTTCTTGAAGATGACGGGCTTCGGCAGGAGATAGCCCTCGCGCGTGTCGCCGGGCCGGCGGTAGAACGCGCAGAAGTCGCAGTCGGTGTAACAGATGTTGGTGTAGTTGAGGTTCCGGTCGACGATGAACGTGACGCGGCCTGGGTCATGTTTCGAGTTGCGCACGCGGTTCGCGACGCGGCCGACGGCGACGAGGTCGCGCGAGCGCAGGAGCTCGACCGCTTCCGCCTCGTCGATGCGCTCGCCTTCGGCGGCCTTGTCGAGGATCTCCGCGGTCATGCGACTGCCGCGCCTTGCGACTGCACGAAGCGGAGCTCGGGCACGGTCTCGAGCAGGCCGCCGTCGCGCGCGAGCTCGAGGAACGTGTACAGCCCGGCGCGCTCGCGCGGGCCGAAGCGGTAGCGGAGCTTCTCGAAGTACCGCGCGAGGAAGCCGGCGGGATACCCGTAGCGTTCCGCCGCCTCGAACGCGAGCTGCTCGGGCTCTGCGCGCGCGCGCCGCACCGACGCCACGAGCGCGTCCTCGAGCTCGGCGAGCCCGTCGGCGAGCGGCTCGGGACAGGCCCAGACGGCGAAGACCATCGGCAGGCCGGTGCGCTCCATCCAGAGGCGTCCGAGGTCGTAGTGCGGCGTCGGATCCTCGAAAGCCGACTTGAGCGCGGCGTCGCCGATGAGGAGCTTCGCGTCGGCGTCCTCGCCGAGCGGAACGTGCTCCGCCTCGGGAAGCAAGACGCGCGTCAGCGCGACGGACGTCGCCGACTCCGGCGTCACCGCGACGACGCGCACCTGCTCGAGCGGCTTGCGCGACACGAGCTGGATGGAGTCGACCGCACCTTCGGAAGCGACGCACAGGCGCGGCAGCAACTTGAGCTTGTCGGCGTTGCGCGCGTACTCGATCGAGGAGATCGGCGCTGTGTCGAGCTCGCCCTCGAGCAGCATCGCGTTCAGCTCCGTCGGCACGCCCAGCACCTCTTCAACCTCGGCGTCGACGCGGTAGAAGACGGGCGCCATGTTCACGTACGAGATGCGACCCAGCTTCACCATCGGCGCAATTCGTTGTAGAGCGTGTCGCGCTGCACGGGAATCCTGCCGGCGTCGCGGATGAAGCGCACGAGCTCGCCGACCTTCTGCTCGGTGCCGCTCGTCGCGCCCGCCGCCTGGAAGATCTGTTCACGCACGACCGTTCCCTGCACGTCGTTCGCGCCGAAGTGCAGCGCAACCTGCGACATCGGGAGTCCCATCATGATCCAGTACGCCTTCACGTTCGGGATGTTGTCGAGCAGCAGACGCGACACGGCCGCCATCTTCAGGTCGTCGGCTCCGGTCGTGAACTTGAAGCCGCGGCGCTCGAACACCGTGTTCTCCGGATGGAACGCGAGCGGAATGAACGCGAGGAAGCCGCCCGTCTTGTCCTGCTGATCGCGCAGGCGGAGAAGATGGTCGACGCGCTCCTCGTACGTTTCGACGTGCCCGTACAGCAGCGTGCAGTGCGTCGGGATCCCCATGCGATGCGCGGTGTCGTGCACGTCGAACCATTCGTCCGGGTGCTCCTTGCCGGGCGCGATGAGCGCACGTACGCGGTCGGCGAAGATCTCCGCTCCGCCGCCTGGCAGCGATCCCAGACCCGCATCCTTCAGCACCTGCAGCACCTCGCCGTGCGTGATGCCCTCGAGCTTCGACATGTGGTGGATCTCGGACGCCGTGTAGAACTTCAAATGCACGTCGGGCAAGGCGGCTTTGAGCTTGCGCAGGACGTCCGCGTAGAACTCGAGGTCGACGTGCGGGTTCTCGCCGTTCACGCAGTGGATCTCGGTGAATTGCGACTCCGCGTACAGCGCCGCGGCATCCGCGACGAGCTCGTCGGCGGTCAGCGTGTACGACTCCTCCTGCTTACGCGTCTTGGCGAACGCGCAGAACTTGCACTTCACGCGGCAGACGTTCGTCTGGTTGAGATAGAGGTTCTGGACGAAATAGACCTCGTCGCCGCCGCCACGCTGCCGGCGCGCGAGGTCGGCGAGCTCGCCCAGGGCGAGCAGGTCGTCCGACTCCATGAGCGCGAGCCCGTCCTCGAAGTCGAGCCGTTCGCCGGCCTCGACCTTCTCCCGAATCGGGGCAACCGTCTCAAGGGTGTCGAGGACTGCCACTGCCTACCTTTCGCGATTGACGACTGCGTGCGTGAGGGACTCGAGCTCCTCGCGATGCAGCCCGCCGTTCAGACATGCGCGGGCGCGTGCAGCGTAGTCGAGCGCAACCTCTCGCGAGCGTTCGAGCGCGCCGGTTGCGGCAACACGCACGAGCGCACCGTCAATCGGTCCGCCGGCGAGCGCGGAGCGAACGACCTCGTCCTCGGCGGCGGCGAGCAGGAGCGGCAGGGTCGGCGTTCCGTCGCGCAGGTCGGTGCCCGAGATCTTCCCGGTCTCGATCGTCGCGCCCGAGCAGTCGAGCACGTCGTCGGCGATCTGGAAGGCGATGCCGAGCGCGAGCCCGTACTCGCCGCTGCCCCCGCCGAGCCGGCAGGCGGCCTCGAAGAGCTTCCCCGTCTTCAGCGCGCAGCGCTCGAGGTACGCGTCGACGGTCGTGGAGGGATCGTGCGTCTGGGTGCGCTGCAGCGCCTCGCCGCGCGCCAGGCAGAGCGTCGCGTCGGCGAGGATTCCGATCGCGTCGGGATCGCCGGTCGCGGCGAGCTCGGCGAACGCGCGCGCGAAGAGATAGTCGCCGGTCACGCGCGCGGCCGCCGGGCCGTGCACCGACCACGCCGCCGCCTTTCCGCGCCGGAAGTGCGCCCGGTCGATGAGGTCGTCGTGCACGAGAGTTGCCATGTGCACGAGCTCGACCGCGACGCCGGCGGCGATCGACGGTTCGCGATCCGGCGGCGTCGAAAGGAAGACGAGCAGCGGTCGCAGCCGCTTGCCGCCTGCCGCGAGCGCTTCGTTGCCGACCGCGGCGACCACACCGGGATGGCTCGCGATCGTGCGCGCGAGCCGCTCCTCGATTGCGTCCAGGTATGCCTCGGTGGTCAGCTCGCCTCCCCGATGTGCAGCGCGACGATGCCGCCGGCGAAGCGCCGGAAGCGCACCGCGGCGAAGCCGCACTCCGCGAGGAGATCGGCCAGCGCCTCCGGCCCGGGAAAGCGGCGCACGCTCGCGGGCAGATACGTGTAGGCCGCACCACCCGGCAGCACGCGTCCGAGCGCGGGAACGACGCGGTCGAACCACACGCGATAGAACGGGGCGAGCACGCCACGCGGTTGCGTGATCTCGAGGATGCCGAGGCGGCCGCCGTCGCGGAGAACGCGCCGCAGCTCACGCAGTCCCGCCTCGAGATCGTCGACGTTGCGCACGCCGAACCCGACCGTGACGGCGTCGAACGATGCGTCGTCGAACGGCAGCGCGAGCATGTCGCCTCGAACCCATTCGATGGCTGGATCCTTACGCCGTGCGCGATCGAGCATCGCCTCGGAGAAGTCGAGCCCGACGACGTCGGCGCCCGCTCGGCGCGCCTCGATTGCGAGGTCGCCCGTGCCGCAGCACGCATCGAGCACGCGGTCGCCGGCGTGCACCGTCTCGCGCACGGTGAAACGGCGCCATTTCCGGTCGAGTCCTGCCGTCATGACGCGGTTCATCGCGTCGTACACGGGCGCGATGCGGTCGAACATGCGCCGCACGCCGTCGGCCGGCAATCTGCCAGTCTCTACGCTACGCGTCTGAGTCACAGGCCTGGTGAGCTACCCGAGGGCTCATCGCTACCCCTCATTGTCCCCAGCGCTTCGCGAGCGCGTTCTCGAGCCCGAGCTGGTCGAGTGCGCGCGCGACGACGAAGTCGACGAGTTGCTCGACCGTCTCGGACCCGTGGTAGAAGCCGGGGGCGAGGAAGAGGATGGTCGCGCCCGCCTCACGCAGCGTCAGCATGTTGCGCAGGTGAATCGCAGACAGCGGCGTCTCGCGCGGCATGAGCAGGAGTCGGCGCTCCTCTTTGATCGCGACCGATGCGGCGCGATGGATGAGGTTCTGCATCGCGCCCGACGCGATCGTGCCGAGCGTGCCCATGGAGCACGGGCAGATGACGTAGGCGTCGACCTTCGCCGACCCGGATGCGTACGGCGCCTTCCAGTCGTTCGGGTCGTAGAGCGTCGCCTGCGGCGCGTGCTCGAGCAGGCGGGCCAGCGTCTCGTCGCGCGAGAGCTTGGCGTTGCCGTACAGCTCGGTGGCGAGCACCTCGACGCCGGCGCTCGATGCCGACACGCCGATCTCGCAGTCGGCGGCGGCCAGCGCCTCGAGGAGCCGCGCCGCATACGGGCCACCCGAGGCGCCCGTTATCCCGAGGAAGACGTGCATCCCCGGGATTCTCGCTGGTCCGGGCTAGCCCTTGCCCTTTGACGCTTCGAGGAAGACGGCCAGGTCGTGCAGGCGCGCATTCCCGAGCGACGCGAACTTCGGCATCGGCGATCCCGGCGTCACGCACGACGGACATTGCAGATGCCGGATCTGGAAGTCGACGCCGAGATTCCGCGAGCCGATCGCAGTCAGATCTGGGGCGCCGAGATTCGAGGAGCCCGTGCCGAGATACGTGTGGCACGCGGTACAGCCGGCGGTCGCGAAGAGCTTGGCGCCGGGCAGGGCGGTGGGCGGCAGCTTCTCCGCGGTGACCCAGTGCGGGACGTCGGCGATGACCTCGGAGGCGAGCGCTTCCTTCGCGGTCGCGCCCTTCCACGTCAGCACCGCCATCGACACGATCGTGAGCACTGCGGCAACGGCGGCGACCGGCCGCCGCGAGATCCGGCGCTCGCGGCGCAGGTCGAGGAACGGCAGCGCGAGCAGAAGCATGAGCGCGATCGTCGGGATGCCGACGGTGCCGAGGAACACCGAGTCCGGCCACTTGAAGATCCGGAGGAGATAGAAGAGGAAGTAGAAGTACCAGTCGGGGCGCGGCACGAAGCTGACCGTGCCGGGATCTGCCGGGTGCTCGTACTCGGGGCCGAGCAGGCCCTTGTGCAGGCCGTCGTGATGCGGCCCGTACGACGTCCACTTCCAGATGACCGCGAGCCCGACGATGACGGTCACCACGACGAGGCTCATCACCGTGTCGTGGAACATCGCGTACGGGAAGAACGGCTTCCCGCGCTCTTTGACGTCCTTCTTGTAGCGCCCGAACTGTGCGCGGCGCTCGTCGAGCCGGCTCGGCTTCTCGGCGGCCACTATTCCGATCCTCCCGTTCCGCGCGCGACCGGATGCGTGAGGCCGGTGCGCAGCGCCGACGCTTCACCGGAGCGATCGCGGCCGGCCTCGTCCTTCGACCACGGCGGCGACGTCACGCCAAGCCGGATGACGAGATAGAGGTGCAGCGAGATCAACGCGATGATCGCGCCGGGAATCAGCAGCATGTGGATCGAATAGAAGATGCTCAGCGTGTTCGGGCCGATCTCTTGCCCGCCGCGTAAGAACTGCGCGAGGAATGGACCGATGAACGGCCCTGTCCCGTTGAGGTTGATGCCGACGACGCTCGCCCAGTACGCGGTCTGATCCCAGGGGAGCAGATAGCCGGTGAAGCCCTCGGCCATGCCCATCGTCAGGAGCAGCACGCCGATGATCCAGTTCAGCTCGCGCGGATACTTGTACGCGCCGAACAGGAACACGCGGCCCATGTGCAGGAACATGAGGATGATGAAAACGCTCGCGCCCCACTTGTGCATGCCGCGGACGAGCCAGCCCATCGTCACGTGGTCGGTGATGTTCTGGATCGACGAATACGCGTCGTGCGGCGACGGCTTGTAGTACATCGCGAGGATCACGCCGGTGACCGCCTGCACGATGAACGCCGTCAGCGTCGCCGAGCCGAGCGTCTGCATCCAGTTCGTGTCGGACGGGACGTTGCGGAAGAGGAAGTACTTCACGCCGCCGACGAGGCCCGAGCGCTCCTCGAGCCAGTCGAGCGGATAGTTGACCGCAGCGAGCACCTGCTCGCGCCGGACCTGCGCCTTGCTCCTCGGGCGGCGGACGGCCATCAATGGTGCGGCGGCTGGAGGGGATACAGGATCTGCTCGACACCGTCGATGTGCTCGCCCGGCCCGGCGAGCTTGTACTTGTGGATCTTCGCCTGCGCGCCGGTGCCGTCGACGTGCGTCACCGAGTACGTGCTGAGCAGGATGAGGCGGCCGTTCTTGACGTCGAACGCGTAGCGGTCGAGCCCGCGCACGGGCGGGCCGGCGGTGCGGTTGCCCTCGGTGTCGTACTGGCCTCCGTGGCACGGGCACCCGAAGCCGGCCGGAACGACCGGCCGCAAGAGGACGGGGCCGTTCGCCGTGTGCTCGACGACGTTCTTCTCGCCGAGGATCGCGCCGGTCGGGCCGTTCGCCTGGACCGGACAGCCGAGATGGGCGCAGCGGTTGGAGATGATGGTGAAGCTCGGCACGTTGCCGAGCAGGCCGTTGTTGCGGATGAACGCGGTGCGCCGCGAGACGTCGCCTTCCTTCGGGTCGACGATGAACGTCGTGATGAACCATTTCCCCTCGGGGAAGTCGGTGACCGGGCCGAGGTCGACCTCGTGCCGCTTCTGGCCGAGGAAGCCCGGGAGGAGCGCGAAGCCCGCGACGGGCACGGTGACGACGCCGCCGATGACCCCGCCGAGACCGAGCGTCACGGCCTCGAGGAAGCGGCTGCGCGGGAAGCTCGGCGCCTCGGAGGGCGCTTCCGCCGCGGCCTGCTCGGGCACTCCCAGCTCACGCGTCTCCGGCTCGACGACCACGGCGTGGCCGCGCAGCTCGGACGTGGCCTCGCGCGCCCAGAGGAAGCCGAAGACGACCGCGATCGCGGCGCCGACCGGCGAGACGATCGTCGGATCGACGATGAGGCCCACGAGGACGACGGCGATGCCGACGGCGAAGCCGAGCGGCCACAGCGTCGGCAGCGGGATGTGCGGCTCGTCCATCGGTTCCGGATTCAATCCTCGCCCTCCCTGGGCGTCAACGTCGTAGCAGTTGGCGCAACGTAGTGGCCGCGGCGTCAGTCTTATGGATCGAGCCGTTCCCTGCCGAAGGAACCAGGCCGATCCCGTACTCGTCCCAGCGCCGGTCCACGAGCTCCCGGACCTCCGGCGTCATCTCGATCTCCTCCGGCCACGGCCGCGCGCCCTCCTCGGGCAGCTTCGCGGTCGCGTCGATGCCGAGCTTGCCGCCGACGAACTGGTGCTCGGGCGCATGGTCGAGATGGTCGAGCGGCCCGCGAGCGAGCACGACGTCGCGCGCCGGATCGACGTTGGCGCCCGCGTAGAAGAGCACCTGCTCGTAGCCGTGCACGTCCACGTGTGCGTCGACGACCACGATGCACTTCGTCAGGCTCAGCATCCCGAGCCCCCAGATCGCGTGCATCACCTTGTGCGCGTGGCCGGGGAAGGCCTTGCGGATCGAGACGATGCAGCAGTTGTGGAACGCGCCGGACACCGGGAGGTCGTAGTCGATGATCTCGGGCACCGTCGCCCTGACGGCGGGCAGGAAGATGCGTTCCGTCGCCTTCCCGAGCCATGCGTCCTCCTGCGGCGGCTTCCTGACGACGATCGACGGATAGACGGCGTGGTTGCGCATCGTCATCGCGGTCACGTGGAAGACGGGAAACGGCTCCGCGGCGGTGTAGTAGCCGGTGTGGTCGCCGAACGGCCCCTCGTCGCCGAGCGCCTCGTCCTTGTCGATGTAGCCCTCGAGCACGATCTCGGCGTGGGCGGGGACCTCGAGGTCGACGGTCACGCCCTTCACGAGCTCGACCGGCGCGCCGCGGAGGAAGCCCGCAAGCATGAATTCGTCGATGTGCTTGGGCAGGGGCGCGCTCGCCGAATACGCCGTGACCGGATCGAGGCCGAGGGCGACCGCCACCGGGATGCGGCCGTCGGTGGCGAGCCAGTCGGCGCGCCCGTCCTTGTGCAGCTGCCAGTGCATGAACGTGGAGCACTTGTCGATCACCTGCATGCGATACATGCCGACGTTGCGCACACCGTCGCGGGGATCGCGCGTGATCACCGCCGGCAGCGTGATGAACGGCGCCGGATCGCCGGGCCAGCAGCGCTGCACGGGCAGCAGCGACAGATCGACGTCGTCGCCCTGCAGGACGATGTCGTGCACCGGCCCGCGCCGCACGGTCTCGGGCAGCGAGTCGGCGATCGACTTGAGCTTCTGCAGCCCGCGGACCTTGTCCATCAGCCCCGAGGGCGGCTGCATCTCGAGCACGCCGCTCACCTTGCGCGCGACGTCGTCGAGGCTCTCGACTCCGAATGCGAGGCACATCCGGCGCTCGGTGCCGAACTGGTTGATCAGCAGCGGATGCTTCGCACCCTTGGGCCGCTCGAAGAGGAGCGCCGGCCCGCCCGCCTTGATCGTCCGGTCGACGATCTCGGTCACCTCGAGGTCGGGGTCGACCTCGGCGCCGATGCGCACGAGCTCTCCCTCCCGCTCGAGCAGCGCGATCCACTCGCGCAGATCCTTCGTGACTGGCACTAGCGCCGGTGGCGCAGCCAGTGCGTGAGCTCGCCGACGGCGATCACGGTGACGAAGACCAGGCCGACGACGAGCATGACGAGCACGGTCTTGCGGCCCTCTTGAGCGGCGGTCTCGACGGCGAGCAGGTGCGCGAGCACGGCGAGAATCTACCGCACCCGCTCGACCGTGAGATCGGCGAACGAGGCGGAGGTCTTCCCGAACTCCCACCACCCGTGCACGTCGGGCTGCACGAACGCGGTGCTTCGGCCGTAGATCAGCGGGATGACCGCAACGCGATCGGCGACGGCATAGCGGTCGGCTTCGTGGAAGCGCTCGAGGCGCCCGCGGTCGCTCCGCTCCTGTCGGGCGCGCTCGATGAGCAGGTCGAAAGCCGGATCGGCGAATCCGCCCTCGTTTGTCCGGCTCGTCGACTGGAAGAGCAGGCGGAGGTAGTACTCGGGATCGGCGTAGCCCGGGAGCCAGCCGGTCACACGAATCGGCACGTCGTTCGTCAGCGGGACGACGTTCACGTCACACTCGAAGACCTCGCGCCAGGTGGCCGCGATCGCGCCCATGATCTCCTCCCAGTGGGCGAGGCCGGCGACCTCGAGCGCCCCGTCGAACCCCGACCGCTGGAGGTAGTCGCGCGCGAGCTCGGGGTCGTAGCGCAGCGTGATGTCCGGCGTATGACCCTGCAGCGCCGGCGGCACGACACCGCCCGTCGCGACGACGAGGTTCGGCGGGCACACAGCGGCCAGCGCGTCACGGTCGATCGCATGCGCGAGCGCGCGCCGAAAGTCGAGGTTGCCGGTGACTCGCGCGGTGTGGTCGAAGCGGAGGTAGGCGGACCAGGCAGGCAAGCCGAGCGTCGCCTTCGTCGCGAGACGATCGGGCATGAGATCGGCGAGCCTCGGCGTGTATCGCACGAGGACGAGGTCGTTCTCGTTGCGCGCGAATGCCTGCAAGGCGTCACCGGGCTCAGCCCACTGGACCTGCACGCGCGCGACGTTGCCGCCGCGCGGCCCGTCGTAGTCCGAGCGGCGCTCGAGGACGAGCGTGTCGTCGTTCCGCGTCGCAATCGCGAACGGGCCGCTGACCACTTGACGCCCAGTTTCGATCCACGCGTCCCCGTCGCGCTCGATCGCATGGCGCGGCTGCGGGCCACCGTCGGGACGGTTCATGACGCTCATGAAGTACGGCGCAGGCGCCGCGAGACGGAACTCGACCGTACGGTCGTCGAGTGCGCGCACTCCCACGGCGTCCCAGTCCTCGTTCGCGCCGAGGTACGTCGCCTCGCCGTTCTCGAGCACGAAGTAGATCGCGACCGACGCGCCCGGCGCGCGCGGGTCGAGCACCCGCTTGATCCCGAACTCGACGTCGTGCGCGGTGAGCGGTTCGCCGTCGGACCAGCGCAATCCCTCGCGGAGGTGGAAGACATAGCGAAGACCGTCGTCGGAGATCTCCCAGCGCTCGGCGAGCGAAGGCACGATCGTGCGCTCGGGCCATGCTTCGACGAGGCGGTCGAAGAGCTGCATGCAGAGCTGGATGTTCGGCCAGGCGATCGCCGAGCGCGGATCCGGATCGTTCGGCAGGAAGCTCGTCGAGATGTTGAGCACCTCGGTACCGGCAACCGGCGTCGGCGGCGTCCAGTGCTCGAACGCCCGCTGATACGTGTCGTTCGCCTCCTTGAAGCGCAGCGACGTGTGCAACGCGAGCGCGAGCTTGAAGAGCACGAGCGCGATGGCCGCGCGCTCGCCGCGCCGCTCGAGGAGGGGAAGCAACTCGCGATAGTGCTCGATCGCCTCGTCGAGCGCGTACTCCTGCCGCGCCTTGTCACCCGCGCGCAGGAGATATGCAACCGCCTTGTCGTCGTTCTCCGCCGCGTGCCAGTGGTGCGCGAGCAGCCCGAGCACCTCGTCGTCGTGGCCGGCGTAGCGCTCCTCGAGCCACTCGGCCGCACGCCGATGCAGCTGCGATCGCTGCGGACCCAGCAGCGTGCGGTATGCCGCCTCCTGGATGAGCGCATGCTTGAAGCGGTACTCCGGCTGCGGCCAGCGCCGGCTCTGCTGCAAAAGGCCGAGCCGCTGCAGCTCGTGGAGCGCATCGACGCCGCCGTTCTGGATCACGCCTTCGAGCAGCGGCAGCGCGAAGGTGCGGCCGAGCGCGGAGGCGGCGGTCAGCGTGTCGTGCGACTCCGGCGACAGCCGGTCGAGTCGCGCGAGGATCACCTTCTCGACCGTCTGCGGCACTTCGATCGCCGCGTCGTGATCGAAGCGCCAACCATCGTCTGTGCGCGCGAGCGCGCCCGCATCGACGAGCGAGCGCACGAGCTCCTCGAGGAAGAACGGGTTGCCTTCCGCCGCCTCGAGCACGCGGCTCTCGAGCGCCGGCGGCAGCGTTCCCTCGCCCACGAGCGCGACGAGCAGCTCGGCGCCGGCGTCGCCGAGCGGCTCGAGGTCGAGCTCGCTGTGCAGGTGCGGGAATTCGCGCGCGGCGAGCTCGCGCAGGCCCCATGCAGGGTGGTCGCGCTCCGGCCGCATCGTCAAGACGAGCAGGACCGGTGACTGTTCTGCGAGCCCGAGCAGCTGTTCGAGCAACTGCACGGAGGTCGGATCGGACCAGTGCAGGTCTTCGAGCGCGAGGACGAGCGGCGCCTCCTCCGCGAGGCGCGCGAAGAGCTGGCCGACGACCTCGAACGTGCGCCACTGCAACGCTTCCGGTGAGAGCTCCTCGGTGCGCGTGGCGGCGTCGCGTTCGAGTGCGACGTCGAGCAACTCGCCGAGATACGGATAGAGGTCGGCCGAACCCGCTCCGAAGAGCTGTTCGAGCCGGCGGCGCAGCCCGATTCGCACACGCAACTCGGCTTCGTCGGCGCCGGCGCCGATCCACTCGCCGCGCAGCAGATTCCGGAACGGCCCGTACGGAAGCGACTCGCCGTATGACACGCATCGTCCCTCGAGCCACCGGACCCCGCGCTCCTCGGCCGCCGCACGCCACTCGTGCAGCAAACGACTCTTCCCGATCCCCGGATCGCCGCTGACCACGAGGACGCCGCCGCTTCCCGCGTGCAGCGCCTCGAGTGCCTCGAAACCCACGGCGAGCTCGCGCGGCCGTCCGACGAAGCGCGTCTCGACACCGGGGAGACCGCGCTGCCGCCGGCCCCCCGCGTCGATCCCCGCAAGCGGCCACGCACGGACCGGCTCGCTCTTCCCCTTCAGATCCAGCTCGCGCGGCTCGCCCCAGACGAAGAGCGGCTCAACCGCAGCGTGGGTCGCGTCGTCCACGAGGACGACGCCGGGCTCGCTTGCCGACTGGAGGCGCGCGGCGATGTTCACCGTGTCGCCGAACGCGGCGTACTCGATGCGCTCGCCGGCGCCGAGCTCGCCGACGACGACTGCACCGGTCGCCGCACCTACCCGCACGCCGAAACCGTCGACGCCCCAGCCGCGCAGGACCTCGCGCCCGTAGTCCTCGAGCTCGGAGACGATGCGCAGCCCTGCGCGGATCGCACGCTCGGCGTCGTCCTCGCGCGTGGTCGGCGCGCCGAAGAAGGCGAGCACGCCGTCGCCGGCGAGATCCTTCACGTGACCGCCCAGCGCCTCGACCTCGCCGACGATTCGCGCAACGGCCTCGCCGACGACGAGCTTCACGTCCTCGGCGTCAAGCCGTTCACCGAGCTGTGTCGACCCGACGACGTCCGCGAACAGCGCTGTGAGGACCTTGCGCTCTTCGCGGATGTCGGCCGTCTGACTCACAACGGGAGCCTGCCAGCATGCGCAGCGAGCGCCAAGTCCACGAGGTCGTCACCTGCCGCCGCACGGGCAGCCGCCTCCAGCGGCTTCGGGTCGCCGTGCAGCCGGAGCGCAGCGCGCCCTTCGTCGAGCTCGGATCCGGCGCCGAGCAGCGCCGCGCTCGCGGCCCAGAGGGCGCCGTCGCCCTCCGCCCCTTCTGCGCGCAGCTGGCTCGACAGCGAGATCAGCTCGGAAAGATCGGCGACCGCATCGGCGTTTCCGAACGACGCGACGCGAACGAGGCCATGCGCGTACAGATAGTCGCCGAGCAGCAGGCCGGTGTCGGCGTCGGGCGGCGCGAACAGACGTGGTGTGCCGTAGTGCGCGAGGTAGCCCTCGTAGATCGTCTCGAGGCCGAGCGCGTACCGCTCCTGCGCGAGTGGCGAGAACACCGGCTCGAGCTCGCGCTCACCGTCCGGGCGGAGCGCGTCGCGCCAGAGCGACGACTCGGCCGCAGCGCCGTCTGCGATGTCGGCCCACATCATTCGAACGATGCGACGGCTTCGATCGTGCGGTCGATCTCGTCGTCGCCGTGCGCGAGCGACACGAACATCGCCTCGAACTGCGACGGCGCGATGTAGATGCCGCGCGCGAGCAAGTGGCGGAACAGCGCTCCGTAGCGCTCGACATCGCAGCGTTGCGCGTCGTCGAAGTCGCGGATGCCGCCGCCGGTCATGAAGAGCGTGAGCATCGCGCCGACGCGACGCACTCGTCCGAACTGCGAAAGACCCGCCTCGAGCCGTGCGCCGCGGCGCTCGAGCCCGTCGTAGACGTCGCGATCGCGCAAGCGGCGCAGCACCGAGAGGCCTGCGGCGGTCGCGAGCGGATTGCCGGAGAGCGTGCCCGCCTGGTACACGGGGCCCGAAGGCGCGAGCAGGTCCATCACGTCCGCGCGGCCGCCGAAGGCGGCGAGCGGCAGGCCCCCGCCGACGATCTTCCCGAGGATCGTGAGGTCCGGCGTCACGCCGTAGAGCTCCTGCGCGCCGCCGCGCGCGACGCGGAAGCCGGTGATCACCTCGTCGAACACGAGCAGCGCGCCGGACGCGTCGCACAGCTCGCGCAGCCCCTGCAGGAAGCCGTCGACCGGCGGGACGACGCCCATGTTCCCGGCCACGGGCTCGACGATGATCGCCGCGAGCCCCTCCCCGTAGCGGAGCACGGCCTCGGCGGTGGCGTTGAGGTCGTTGTACGGGCAGACGATCGTGTCTCGCGTCACGGCCTCCGGCACGCCGGGCGTCGACGGGATCCCGAGCGTCGCGAGACCGGAGCCGGCCTGCGCGAGCAGCGCGTCGGCGTGACCGTGGTAGCCGCCCGCGAACTTGAGGATGCGCTCACCCTTCGCGTACGCGCGCGCGAGCCGCAGTGCGCTCATCGCGGCCTCCGTGCCCGACGACACGAGCCGGACCTTGTCGACCGATGGGACGGCGTCCACGATCTCGGCGGCGAGGTCGACCTCGGCTTCGGTCGTCGCGCCGAAGGTCGTCCCGCGCGACGCCGCCGCCCGCACGGCCTCGATCGTCTCCGGGTCCGCGTGCCCGAACAGCAGCGGGCCCCACGACATCACCCAGTCGAGATAGCGGTTGCCGTCGACGTCCTCGAGGTATGCGCCCTCGGCGCGCGCGGCGAAGAAGGGCTCGTCGAGACCGACCGCCTTCATCGCGCGAACGGGCGAGTTGACGCCGCCGGGGATGAGGTCGAGCGCCCGGCGATAGAGCTCGCTGCGCGTTTTCAACGTAGGCCGGTGCCAGGCACCAGTCGTTCGACCCTTGCTACCGATCCGCGAAAGTCGGGTGCCTGGCACCGGGGTCCTATAGCCAAGCGGCGAGATCCTTCGTCCAATACGAAAGGATCAGGTCGGCACCGGCGCGCGTGATCGCGGTCAGCGACTCCATCGCCGCCTGCTGCTCGTCGAGCCAGCCGGCGCGCGCCGCGGCCTTGATCATCGCGTACTCGCCCGACACGTTGTACGCGCCGATCGGAACGTCGAACGCGTCGCGCGCCGCGCGGATCACGTCGAGGTACGGCAGCGCGGGCTTGATCATGATCGCGTCGGCGCCCTCGTCGATGTCGAGCTCGCATTCGCGCAGCGCTTCGCGCACGTTCGCCGGATCCATCTGGTAGCCGCGCCGGTCGCCGAACGACGGCGCTGAGCCCGCAGCTTCGCGGAACGGCCCGTAGAACGCCGAGGCGTACTTCGCGGAGTACGCGAGGATCGGTGCCGTCTCGAAGCCGTGGTCGTCGAGCGCCTCGCGGATCGCGTGCACCCGCCCATCCATCATGTCGCTCGGCGCGACGACGTCGGCGCCGGCCTCGACGTGCGAGACGGCGGCGCGCGCGAGCAGCTCGACGCTCTGGTCGTTGTGCACCTCGCCGTCGACGACGACACCGCAGTGTCCGTGCGACGTGTACTCGCAGAGGCACACGTCGGTGAGCAGCACGAGCTCGGGGAAGCGTGGCCGGAGCTCGCGCAGGGCGCGCTGCACGATCCCGTCGTCCTCCCATGCGCCGGTCGCCTGCTCGTCCTTCGACTCGGGGATTCCGAACAGGATCACCGACTGGACGCCGAGCCGGACGAGGTCTTCGACCTCGCGGACGACGCCATCCACGGTGAAGCGCGACATCCCGGGCAGCTCGTCGTTGCGGAGCGCCTCGGGCGCGACGAACAGCGGCATGACGAACGAGGCGAGATCGAGCCGCGTCTCGCGCACGAGGCCGCGCAGGCCGCCGGTGCGGCGGAACCGCCGGAGGCGGACATCCGGGTACGAGCTCACGCCGAAAGAGTACGCACGGCGCGGCGCGCCAGCCCGCCGAAAGCCAGTCCGAGGCCCAGCAGCCAGGCGCCTTCGACCGCGACCGTATGCCACGGATGGGTGCTGTAGAGCGCCGCGTCGAACAGGCGGTAGGCGTGCGCGAAGGGCAGGAACAGGCTGACCCAGTAGGCGAGCCCGAGCGCTCCGCGCGGAACGAGGCCGAGGAAGACGACGGGCAGCACGACCAGGACGGCCAGCAACGAGGCCGTGCGGGCTTCGCGCGCGAGCGCGCCGAGCAACGTCCCCGCGGCCCCGACGACGGCTGCAGCGAGGACGACGCCTGCGAGCAGCAGCGGCAGCCGCGACCACGGCTCTCCTCCGGTGATGCCTCCGGACTCGACGACGATCCCGAACACGATTGCGATTGCGCCGCCGAGCGCCAGGCCGACAACTGCTGCGAGCGCGATCTTCGCCCACACGAGTTCGCTGAGCGAGACGAGCCCGCGACGCAGGCGGCCGATCGTCCCTTCGTCGTGTTCTGCGGCCGCGGCGCCGGCCGCGAGCAGCAACGCGAGAAACGTGACGGTCAGCGCGATGCCATACGACTGCACCTGCGCCGACAGCAGCCACGTCCGCCCGTGCGTCTTCGCCTGCCGCAGCGTGATCGGATTCGCGGTCGCCTTCAGCGCCGCTCCTGTTTGCGCAAGCCCCGCGCGCGCGACGCGCACGAAATGCGCGATCGCGTCGACGCGCTTGTTCTGCGGCAGCTTCGCGAGCTCGGCCTGCGTCCGCTCGAGGCCGAGCACGTTGAAGTGGCGGCCGAGGAAGCTGCCTTCCCCGCCGTGCAAGAGCAGCCGCACGAAGACGAGATTCGCGGAGATGTAACCCACCTGCAGCTTTCCGTTCAGCTGGTAGACGAGCGCCTGCACCTGCTCCGTCACGCGCGGCGAGAGGCCGCCGCTGCCGGTCTGGAGGATCAGGCTCGGGCTGCGCACGGTCGTCTGCAGGTCGCCGAGGAAGCCCGGAGGAACGGTGATGGTCGCGACGACCTTGCCGTCGGCGAGCTGGCGCGCCGCCTCGCGAGGCGAGAGCCGAACGAGCGTCACCTGCTTCGCGACGTCGTCGATCACCGTCTGGATGTGGAAGCGATGACCGCCCACGGCGACGACGTTCGGAAGGTGGTCCTCGTCGACGAAGGCAACGCGGGGCTTCGCGCTCGCATAGCCGGCGACGAGGCCGACGAGCAAGGCGATGACGATCGGGTACGCGAGCAGCGCACCGAGGATCACGGGCGACCGTCGCAGCACGCGCAGATCCTTGCGCAGGAGCAAGAGCACAGCGGTCACGCGAAGACCTCGTCGATCGACGAGCTCGTGACCCGGCCGTCCTGCAGCACGAGCACACGGTCGGCATGTCCGACCTCTTCGAGGTTCTGCGTCGCGAAGCAGATCGCCCCGCCTTCGCCGCGCAGCGCGGTGACGACCTCCCAGACGCGCCGGCGCTGTCCCGGATCGAGCGCGGCCGTCGGCTCGTCGAGCAGGAGCACACGCGGATCGCCGAGCAGCGACAACGCGACGTTGAGGCGCTGGCGGTTCCCCACCGACAGCTCGCTCGACGGGCGCTCGCCGGCCGGAAGCGAGAAACGCTCGATGAGATCCCGCGCGCGACGTCCCGGGTCACGCTCGCCTTCGAGGCGCGCAAACAGCTCGAGGTTCTCGCGCGCAGACAGACGCCCGTAGTGCGCCGGCCGCTGCGGCACCCAGCCGATGCGCGCATGCGTCTCGACCGAGCCTTCGCTCGGCTCGAGCGCACCGGCGAGGATCGCGAGCAGCGTCGACTTGCCGGCGCCGTTCGGGCCGACGAGTGCCACGGACTCTCCGGGGAGAAGCTCGAAGTCGGTGACCGCGAGCGCCTCCACCTCGCCGAACCTGCGCGCGATCCGCAGTGCGCGCAGCAGAGGGGAGGTCACGACGGTGACGTCGCCGGCGGCGTCTCGGGTGGCACGATCTCGACGTCGACCGCGACCGGCCCATCGGCTGTCCACTTCTGGAGCTCGATGCGCTCGCCGAAGAATTCCCACGCCGCGCGCCCGGCGGCGAGCAGCGGCAGCGCCACGAGGATGCCTGGAAAGCCGTAGATCTCCGCGCCGGCGAGCAGGCCGAAGATGACGAGCAGCGGGTGCAGGCGCAGCGAGCGCCCCATCACGTTCGGCACGACGAGGTGACCCTCGAGCTGCTGGATCCCGAGGAAGAGGAGCACGACCCAGAGCGCCGAGATCGGATGGGTGACGAGCGCGTACAGCACCGGCGGCGCCGCGCCGAGCCACGGGCCGATGTACGGGATCAGCTCCGTCACGCCCGCCCACGCGCCGAAGAGGAGCGCGTACTTCCCCCCATGGGGTAGCGCGCCGGTCATGCCGAGGATCCACAGGCCGACGCCGGAGCTCGCGCCGATGATGAGCGAGAGGAGGATCTGCCCGCGCACGTAGCTCGCAAGCGCCATCTCCATGCGCTTGATGAGCGGGAGGCTCCCTGGATGCGGCGGGAAGCGGCGGTCGACCGCCGCGGTCAGTCGCGGCATGTCGAGCAACATGTAGATCGACACGACGACGACAAGGAGCGCGCTGAAGAGCAGGGTCACGACCGCGAGGCCGGCCCCTTCCGCCCAGTTCAACGCTTTCGTCGAGTACTTCTCGACGTCCTTCGTGCCGATCGAGTTCAGGAACTTGGTTCCCTGCTTCTCGACCTTGATCTTCTTCAGGTGATGCGTGTTCAGCCAGTGCTGAAAACGCGCGAGATCCTTCTCGGCGCCGGTCTGCCGGAGGCGTCCGGAGTGGACCGTAAAGTAGTTGTCGACTCGGTGGCTCGCGTTGCGGGTTTGCTGCACCACGACCGTCGCGAGCGCCAGGACCGCAACTGCAACTGCCGCCGCGAATGCCAAGTACACGAGCGCAACCGCGAGCCCGCGTGGGATCCAGACTCTTCCCAGGCCGCGCACGAGCGGGTTGAGGAGCAAGGCGATGAGCAGCGCCACGAGAAAGAGGAACACCGCGTGACGCACGGCTCCCGCCACCACCCAGATGAACAGGAGCAGCAGCGGCAGGCCCACGAGCTGCACCCAGCGCGGAATCTCGATCCGCGTCGAGCGGGGAGCTCCCTCCATGCCGCCGATGGTATCGCGGAGATCCGTCAGATTCGGCGTGGCGGCTGGGACTGGACGGACGGCGCGCTCGCGCTGCAACCGCTGCAAAGCGAGGAAGACTGCGATACGGTGCCACCCGACATGCCGTCCTCACGCCCCACTCGGAGGCGGCGCGTCGAACGTCGGGAGGTGCGCTCAGCGCGTCGCACTCGGCGATTCGCGCTCCTCACCCTGCTGGCGATCGTGCTGCTGATCGCCCTCGCGCTGACCGCATTCGGCGGCTCCACGCAACAATTGCAACGCCTCGCGGTGACGAATCTCGCGACGAACGCGCAGACGTCGCCGTTCCCGCAGATCATCGCGCTGCGCGGGCCGGTGCGTCTGCAGATGCCGATCGCGCAGGCACGCCAGACAGCGATCGGCTACCACGCCGCGAACGACGGCGCGCTCACGCTGTCGCCGGTCGGCCATCAGGGGAACGAGGGCTTCGTACAGCGCGTGTTCCACCGCATCTTCGGCGGCGGCGGCGGTCATCCCGTCTGGTACCGCCTCGGCGGCGGGCCCACGTCGGCGATCGACGTCGGCGCCGTGCCGGGCACCGACGTGTATTCGCCCGTCGACGGTGTCGTGGTCGGGATCACGCCGTATGTCGTCGCCGGCCATCGCTACGGCTCGCGCATCGACATCCAGCCGCAGAGCTCGCCGTCGCTCGTGGTCACGCTGACCCAGCTCCGTGCCGACCCAGCGCTGCATGTCGGCGCCGACGTCGTCAGCGGTGCGACGAAGGTCGGAGCCGTGGTCGATCTCTCCAAGGTCGAGCGCCAGGCGCTCTCGCGCTACACGAACGACGCGGGGAACCACGTGTCGATCGAGCTCCGCACCGCCGCGGTCTTGGTTCTCAGCTGAGAATTCTCTTCCTCGCCGACGTGTTCGGGGTCGCGGGACGACGCGCCGTCGAAGAACGCCTGCCCGGTCTCCGCGACGAGCTCGCGGCCGACATCTGCATCGTCAACGGCGAGAACGTCGCCGACGGCGCAGGGATCACCGGCAAGCTCGCCGACCGGTTGCTCGCCGCGGGCGCGGACGTCGTCACGCTCGGCAATCACACGTTCCGACGCGACGGGATCGGCGACTACCTCGCGAAGAGCGCGCGCGTCATTCGCCCCGCGAATGCCGGCGCGCTGACGCCCGGACGCTGGCTTGCGGTCGTGCAAGCGCGAAACGGAGTCGATGTCGCAGTGCTCAACATGCTCGGCTCGCTGTTCCTCGACACGCCGCAATCGCCGTGGGAGATCGTCGACGAGCTCGTCGACGAGGCGCGCGCACAGGCTCCGGTCGTCGTTCTCGACTTCCATGCCGAGGCGACGAGCGAGAAGGTTGCGATGGCGCGCTGGCTCGACGGCCGGGTCACCGCGGTGATCGGGACGCACACGCACGTGCAGACGAACGACGCCCGCGTGCTCCCGGGCGGGACCGCAGCCGTGACCGACGCCGGGATGACCGGCCCGCACGACTCGGTCATCGGCGTCGAAGCCGAGCTCGCCATCAGGCGGATGCGCACGAGGATGCCGGTGCGCTTCGTGCCCGCCGAAGGCGGCGTGCGCATCGAGGGCGTCGTCGTCGACTGTTCAGACGGCGGGCGCGCCGAGCGGATCGACCTGCTCCGCGTCGAGCTCTAGCGCCGGCGAGCGGACTACCGCGAGCGGCACGAGCACCGTGATCGCCGCAAACGGGAAGAACCACGGGATGTACGTGTACAGCCAGTAGGTGAGCACGAGCTCGAACCCGGCGAGCAGCGCCGCGGTCAGCGCGGCGAGCTGCAGCGGCGATTTCACACGCGGGAAGAAGGCGACGACGAGCGCGCCTGCGACGAGGAGCGCCTCGAGCACGCGCTGCACCGCGTGCAAGTCGGGGATTCCGCGCGCGTGGTACTGCCGCCAGTCCCAGAGCGAGAACGGGGCGCTCCGTCCCATCTGGAACTTGACGCTGCGGTCGTAGAAGAGGCGCAGTTCGTGCAGGGGGCTCGGCTCGAGCAGGACGATCGAGAAGACGGCGAGCGTGGCGGCGGCGAAGCCCACGAGGAAGCGCCCCGAGGGTCGACGCCCCGGAAACGTCGCCCACAGAGGCGCGACCACGAGCGCAGCGAACTTCGTCCAGCCCGCAAGCGCGGCGAAGGCGCCGCGGCCGACGGGAGAGGTCACCAGCCAGAACCCGAAGATCAGGTAGCACGGCATGATCGAGTCGTTGGTGTTCGAGTTCGACGCGTACTGCGTAAATGGATACGCAGCCCATGCGAAGGCGAGCGTCGCGGCAAGGGGCGCGCCCCCGAAGCGTCTGCCGACGAGCCAGAGCCCGAAGATGCAGAGCAGGTCGAACGCGATCGACGTGAAATGTGCCGCGGGCAGGTCGTCCCACACGCCGCTCCAGCCGAACAGCAGGTAGCCCGGGATGTACGACTCGTACGCGACCGGCCCGTACGTGTCGCCGAGCGGGTCGGCCGCCTCGCAGCGACCGTTCGTCTGGATGCGGTTGCGGATCTCGCCG
>DATGEH010000132.1:0-7212 GCA_035310325.1 Gaiellaceae bacterium
GTTGACGCGCGGGTTGTACTTCATCGTGCACGAGCCGAGCGGATAAAAGCCGTTGTCGATGCCGAAGTTGCGCGTCGACAGCTCGGTGAAGTGGCGTACGAGCTCGAACTCCGTCACCTCCGGCAGGCGCGGCGGCTCGGCACGGCGCAGCTCCTCGGGAACCTCGGCGGCCGCCAGCCCCTGAGGGCGCGGAATCGCCGACGCGCGTCGACCGGCCTGCGACTTCTCGTAGATGAGCTTCACTTCGCCACCTCGGCGAGCACGTCGGCGAGCCGGTCGATCTCCGCCGGCGTCCGCTTCTCGGTCACCGCGACGAGCAGGACGTCGTCCATTCCGGCGTAGTCCCGCCCAAGGGCATACCCGGGATGGACTCCCTGCTCGCGCGCGGCGCGGATGACGTCGCGCGCGTTCCGTCCGACGCGAACGGCAAACTCGTTGAATGTTGCCGGTTCGGCAAACAACAATTCGAGCCCGGCGCGCTCCTGCAGCTGCTGCTTGGCGTACGCCGCGAGCGAGAGACAGGTCTCCCCCAGCTCTCGCAGCCCCTGCGGACCGAGCCACGTGAGGTAGACGAGCCCTGCGGTCGCAAGAAGCGTCTGGTTCGTCGTGATGTTCGACGTCGCCTTCTCGCGGCGGATGTGCTGCTCGCGGGTCTGCAGGGTGAGGACATAGCCGCGCTCGCCCGCGGTGTCGACGGTCTCGCCGACGATCCTGCCCGGCATCCGGCGGATGAATTCCTGGCGTGCTGTGAGGAAGCCGTAGTGCGGCCCGCCGTACGACGGGACGTTGCCGGCCGCTTGGCCCTCGCCGAGCGCGATCGCGCAGCCGTAGCGGCCCGGCGCCTCGAGCACGCCGAGCGACAGCGGGTTCACGTGCGCGATCGACAACGCCTCGGCCTCGTTCGCGGCGGCGGCGAGCTCCGGTGCCGGCTCGAGACAGCCGAAGAAGTTCGGCTGCTGGAAGATGACCGCCGCCGCTTCAACGGCCGCGCTCCGAATGTCGTCGGGATCGGTCACGCCCCCGGTGTGCGGCACCTCCACGACCTCGAGGCCGAAGCCGGGTGCGTAGGTCTTCACGACCTGGCGCACCTGCGGGTTCGTCGCCTCGGTGACGACGATCTTGGTGCGGCCCGTCGCGTGCTTCGCGATGAAGCACGCGTCGGCGGCGACCGTCTCGCCGTCGTAGCCGGAGGCATTCGAGACGTCCATGCCGGTGAGCTCGCAGATCGCGGTCTGGTACTCGAAGATCGACTGCAGCACGCCCTGGCTCATCTCGGGCTGGTACGGCGTGTACGCAGTGAGGAACTCGCCGCGCTGCAGCACCGTGTCGACCACCGCGGGCACGTAGTGGTCGTAGATGCCGGCGCCGAGGAACGAGAGCTCGCGCGTCGTGTCGACGTTGCGCGCGGCAAGCTCTCCGAGGTGTACCGACAGTTCTTGCTCGGAGAGCGGCGGCTCGAGATCGAGGTCGCGGCCGAGCCGCATCGCCTGCGGCAGGTCGCGGAAGAGCTCGTCGACCGAGGAGACCCCGATCGTGCGGAGCATCTCCTCCTTGTCGCGATCGGTGAGCGCGAGGAAGGGGTGGCTCACTGCTCTGCCAGGACCTGCTTGTACGCCTCGACGCCCAGCAGGGAGTCGACCTCCGACGGGTTCGACAGCCGGATGCGGATGAGCCAGCCCTCGCCGTAGGGATCCTCGTTCACGGTCTCGGGCGCGTCGACGACCTTCGCGTTGACGGCCACGACCTCGCCCGACAACGGCGCGATCACGTCCGACACGGCTTTCACCGACTCGACCTCGCCGTACGACGCGTCCTTCGTCACGGTCGCGCCCTCGGCGGGCGGCTCGAAGTGGACGAGCTCGCCGAGCGCGTCGGCCGCGAACCAGGTGATGCCGAGGATGGCTTCGTCGCCGTCGACGCGGGCCCAGTCGTGCTCCTCGTGGTAGCGCAGGTCGTCGGGATACGTCTCCGCAGCGGCCATCAACCCTCCCTCTTGTAGATCGGCTTCTTCACGACACGTGCCTTGCGCGGTTTCCCACGCACGTCGATCGTCAACTCGGTGTCCGGCGCCGCCTGTGCGGCCGGGACGTATCCCATGCCGATCCCGATGTCGAGCATAGGCGAGTGCGAGCCGGACGTGACGTCGCCACCGCCCTCGATCGCCATCCCGTGGCGGGGGATCGCCTTCTCCTCCATGACGAACGCGACGAGCCTGCGCGCCGGCCCTTCCGACTTCACGCGCCGGAGCAACTCGACGCCGGTGAACTCCTTGTCGAGCGCACACGTCCAGCCGAGGCCGGCCGAGATCGGGTCGGTGTCGGGCCCGATGTCGTTGCCGTGCAACGGGTAGCACGCCTCGAGGCGCAGCGTGTCGCGCGCGCCGAGCCCGCAGGGGACGACGCCGCGTGCGAGCACCGCGTCCCACAGCCGCACGGCGTCCTCTGCCATGCACAGGAGCTCGCACCCCTCCTCGCCCGTATAGCCGGTGCGGTTGACCATCACCTCGACGCCGTCGATCGTCTCCTCGGCGAACGTGAACGCCTTCGCCGGATCGAGCCCGAGCCGCTCGATGGCACGCGGCCCCTGCACGGCGAGCAGTGCATGCTCGTCTGAGACGTCGCGCACGTCGGAGCCCCGAATCTCGTGGTCCTTCAGCCAGCGGAAGTCGGCGTCGCGGTTCGACGCATTCACGATCAACAGGTAGTGGCAGTCGCCGAGGCGGTACGCGATGAGGTCGTCGATGATCCCGCCGCGCTCGTTCGTGAGCAGCGTGTACTGCGCCTTGCCGGGCGCGATCTTGTCGAGGTCGTTCGAGAGGAGGCTCTGCAGGAGCTCGTGCGCCCGCGGCCCCTCGACCTCGATCTCGCCCATGTGCGAGACGTCGAAGACGCCCGCGTCCGTCCGCACCGCGCGGTGCTCGGGGATGACGCCTTCGTATTGGACGGGCATCTCCCACCCGGCGAACGGGACCATTCGAGCGCCGAGCGCGACGTGGCGATCGTGCAGAGGCGTCTTTTGCAGGGTCTGAGCCATGCAAAGGACGATCCTAGTGGCTCCCTAAACGGGGCCGCCCCGGTGTCAGCGAGCTGGCACCGGGGCGGCGGACCGGGTCGTGGGGTTGGCGTCAACGGCCAACCCTTTGAGGGCAGCTGCTCTGTACCGCGCTCGGGTCCGGCTAAACCTACGAGTCGTCGCGCAGGAACGAGGGCACGTCGAGCGCCTCGTCGGGGATCTCGAACCCGCTCGGGATCGGCGCGGCGGGCACCGGCGCTTCCATCGCCTCGCGGCGGCGCCGGCGGCGGTGCGCGCCGAAGCCCGTCGCGATCGCGGTGACCCGGATCGAGTCGCCCATGGCGTCGTCGATGACGGCGCCGAAGATGACGTTCGCATTCTGGTCGGCCGCGCTCGTGACGACCTCGGCCGCCTCGTTGACCTCGAAGAGCCCGATTTCGGGCCCGCCGGTGATGTTCAGGAGGATGCCGGTCGCGCCCTCGATCGAGGTCTCGAGCAGCGGCGATGAGACGGCCGCCCGCGCGGCCTCCGCGGCGCGGTTCTCACCGCTCGCGATGCCGATGCCCATGAGCGCCGAGCCGGCCTCGCGCATGATCGTGCGCACGTCGGCGAAGTCGAGGTTGACGAGGCCGGGCACCGTGATCAGGTCGGTGATGCCCTGGACGCCCTGGCGGAGGACGTCGTCCGCCATCCGGAACGCCTCGACGACCGACGTCTGCCGCTCGACGACCTGGAGCAGCCGGTCGTTCTCGATGACGATGAGCGTGTCGACGCGTTCGCGCAGGCTCTCGATCCCGACCTCGGCCTGCTGCGACCGCCGGCGTCCCTCGAATGCGAACGGCTTCGTCACGACGCCGACGGTGAGCGCCTGCAGCTCCTTCGCGAGCTCGGCGACGATCGGTGAGCCGCCGGTGCCGGTCCCGCCGCCCTCGCCGGCGGTGACGAAGACCATGTCGGCGCCCTTCAGCGCCTCCTTCAATTCGTCGCGCGACTCCTGCGCGGCCGCGAGGCCGACGGCAGGGTCGGCGCCCGCGCCGAGACCGCGCGTCGCCTCCGAGCCGATGTGGATCTTCACGTCGGCGTCGCACATCATGAGCGCCTGCGCGTCGGTGTTCACCGCGATGAACTCGACCCCGGACACGCCGGCCTCGACCATGCGGTTGACGGCGTTCGTGCCGCCGCCGCCGACGCCGACGACCTTGATGACGGCGAGGTAGTTCCCGGATTGATCGCGCATGCTCATGGGGCCGACACCTGAACCTTCGGTGGAGCGTAGGAGTGGAAGCAACTCGTGCGCGGCTGAGGGTAGATGCGCTGCACCTGGCTGTCAATCAGAGGTCGAGCCCTACAAGACTCAATCTCAACTTGACCGTTAGTGCCCTGCGACCGGCCGGCCCGGCACGCTGACGTCGAGATACGTCGTGCCGGCCGGGAGCACGCGAAGGGCGCGGCGCGCGATGGCGAGCTTCAGGCGGATGTCCATGGGCGCGCCGAACCGGATCTCCACCCCGGATCGGAGCGCGAAGGTCAGCTCGTCGTGCGCGAGCGTGGCGGTCGCGATCCGGGCCGGGAAGTGCTGCACGAGGCCGAGGGTCCGCGCGGCCGTCCCGCCGTACTCCGGAACGAGGAAGTCGCCCACGGTGACCGGGGCCGCGGTCGGCACCCAGATGCGCGGGAGCAGCGGACGGGCGCCCGGTACGAGACGCGCGATGACGCGAGCGCGGGCGGAGACGAGCCACGTCTGCGTGCCGCGGTGGAGAACCGCGACCGGTGTCTCGGGCACGATCGTGATCCGGAGCGTGTGCGGAAACGAGCGGTCGTAGGTCGCAGAGACGACCGCGGGCATGGCCGCGACACGGCGCTCGAGGGCGGACCCGTCGAGACCGAGCAGGTTCGTACCGCGCAGCGACACGAGCTCCTTGCGCACGTGCGCGCGTAACAACGGCGAGCCGCCGACGACCTCGACGTGACGGATCGCGAAAGCCGACGTCTCGCGGGCAACCGCATACGCGCCGCCGGCGAGCGCGATCAGCCCGAGGCCGATCGCAAGCGACCGGCGTGACGGAAGGGGCAGCGACCCAAGAGCACGGCGGGGCAGCGCGGCGACCGCAGCACGACTCCGCGGCTCGGTTCGGCGCTTGGCCACCCCTCCACGTTCGCCGCGGGAGGTAGCCCTCCTACAGCTCGATGGGGCCGAGGAACTCGACCTCGTGGACGAGCTCGACGCCGTAGTGCTCCCGCGCTCGGCGACGCGCTTCGACCATGAGGGCGAGAGCGTCCTCCGTCCGTGCCCCGCCCGCGTTCTCGA
Source organism: Gaiellaceae bacterium (assembly GCA_035310325.1). GTDB lineage: Bacteria > Actinomycetota > Thermoleophilia > Gaiellales > Gaiellaceae > Palsa-739. The sequence continues at coordinate 5,321 of DATGEH010000132.1, forward strand.
TGAAGTTCGCGTGCTTCGGAGAGATCTGCGCGCCGCCGATGCAAAACCCGCGCAGCCCGCACGCGTCGAGCATCCGCCCTGCGCTCAGCTCATGGTCCGGATTCTTGAAGACGCTGCCGAACGTGCGCTTGTTCGTGGGCTGCGCCGCCTTGCGCTCGGCGTTCAGCTCGCGAATGCGCGCCTTGATCTCGCCCGAAGGGCGTCGCTGCAGCCGGAGCTCGGCTTGCACGACGACCTGGCCGTGCCGGAGGTTCGAGTGGCGATAGGAAAGCCCGAGCTCATCCGGGGTGAGCCAGCCTGTGCCGTCGGCCGTGGCGACGAGCACGCGTTCGAGGACCTGCGCGAAGTCGCTGCCGTACGCGCCGGCGTTCATCCAGACGCCCCCGCCGATCGTTCCGGGGATTGCGCACGCGAACTCGAACGAGCCGAGCCCGGCAGCGCGCGCCCGGTGCAGGCACACCGCGTTCGTCGCACCGCCGCCCGCGCGCAGCACGTCGCCGTCGATCTCCACAGCGGCGAGCTCGCCCTCGAGCCGCAGAACGAGCGCCTCGACGCCCTCGTCGGCGACGAGGAGGTTGGACCCGAGCCCGATGGTCGCGACCGGCAGGCCGTGACGAAGCAACTCCTCGACCTCGGCGACGGTGCGCGGCTTCGCGAACTCTTTCGCGGGCCCGCCCGTGCCGAGTGTCGTATAGCGGGAGAGATCCGTCACAACAGGTCCACCGCACGGTCGACGTCGCCGGCGCCGAGCGTCAGCACGGTGTCGCCGGGCCGCGCCCACCCCCGCACGATGCGAGCCGCATCCTCGAGCGTCGGCGCCCAGCCGATCGGCATGCCCGGACGGACGGCCGCGAGCTCGTCGATGATCAGCCTGCCGCTCACTCCGGGCAGCGGCTCCTCACGGGCCGGGTAGATCTCCGTGACGCACACCGCGTCCGCCCACGCGAGCGCGACCGCGAACTCGTGCGCGAGATGGAGCGTGCGCGAGTACAGGTGCGGCTGAAAGAGCGCGAGCACCCGTCCACCGTTCCGGACGGCCGCGATGTCGGCCGCGAGCTCGGCTGGATGGTGGGCGTAGCTGTCGAACACTCCTTCGCCGCGGCGCTGCAGCCGGCGGCCGACGCCCGCGAACTCGCCGATGACACGCTCGGCGCCCTCGACACCGGCCAGCTCGAGGGCTGCGAGCGCAGCCGCGGCGTTGCGACGGTTGTGCTCGCCGGGAACCGCGAGCTCGATGTCGACGAGCGCGAGCTGCTCGGCGCGCACGACGTGCGGCACGAGCGCAAGCCAGTCCTCGAACATCCCCTCGACCTCGGCGAGCGACGCGAACGTCGTGTGATGGTCGAGGTCGGTGTTCAACAACACGGCGATCTCCGGCCGCAGTGCCGCGACGGAGCGGTCGGATTCGTCGCCCTCGACGACGAGCCATCCGGAGCCAGGCCGCGCGTTGCCGCCGAGCTGCGGGATCTCCCCGCCGATGAGGAACGCCGGATCGAGCCCGAGGCGGTCGAGGCAGAACGCGATCATCGCGCTCGTCGTCGTCTTCCCGTGCGCGCCCGCGACGACGATGGAGCGGCGCAGCGACACGAGCTCGGCAAGGAGCTCTGCGCGCGGCCGCCCCTGCACGCGCCCGGCGAACGCCGTCGACACGTACACCTCCCAGCCGTCGGGGGGCTGCGGCGGATCGGGTGCGATGGTGACCTCGATCCCATCGAGGTGCGTGAGGTACGGCGTGTCGACGCGATCCCAGCCCGCGACCTCCGCCCCCCAAGCGTGCGCGACGAGCGCGTACGCGCTCATGCCGGCGCCGCCGATGCCGGCGAGCCAGATCCGCCTACCGGTGAGCGGCCGCGAGGCTGACGAGCTCATCGGCGATCCTCTCTGCCGCGTCC
>DATGEH010000133.1:0-2120 GCA_035310325.1 Gaiellaceae bacterium
TGCATCGTCGCCAGCGTGATCGTCCACTTCCAGTACCGCGACCACCTCCTGTACTTCTGGGTCGGAGCCGCACTCTTCCTGCTCGGCTCGATCCTCGACATCCTCGACGGCGCGCTCGCCCGGGCCGGTGGAAAGTCGACGCCCTTCGGGGCCTTCGTCGACTCCACGACCGACCGGGTCGGCGAGGCGTTCATGCTCGGGTCGATCGGGCTCGTGTTCATGCGTGAAGGCAACGAGACCGCGCTGGCCTTCACCTTTGCGGCCCTTGCGGGCGGCACGTTTCTCGTCAGCTACACGCGCGCCCGCGCGGAGGCGCTCGGCCTGCGCGGGGACGTCGGACTCGCCAGCAGGGTCGAGCGCGTCATCCTGATCACGATCGGCCTCGTCGTCGCGCCGTGGGGCGGGCTCCAGTGGGCGATCTACGCTGTCGCAGCCACCGCCTGGTTCACCGTCGCGCAACGCGTGTGGAGCGTGCGCAGTCAGCTAGCACAACGCGACAGATCCGCCTAGATGCGCTAGACTGCTAGCGCTTTGACTGCTAGCACTCCATCGAGGAAGGGCATCCTTGTCCGCATGCCTACCTCACTGAAGCGGGCGCTCGTGCGCGAGACCGCCCGTCGCGGCACGAGCCTGAACGAGGTCGCCGTCACGCTCCTGGCCGAGGCGCACGGCGTTCCGTACCGGCCGAGCGGGCGCCGCAGCCCCCTCCCCGGCGCCAGCCCCGTGGTGCTCCTCCGCGTGCCCGCCGAGCTCAAGCACGAGCTCGAGGCCGAGGCCCGCCGGACGCAGTCGAACGTCAACGACGTGATTCTCCGGGCGCTCGCGGATGCGCTCGCCGTCCCGCTCCCCCATCGCAGAAAGGAAGCACAGGCCATGGCCACCACCAACGGTTCCAAGAACGGCCGCAGCCGCTCGGACGACAAGGTTCGGGTTGCGTTGATCGGCGTCGGCAACTGCGCCAACTCGCTCGTCCAGGGCGTGCAGTTCTACAAGGACGCCGATCCCGACGAGTTCGTCCCCGGGCTCATGCATGTCGACCTCGGCGGCTACCACGTGCGCGACATCGAGTTCACCGCCGCGTTCGACGTCACGACCAGCAAGGTCGGCAAGGACCTCGCGGACGCGATCTGGGCGCATCCGAACGACACGTACAGGTTCGCGGACGTGCCGAAGACCGGCATCAAGGTCTCGCGCGGCATGACGCACGACGGCATCGGCAAGTACCTGTCCGACGTGGTCGAGAAGGCGCCGGGCGAGACCGACGACGTCGTCGGCATCCTCCAGGAGACCGGCACGGACGTCGTCGTCAACTTCCTCCCGGTCGGCTCGGAGGAGGCGACGAAGTGGTACGCCGAGCAGATCCTCACCGCCGGCTGCGCGATGGTGAACTGCATGCCGGTCTTCCTCGCGCGCGAGTCGTACTGGCAACGGCGCTTCAGCGAGGCGGGCGTGCCGATCATCGGCGACGACATCAAGTCGCAGGTCGGCGCGACGATCACGCACCGCGTGCTGACGAGCCTCTTCCGCGACCGCGGCGTGCGGCTCGACAAGACGATGCAGCTCAACGTCGGCGGCAACTCCGACTTCCTGAACATGCTGGAGCGCGACCGGCTCGAGTCGAAGAAGATCTCGAAGACGAACGCGGTCACGTCGATGCTCGACTACGACCTCGGCGCGGGCAACGTCCACGTCGGGCCCTCCGACTACGTGCCATGGCTCACCGACCGCAAGTGGGCCTACATCCGCATGGAGGGTACGACCTTCGGGAACGTGCCGCTGAACGTCGAGCTCAAGCTCGAGGTCTGGGATTCGCCGAACTCGGCCGGCATCGTCATCGACGCCGTCCGCATGGCGAAGCTGGCGCTGAACAACGGCATCTCCGGCGCGCTCGAGGCGCCGAGCTCGTACCTGATGAAGTCCCCGCCGAAGCAGATCCGCGACGACGACGCGCGCGAGCTGACCGAGCGGTTCATCAAGGACAACCAGCGCAAGAAGACGAAGGCGCCGGTTACGGCCAAGGCGTAGAGACACGGCGGGCCGCGAAAGCGGCCCGCTCTCTATCCTGGGCCTGTGCAGCTTCGGATCTGCCTCGTCACGCCGTTCGCCTGGTCGCAGCCGCA
>DATGEH010000134.1:0-12106 GCA_035310325.1 Gaiellaceae bacterium
AGATCACCTCGAAGCCGAGGAAGATCGCGAGCACGAGGATCGTCACTTCGAAGACCAGCAGCGTGTTGTGGCTCATGCCGCGACCTCCTTCGGGCGCGTGACGCACGCGCCGGCCGTGATCTCGTCGTCCCAGTCGAGCGCGAGCGAGCCTTCGGGTGCGAGGTGGAGGAGCAGTGCCTGCACGTTGCGCGAGTAGAGCGTCGACGCGTGGTACGGCATCGAGCTTGCGAGGTTGGTGATCCCCACGAGCGTGACGCCTTCGCGCTCGACGGTCTCCCCGGGCACGGTCAGCTCGCAGTTGCCGCCGGTCTCCGCTGCGAGATCGACGATGACGGAGCCGACGCGCATCGCGCGCACCGCGGAGGCGGGAATAATCTTCGGCGCCGCCCGGCCCGGCACGGCGGCCGTCGTGATCACCGCGTCGAAGTCGGCGATGCGCGCCTCGAGCGCCTGCTGCTGCGCCTGCATCTCCTCCGGCGTCAGCTCGCGCGCATATCCGCCTTCCGCTTCCGCCCCCGTGACGCCGAGGTCGAGCCAGTTCGCGCCGAGGCTCTGAATCTGCTCCTGCACAGCGGGGCGCACGTCGAAGCCGGTGACGACTGCGCCGAGCCGGCGCGCGGTCGCGATCGCCTGCAGGCCGGCGACGCCCGCGCCGATGACCAGGACCTTGGCCGGCGGCACGGTGCCGGCGGCGGTGATGAGCATCGGGAAGAAGCGGGGGAGCGTCTCCGCGGCGAGCAGCGCGCCCTTGTAGCCGCCGACCGTCGCCTGCGACGAGAGCGCGTCCATCGCCTGCGCGCGCGTGATGCGCGGGATCGACTCCATCGCGAACGCGACGACACCTGCGGACGCGAGCCGCTCGACCGTTGCCGGATCGCCAAGCGGGTCGAGAAAGCCGATGAGCAGCTGGCCGTTGCGCAGCCGGGTGGTCTCGGCGTCGTCGGGCTTGCGCACCTTGACGAGCACGTCGCTCTCCCATGGCGTTCCGAGCGACGCGCCGGCTTCGCTGTACGCGTCGTCCGGGAACGAGGCCGCGACGCCGGCGCCCGGCTCGACGACGATCTCGAAGCCTGCCGCCGCGAGCTTGGCGACGGTTTCGGGCACGAGCGCAACCCTGCGCTCGCCCGATGTCGTCTCGCCCGCTACTCCGACCCTCATCGCGGGGCAACTGTATTCATAGACTGGCCGGGTGACGCACTTCTTCACGCATCACGGCCTTCCGCTGCTGTTCGTGGTCGTGATGTTGGAGTCGTTCGGGCTTCCGCTTCCAGGTGAAACGGCGCTGATTGCGTTCGGCGTGCTCGCGTCGAAGGGGGACTACGGAATCGAGTGGGTGGTCGTCGTCGCCGCGGCGGGGGCGATCATCGGGGACAACCTCGGCTACTGGCTGATCGGCCGACTCGGCGGTCGTGCGCTCTTCCAGCGCTGGGGCTGGCTGCGCAGGTACGCCGAGCGAGTGCTGCCCAGGGTGGAGGGGATCATGGAGCGGCACGGCGGCAAGACCGTGTTCTTCGGCCGCTTCATCGCCATCCTGCGCTTCACGGCGGCGTGGGTCGCCGGGCTCGGACGGATGGGCTGGTGGCGCTTCCTGTTCTGGAACGCGTCCGGCGGCATCATCTGGGCGACGGCGGTCGGCCTCGTCGCGTACTACAGCGGCCACGCAGCCGCGAACGCAATCGAGCGTTACGGGATCTACGCGGCGATCGGCGTCGCCGTCGGGGTCGTGCTGCTTGCGGGTGGGTTCCGCCTCGCCGGCCGCCGGATCGAACGCCGCTTGTAGGAAAAGCAGTCTCGGCGCTGAATCTCGGCTGTCCATGCTGGCGGCGCTCGTCACTCCGCTCCGGTCTGCGCGCACCGCATTGCCGTACGTCCTCTTCCATCACGAGCGCTGGGACGGCCGCGGGTATCCGTCCGGGCTGCGCGCTCACTCGATCACCCTCGAAGGTCGCCTGCTCGCGATCGCCGACGCCTACGACGCCATGACGTCGCCGCGTCCGTATCGGCCAGCTCTGCCGACGGCGTCGGCGCTCGCCGAGGTCACGGAGTGCGCGGGCACGCAGTTCGACCCGCACCTCGTCGAGCTCTTCCTCGACGCCTGGGTCGAGCCGCTCACTGCAGCGGTTTAGAGCGTCGCCCAGACGTCGAGCTTCGCGCGCACGCGCGCGATCACCTCGTCCGTGAACTCCCGCGTCCCGAGATCGCCGTTGAGATCCGCGGTTCGCGCGCCCGCCGCGACCGCTTCGAGACAGGCCTCGCGGATTGCCCGTCCCGCTTGTTGCGCCTGCTCGCCCGCGTGCGACAGCAGCGCCGCGCCCGCGAGGATCATCGCCATCGGATTCGCGACGTTCTTGCCCTGCAGCGACGGGGCGGTCCCATGGGCTGCCTCCGCCATGATCGCCGCCGGCTCGAAGTCGTCTTCGAATGCGACGAGCAACGACTCCGATCCCGCAATCGAGCCGAAGAGCGGCAGCACGAGGTCGGAAAGGATGTCTCCGTCGCGGTTGAGCGCGGGAATGACGAGCGGGTCGCCCGAGCTGGACACGAGGAGCGCGAAGGTCGCGTCGATGAGCTGCGGCTCGTACGGAACGTCGGTGTGACGCTCGGCGGCCGCGTCCATCTCTTCCTTCAGCATCCCCTCGTATGTCGGGCTGACCGTGTACTTCGGCCCGCCGAAGACCTTCGCGCCCGTGCGCTGCGCCTGCCGGAACGCGAACTCGGCAACGGCATGGCAGATGCGCCGCTCGATTCGCTCGGTACGAAATGCGACCTCGTCGTCGCCCTCGCCTTCGCGCCACTCGTGCGCGCCGTACGCGTCGCCGACCGCCATGCGAACGATCGAGATCGGAGCATGTACGCCGCCGAGCGGCATCACGCCGGGGATGCGGCGCCCGGTGCGGACGATCACCTTGCCGCCGATCTCCTCGCGCAGGATCCGGTTCGGCGAGCCGATGTCGCCGCGCCCCTCGGGCGTCACCGTCGCCGCCTTCAGGCCGAGGCCGTGCTCGCGGATCGCCGCCGCTGCGTCGTAGACGATCCCGTTTCCGGTCTTCCGCCGCGATTCCAGGGAGAGATCGAAGCGCGGAAAGTCGAACTCGAGCTCGATGACGTCCGCAGCGAGCACCCGCAGCCCCTCTTCCAGCAGCTCCTGGCCGGTCTCGTCCCCTTCGAGGACGACAATCGTGTTCTCGTCGCGCATCGGGTGGGCAGTGTAGATGGGCTATGGGTTGGACTCGCAGCGGCCGCAAGGGCCGGTTCCGGTACGTCGACGAGCGCGGACGCGTCGTCGTCGACCCTGCGCACATCGAGCGGATCGAACGGCTCGCGATCCCGCCGGCGTGGCGCGACGTGTGGATCTCGCCGCGCGCGAACGCCAAGGTGCAGGCGACCGGCTTCGACAGTGCCGGACGGAAGCAGTACGTGTACAACGCCGACTATCGGGCGGCGCAGGAGCAGGCGAAGTTCGACCGCCTCATCCGCTTCGCGGAGCAGCTGCCGCAGTTGCGCGCGGCAATGGCCGAGCATCTCGACAACGGCGACCTCGACCGCGATCGCGTCTGCGCGATCGCATTGCGGCTCATCAATCTCGGCTGGTTCCGCGTCGGCTCCGATCGCCACGCGAAGGCGTCCGACACGTACGGGATCACGACGCTGACGAAGCGGCATCTCTCCGTTGAAGGGACGCGCATCGCGCTCGCGTTCACCGGCAAGCAGAAGATCCAGGTGCACCGGTCCCTCGTCGACGAGGAGCTCGCCGCTGCGCTCCGCGAGCTGCTTGCGGTGCCTGGTGCGCGCGTCTTCCGCTACCGCCGCGACGGTGAGCTCTACAACCTCACGGGCGAGCGCGTGAACGAGTACGTGAAGACGCATCTCGGCCCCGAGTTCACCGCAAAGGACTTCCGTACTTGGGGCGGGACGCTGCTTGCCGCGATCGCGTTCGCCGAAAAGGCCGGACGCGAGGATGCGCCGACGAAGCGCTCGGTCACTGCGGGGATGCGCCGCGTCGCAGAGCAGCTCGGAAATACGCCCGCGGTCTGCCGTGCGTCATACGTGTCGCCGGCGGTGGTGGACCAGTATCTCGACGGCCGAACCTTGGAGGATTTCCGGCCCCGGCATTTGCGAGTCGTCGGCGCCCGCCAGACCGATCTGGACCCGGAAGAGCAAGCGCTTCTCAGCCTGCTTCGCTCCGCGCGCATTCGGCGGGCGAGAAAGGCGGCGTAATTTCCACTACGATTTCCGCATGGCCAGAAAAACGGTTCTCGTCTGTGACAAGTGCTCGAAGGAAGTCGAAGAGGGGAAGGGGGCCGTGATGCGGATCACGTACACGGACGCCCGCCGCGGCGCAAAGCAGGCCGACCTCTGCGACGACTGCTCCGGCGCGCTGCCCGGCCGCTCGGTCGCCCGCCGCGGCCGGAAGCCGAAGTCCGCCGCAACCGCGTAAGAAAGAACCCCGCTCTTTGCGGACAGGCCCGTAGCGGCCATCTGGGATCGTCGGCACCCCGCTCTACGATGGGAAGGTGCCGCTCAGCCTCATAGCTGGGCCTGCAAACGCGGGCAAAGTCGAGCTTCTGCTCGACCGCTATCTGGCCGTTCTCGACCGCGATCCGTACCTGATCGTGCCGAACCGGTCGGACGTCGATCGCACCGAGCGCGAGCTGCTCGCACGCCGTCCGGCGCTGCTCTCCGGCGAGATCGGCACCTTCGACGACCTGTTCGAGCGGATCGCCGGCACGCGGCCGTCGATCTCACAGGCGCAGCGGGCGCTGCTCGTCCGCCGCGTGCTCGCGGCCGCGCAGCTCGACGGTCTGGCGGCGTCCGCGCGCTTCGGCGGCTTCGCAGACGGGCTCCTCCAGGTGCTGGGCGAGCTCGAGTCGGGCCTCCTCGACCCGGCACAGCTCGAAGGCGACCTCGCGTCGCTCTATGCCGCCTATCGCGCCGAGCTCGACCGGCTCGCGCTGTCAGATCGCAACCTGCTTCGCCGGCGCGCGGCCGAGCGGCTGCAGTCGGATCTCGACGCCTGGCACGGCGAGCCGGTGTTCGCATACGGCTTCGAGGACCTGACGGGCGCCGAGTGGGCGCTGCTCGAGGCGCTCGCCGCCCGCGCCGAGGTGACCGTCTCGCTCCCGTACGAGCCCGGCCGACCCGCGTTCGCATCGCTGCAGCGCACAGCCGAGGACCTCGCGAAGCTCGCCGGGGCGAACATCGAGGAGCTGCCGCCGCGCTACGGCGAGTCGGCGCACTCGGCGATCGCGCATCTCGAGCGGGCGCTCTTCGCGGATGTCGCACCGCCTCCGGTGCCGATCGACGGCGCCGTCCGCTTCTTCGAGGGTGCCGGCATCCGCGGCGCGCTCGAGCTCGTGGGCGAGGAACTGCTCGACCTCTTGCGCGCGGGCACGCCGGCGGAACGCATCGGGGTCATCTGCCCGAGCAGCGAACGGCTGCGCGCGCCGCTCGAGACCGCGCTCGGCACGCTCGGCGTCCCATACTCGATCGACGGCGAGCTTCGTCTCGCCCAGACCCCGTACGGCCAGGCGCTCGTCGCGCTCCTCCGCTTCGCGTGGCTCGGCGGCACGCGGCGCGATCTCTTCACGTTCCTCCGCTCGCCGTTCTCCGGCGTCGAGCGCCGCGCCGTCGACTTCGTCGAAGGACGGCTGCGCGGGCGCGCGATCCAGACGCCGGAGCGTGTCGTCGAGGAGTCCGAGAAGCTGCGCGGCTCACCGCTCCCCGGCCTCGCCGAGGTGCGCGACGCCAGCGACCCGATCGAGGCCGTACGCGAGCTCGCACAGAGAATGCTCCGCCACGCACACGGCGTCGACGCGCCGCCCGCGGGTGAGGCGTCGCGGCTCGACCTGCGCGCCTCCGAGACGGTGACGCGACTGCTCGCGGAGCTCGAGCGCTGGCGCACGCTCGTCGGCGAGCTTTCACGAGAGGACGTGATGACAGCGCTCGAGCGGCAAACGCTGCGGCCGATGCGCGGCGACGAGCCGGGGCGCGTCGCCGTCGTAGATCTCCTGCGTGCGCGCACACGTCGCTTCGACTCCGTGTTCATCCTCGGCCTGGAAGAGGGAAGCCTGCCGCGCCGGGGGCTGTCGTCGCCGTTCCTCGACGACGACACGCGCCGCGCGCTCGACGAAGACGGCGCGCGCCTGTTGCGCCCCGACTCGGTCAGCCGCGACCGCTACCTCTTCTACACGGCGTGCACGCGGCCCCTCGACCGGTTGTATCTCGTACGCGAGGCGGCGAGCGACGAAGGCAGCCCGCGCGAAGCGAGCCCGTTCTGGGACGAGGTGCAGGCCGTCTTCGACCCCGAGGACGTTCGCCGCTGGACGCGCCGGCGGCCGCTCTCGTCGCTCACGTGGCGGATCGACGACGCGCCGACGGAGCGCGAGCGTTTGCGCGCGCTCGCGGAGCTGGCCTCGCACGACGTCAAGGCCGCGCGCGCGCTCGCCGATGCGAACGGCTGGCAGCGAAGGCTCGATCGCGCCCTGCGCGCGTTTCGGCGCGATACGAAGATCACGCATCCGCTCGTCCTCGAACAGCTCGGGTCGAAGAGGGCGTTCAACGTCACCGAGCTCGAACGCTTCGCCGACTGCTCGTCCGCGTGGTTCGTCGAGCGATTCCTCGATCCGCGCTCGATCGACCAGGAGGTCGATGCAAAGTTGCGCGGGTCGGTGGCGCACAGCGCGCTCTTCAAGTTCTTCACTCGCTTCCCGAAGGAGCTCGCGGTCGAGAAGCTCGAGGAGCGGATCGCCGACGACGCAGTGCGGCTCATGCGCGCATGCCTCGATGAGGCGCTGCAGGGCGTGCGCATGGAGATGACCGAGATGCAGATGCGGGAGCTCGACCAGACGCTCTGGCGCGATCTCGAAGTGGTCGTGCGCGAGGAGTGCGAGTCGCCGTCGCAGCTCGTCCCTCGGCGCTTCGAAGTCGCCTTCGGGAGCGAGCGGGCGGCGCCCGAGCTGCAGCGCGGCCTCGATCTCGGGGACGGTGTGACCCTCACCGGCAAGATCGACCGCATCGACGTCGACCCGTTCAGCGCGCGCGGGATCGTGCAGGACTACAAGTCGGGCAAGAAGGCGCACTCCGCGGTCGAGATCGAGCGGGAGATGCGGCTGCAGATCCCGCTGTACATGCTCGTCCTCCGCGACCTCGTCGGGATGGAGCCGCTCGGCGGCCTCTACCGGCCGCTCGCCGGCGAGCGCAAGCCGCGCGGGCTGCTGCGCAAAGGCGAGGCCGAGGTGCTGCCGGGCTATACGAAGACGGACTACCTCGACGAGGACGCGTTCTGGGCCGCGGTCGAGAGCGCGCAGGCGACCGCGCAGCGTCTGGCCGGCCGCATCCGCGCCGGCGACATCGAGCACGATCCGAAGGGCGGCGACTGCCCGCAGTGGTGCGACCTCTGGCCGATGTGCCGGGTGCCGCGCGCATGAACGACCAGCAGCTCGCAGCGGTCGAGGCGACGGGCGAAGTGTTCGTCAGCGCCGGCGCGGGCACCGGCAAGACGGCCGTGCTCGTCGAGCGCTTCGTGCGCGCGGTGGTCGACCGCGGGCTCGACGTCGACTCGATCCTCGCGATCACGTACACACGCCGGGCGGCGGGCGAGCTGCGGACGCGCATCCGCGCCGAGCTCGCCGCGCGCGGTCGCAACGATCTCGCGCGCGAGCTCGACGGCGCGTGGATCTCGACCATTCACGGCTTCTGCATGCGTCTGCTCAAGGCGTATCCGTTCGCCGCCGGTCTGGACCCGCGCTTCCGCGAGCTCGACGACGCGCAGGGTGCGGTGCTGCGCAGCGAGGCGTTCCAGACCGCGCTCGCCGAGTTCTGCGCCGGCGGCGATCCCGACCGCCTGCGCCTCCTCGCCACCTACGGCGCGACCGGCCTGCGGAAGATGCTCACCGGCGTCTACGAGACGCTTCGCTCGGCGGGGCGCGAGCTCGACCTCGGGCCAGGCGGCGGCGTCGACCTCCAGGCGCACGTCGACGAGCTGCGCGAGGCGACGGCCGCCCTCGACCACGAGACCGCCGCACAGCTGCTCGTGCAGCTCGATCGCGACGCGCGGCCCGATCGCCTACTCGACCTGTCCGACTTCAAGATCCGCGCCGATCGCGCACTCGCCTACGAGGAAGCGCGCCGCGCGGTCCAGCAGGCGGCGCTCGACCAAGCCGCGTCGCGCGACCGTGCCCTTTTGCAGGAGCTGCTCGAGCGCTTCGCCGCCGCGTACGCGGATGCGAAGGCGCGCGAGTCGGCGCTCGACTTCGAAGACCTGCAGCTACACGCGCGCGACCTGCTGCGCGACAACCCCGAGATCCGCGAGCGCGAGCAGCTTCGGTTCCGCTCGATCATGGTCGACGAGTTCCAGGACACGAACCGCCTGCAGACCGAGCTCGTCGACCTGCTCTGCGGTCCCGGCACCGAGGTCTTCTTCGTCGGCGACGAGTTCCAGTCGATCTACGGCTTCCGGCACGCCGACGTCGGCGTCTTCCGCGAGCGGCGGGCGCGCGCAACGCAGCTCCTGCCGCTCACGCTCAACTACCGCTCGCGGCCGGAGGTGCTCGCCGCCGTGAACGAGCTGTTCGGCTCGCACTTCGGCGACGAGTTCCAGCCGCTCGCGGCCGCCGCGGACTATCCCGACCCCGTCTTCGGGCATCCGGTCGAGTTGCTCGTCACCGACAAGGAGAGCTATCGCGACACAGGCGTCTTCTGGCGGCGGGCGGAGGCACGCGCGGTTGCGCGCCGCGTGCGCGAGCTCGTCGACGCCGGCGCCGCGACGCCGGGCGACATCGTCATCCTCTTCCAGGCCGGGACGGACGCGGAGGTATACGAGGACGAGCTCCGACGCGCGGGTCTGCCGACGTACCGCGCCACCGGCAAGGGCTACTTCGGGCAGCAGCAGGTCGTCGACTTGCTCTCGTACCTGCGCCTGCTGCAGAACCGGTACGACGACCGGGCGCTCGTGAGCGTGCTCGCGTCGCCGTTCGTCGGCGTGTCGAACGACGCGCTCGCGCTGCTGCGCCGCGCGGCGTCGAAGCGGCCGCTCTTCGCCGGGCTGGAGCGCGGCATGCCGCCCGGCCTCTCGGAGCGCGACGAGCAGCTCATGCTCGCGTTCCGGCAGCGGTACGACCGTCTTGCCTCAGCGCTACCGCGGCTCTCGCTCGAGCGGCTGTGCGAGCGAATCGTCACCGAGCACGACTACGACCTCGCAGTGCTCGCGCAGTGGGACGGGCGCCGGCGCTACGCCAACATGCGCAAGCTCGCGCGCCTCGCCCGGTCGTACGAAGAGCTGCGCGGCCCGGACCTCGAGGGGTTCGTGCGCTTCATCGCCGAGCAGGAGGCGGTCGGAGCGCACCAGCTCGAGGCGGTCGCCGAGGAAGAAGGCGCCGACACCGTGCGCCTCTTGACGATCCACGCGGCGAAGGGCCTGGAGTTCGAGGTGGTGATCGTCGCCGACGCGGGCCGCGACCGGCCGCCGCCCTCGCCGGACGAGATCCTCGCGCTCTCCGACGGCCGCTTCGGCTTTCGGGTCGCCGATCCGGTGACGGCCAAGCGCCGCGGGGCATTCGACTACGAGGAAGTGAAGGATGCGCGGCTGGCGGAGGAAGAGGCCGAGAAGCTTCGCCTCTACTACGTCGCGATGACGCGCGCGAAGGCGCGGCTCATCGTCTCGGGCGCAATCGACCCGGGCAAGGCGGCCGACGCCTCGACGCCGATCGGCTGGGTGCTCGGCCGCCTCGAGGCGACGGCGGAGCTCGCTGCTGCCGGAGACGCGCCGGTCGAGATCGAACGCAACCTCGCACGGCTCGTGCTCCGCGCCGACCGCTACCGCGAGGGCCACTGGACGGAGCAGGAGGTCGCCGTCGCCGAGGAGGAGGTCGGACAGCTCACGCTCTTCGTCGCGCCCGAAGATGTCGTCACGCCCGTTGCGCCGGAGCTGCCCGCGCTCGTGGCGCCACCGGAGCCGCCGCTCTTCCGCGTGCGCCGTCTTTCGTTCACGGCGCTCTCGACGTTCGAGCAGTGCTCATACAAGTACTACGCGCTCTACGCCGCCGGGATGTCGGAGCGGCGGGTGGAAGGCACACCCGACGGCGGCATGCGCGGAGTGGAGGTCGGAAGCGCCGTGCACGCCCTGCTCGAGGAGATCGATCTCGGCTCGCCCTCGGTTCCCGAGATCGAGGACGACCGCATCCGCAGCCTCGTGACCGCGTACGTCGAGTCCGATCTCGCGAAGCGCATCGCCGCACTCCCGAACGTCGACAAGGAGCGGCACTTCATGTTCGAGCACGACGACGTGTTGCTGCACGGCTACCTCGACGTGCTCCACATCGACGGGAAGCGTGCGCTCGTCGTCGACTACAAGACGAATCTCATCGGCGATTCGTCGCCGGAGGAGATCGTCGAGGCCGACTACCGGCTGCAGCGCCTCGTCTATGCGCTCGCCTGCTTCCGCGCCGGCGCCGAAGAGGTCGAGGTCGTCTACCACTTCCTCGAGCGCCCGGACGGTGCCGTGTCGACGACGTTCACGCTCGACAGCGTGGCGGAGCTCGAGGCCGAGCTCTCCGCCGGCATCGCGCGCCTCCAGGCGGGCGAGTTCCGGCCGACGCCGAGCGAGCTCGCGTGCGCTGGCTGTCCCGCGCTCGACCTCGTCTGCGCCGGGCCGCGGCTGGGGTCTGACCCCCGCAGGGGGTCTGACCCCGTCTTTCTCAGTGTCGCGTAGCTACGTCAAGGAAGCGCGCCGGCGCGTGGGGCCGAAGCGCGCGCGCATTCGGCCCGTGATCGAACGGCTCGCCGTCGAGCACGCCGACGCGGCGATCGCGCTGACGTTTCGCAGCCCGCTCGAGTTGCTCGTCTCGGTGATGCTCTCCGCGCAGACGACCGACGTGAACGTGAACCGTGTCACGGCGACGCTCTTCGAGAAGTACCGGAGGCCCGAGGATTACCTCGCGGTCGAGCCGGAAGAGCTCGAGCGCGACATCTTCGCGACCGGCTTCTTCCGGCAGAAGGCGAAAGCGCTGCGCGGGACGATGCAGATGCTGATCGAGCGCTACGACGGCGAGGTGCCGCAGACGCTCTCCGAGCTCGTGCAGCTGCCCGGGGTCGCGCGCAAGACCGCCAACGTCGTCTCCTCCGAGCTCGGGCACGGCGAAGGGATCGTCGTCGACACGCACGTCCGCAGGCTGTCGCAGCGGCTCGGCTTCACGAAGGAAGAGGACCCGGTGAAGATCGAGCGCGATCTGGTCAAGCTCGTGCCGCGGGAGGACTGGGCGCGTTTCCCGCATCTGCTCATCTGGCACGGAAGGCGTGTGTGCGACGCGCGCAAGCCGCGGTGCGAGGATTGCGTCGTGAACGACCTCTGCCCGTCGAGCCGTGTCGAGGCCTGAGCTCCACCCGGCGGCACGCGGCTTCGGGCTCGTCGCCGACGTGTACGAGCGCGGACGGCCGGACTATCCGAAGGCGGCGGTCAAGCGGCTCGTGGAACGGCTCGACCTGCGGCCCGGGCGTACGGTGCTCGATCTCGCCGCCGGCACGGGGAAGCTGACGCGACTCCTCGTCCCGAGCGGTGCGAACGTCATCGCCTCCGAGCCGATCCCGGAGATGCGGGCGGAGCTCGAGCGCCGCGTTCCGCAGGCGATCGCCATGGGCGGCACGGCGGAGCGAATTCCACTCGTCGACCAGTACGTCGACGCGGTGACGGTTGCGCAGGCGTTCCACTGGTTCGAGGCCGAGCAGGCGCTGCGCGAGATCCGGCGTGTGCTGCGTCCGGGCGGCGGCCTCGCGCTCATCTGGAACACGCGCGACGACCGCAATCAGTTGAACAACGCGATCTCGGGGATCCTCGAGCCACTCAGTCGCGACACACCGCGGCGGCGGCAGCGCGACGCGCGCGCGATCCTCGACGAGAGCGGGCTGTTCACGAAGTGCCAGACGGCGCTCTTCAAGCACCGGCAGAAGCTCGACGAGGAAGGGCTCGTCGAGCGCGTGCTCTCGATCAGCTTCGTCGCGGCGGCGGCGCGGGACGTGCGCGCGGACGTGGAGCAGCAGGTGCGCGCGCTCGCGCGCGAGCGCGACGGCCGCATTCGCCTGCCGTACGTGACCGAGTTGTACCTGGCCTTCC
>DATGEH010000135.1:0-3067 GCA_035310325.1 Gaiellaceae bacterium
CGCATCGTCGACGAGGGGCTGGCCGGCGGGAAGACGTACGTCGAGATCGCGGCCGAGGTGCTCGCGACGACGGGCGAGACGATCGCGCCATCGTCGATCGGGCGCTACGAGTCGGCGAAGGCGCGCCCGGCTCGCTCGGCCAACCTGAACGCGCAGCTCGTCGCCGATCGCCTGGTCGGCCGGCTCTCGGGCCTCACCGACTCGGAGATGCTGCGCGCGCTCAAGCTCCGCACCGCCGAGACGCTGCTCCCCTTCGTGGAGGCGTGGGACGACAAGCCGGGCGCGCTGGCGCAGTTCTTCGTCGGGCTCGACCGGCAGCGGATCGAGGACGCGAAGCTCGACATGAAGCGCCGCGAGATCGATCTCAAGCTCGCCGAGCTCGACCTCGCGAAGCGCGTCGCGGAGGGCAAGCTGAACGATGCCGCCGCGCGCGCCGCGCGCGAGCTTCAGCCGCAGGGCCGGCCGCGCACGCGGGCCGAGCTCGAGCAGGCGATTCGTGACGTGTACGGGATCACCGCGAGCTCTACCAAGCCAACCGGGGAGATGGCCCCCGGCGGATCCGTCGGGGGATCCGAGGTGAAGGGTGGAGAGGTCGACCGGCCGGCGGCCGCCACTCGAGAGCCCCCCGCCCCGATTGCGGGGGGAACTCTTCCGATCGAGCCGGCCGATTCGCGCCAGCAGACCTCGCCGACGATCGCGTTCCCGACGGTGAAATCGTGACGCGCGTGCCGGGTGACACGATCAAGCTCGGCGACTTGCCCGAGGTGATCGCGATCGTCGAGCGCCTCGCGCACTCGAGCCCGATCACGCCGATCAAGCTCGCCGACGAGCCGGTGCACTGGGAGTGCGTGCTGTGTTGCGCGCGAACGCCGGGCGCCGACCGCAGGGCGCTCGAGCACGCGGAAGGCTGCCCGTGGCTTCGCGCGAGGAACGTCATCGGGATCGCGAAGGTGATCGACCTCGAAACCGCTCGAATGAGCAAGGAGACCCTCTGATGCTGCGCAAGGCTCTGTTCCGCTGCTCGCTGGTGGTCGTCGCGCTCGCATGCGCGCTCACCGTATTCGACTTCGTCTCGCGCGACGCGGGCGCCGGGCCGCTGCCCTTCACGCAGGAGCAGGCGCGCCAGCTCGGCTTCTTCAACTACGGCTCGGGCGAAGAGGGCAACGTCACGATCTCGGTCGACACGACGCTCGCGACCGCGACGTTCTACAACAACCTCACCGTCAACGCCGGCCACAAGATCACGCCGGCGGGGACGAGCGCCCTCGTCATCTCGGCGAAGAGCTCGATCACCGTCGCGGGCGAGATCTCCGCGAACGGGAGCGCCGGCCAGAACGCGCCGGGCGGCTCGATGCAAAACGGCGGCGCCGGCGGCGCGGGCGGCGGCGGCGGCCTCGGCGTGACGGGCGGCGCCGGCGGCAATGGCGGAGGCGGGAACTCGCCCGGCCACGTCGGCGTGCAGCCGCTTCCCGGCTCGTCGACGGCGGGCAACGTGACGATGGTCCGCGGTGCGCCGGCCGGCTCGCCGCCGAGCTTCGCCTGCGGCGCCGGTGGCGCCGGCGGCGCCGACGCGTCGGAGGCGGGCGGCGTGGGCTACTCGGGCAACGGCCTCCTCACGCAGTACTCGAGCTTCCACGGCTGGATCTCCGAGATCTTCGATTCGGCGCAAGTCACCATCGCCCCGCAGCTCGTCGGTTCCGCCTTCCCGGTCGCCGGGCAAGGCGGCGGCGGCGGCGGCGGCGGCGGTACGTACGCGGGTGCCGGCGCGGGCGGCGGCGGTGGCGGCGGCGGGGGCGGCGTCGTCGTGCTCGATGCGCCCTCGATCACGATCCAGTCCGGCGGCAAGGTCGCCGCGAACGGCGGCGCCGGCGGAAATGGCGGGAGCCCGACCGGCTTGAATCACGGCGCGGGAGGCGGTGGCGGCGGCGGCGGCAGCGGCGGCCTCGAGCTCTTGATCACGGAGTCGCTCACG
Organism: Gaiellaceae bacterium; assembly: GCA_035310325.1. GTDB lineage: Bacteria > Actinomycetota > Thermoleophilia > Gaiellales > Gaiellaceae > Palsa-739. The sequence goes on from DATGEH010000135.1 coordinate 1,973, forward strand.
AACAACGGCACCGTGCAGGCGATCGCCGGCGCCGGCGGCGCCGGCGGCGTCCACAACGTCGCGGGCGCCGATGGCGTGGCCGGCTCGAGCGGCAACGTCGGCAACGTGTGGTGGTATCAGCCCTCGACGGCGACGTGGACCGCGCTGTGAAAGTGCTGGTCGCCCTGGTGGTCGTGATCGCGGTCGCCGCGTGCGCCACGCCGAAGAGCGTGTCTCGCGGCGCCGTCACGCCGCCGCGCGATCGGCAGTGGTGCGACAACTGCGCGGAGGCGGAGCGCCGCGCACTCGAGTGCTACTACGACAACCTCGACGGGCAGTGCCCGCGATGAGGACCGCCGTCGAGTGGAAGACGGAGATGCGCGCGCGTCGCGCGCGCCTTCGCCGTGAACGGCTGGGGGGGGGCGTCGCTGGTTCGTCGAGCTGCTCGAGCAGATCGTTCGAGCGGGCGCTCGCGCGGAGCGTCGCGCGATGAGGGGCTCGCGCTGATGCTGCTCGTGCGCACAGCCGTCGCGCCGTCGCCGATCGAGGGCCTTGGCCTGTTCGCGCGGCAGTCGATCGCGGCCGGCGAGGTCATTGCGCGCTGGGATGGGCGCTTCGGCTGGTCGTGCACCGACGAGGAGCTTCGCGCGCTGCCGTCGCATGCGCAGGAGTTCGTGTGGCGCTACGGCTGGCGCGGCACCGATGGCCGCTGGCTCGTCAGCGTCGACAACAGCCGTTTCCTGAATCACAGCTTCGCGCCCAACACCATCGTCACCGTCGAGGCCGGAAACCAATTCGTCTCGACCGCTGCGCGCTCCATCGCCATCGGGGAGGAGATCACCGAGGACTATCGCCAGTTCGATCCCGACTTCGCCGGGTACGGAGAGGGCTGGCGGTGAAGAAGCCCGAGTGCCACATCTCGGTCTCGCGCGAGCTCGGGCAGGAGCTCGCAGAGCTCGCGCGACGCATCGACCGCCCGATGAACTTCCTCGTCGAGCGTGCGTGGCGCATCGCGCGAAAAGAGATCGTCGCCTTCGTCGAGCTGTACGAATCGATCGAGGCGGCCGCGCTGCAGGCCGAGCTGGACGACGGCGGCGGCGAGGAGATCTTGCGATG
>DATGEH010000136.1:0-17248 GCA_035310325.1 Gaiellaceae bacterium
TCGCTCGGCATCGGGGAATCGCTCGCCGGCCGCCTGCTGCTCTTCGACGCGCTCGCGACCGAATTCAGCGAAGTCACGTTGCGCCGCGATCCGGACTGCCCGGTGTGCGGCCGGCATCCGACCATCACCGAGTACATCGACTACGTCGAGTTCTGCCAAGGGAGGGCAACTCACGCATGAAGACCGTTCGCATTCCACCCACGCTTCGCACCGAGACCGGTGGCGAGCGCCAGGTGCACGCCGCGGGCGGCACCGTGCGCGAGCTGCTCGACGACCTGATGGGCCGCTTCCCGGGGCTGCGCGGCCAGCTCGTCAAGGACGACGAGATCGCGTCGTTCGTGAACGTCTACGTCGAAGGCGAGGACGTGCGCACGCTCGACGGGCTCGACACGCCGGTGTATGACGGATCCACGGTGATCCTGCTCCCGGCGATGGCCGGAGGCTGACTTGTCGCCGACGGTTCAGGAGCTCTACGAGCTCTGGGCCGACGAAGACGAGCTGAACGACGCGCTGCGGCGCAGCCTGGCGCCGCGCGGCGTCGACTCGCTCTTCGAGGCGTTCGCCGCGCTCGGGCCGAAGCCCGGCCAGCTCGTCGTCGATGCCGGCGCACGCAATGCGGTGCACACGATCAGGCTCGTGCGCGAGCACGGCCTTCGTGGAATCGCGCTCGACGTCGTTCCGCTCCATTGCGAGCTCGCGCGCGCGGCGATCGAGGAAGCGAGCCTCGACATCGAGGTCGTCGAGGCCGCGATCGAGTCGATGCCGCTCGCCGACGGCTCGGCCGACTGGATCTGGTGCCGCGACGTGCTCGTGCACGTCGACGTGCAGCGGGGCCTCGCCGAGTGCGCGCGCATCCTGAAGCCGGGCGGCTCGCTCCTCGCCTACGTGACGCTCGCGACCGACCGGCTCGAGCCGAATGAGCGGAAAGAGCTCGTGGACGCCGGCGCGGTGCAGACGTTCGACGCCGACGTGCTCGAAGCGGCGGCCGCCGAGGCCGGCCTCGTGCTGCGCTCCGTCGACCGGCTCGGCTCGGAGTGGCGCGAGCGGATGCTCGAGGACGGCACCTGGAACGCGGGCGAAGACCTCCTGCACCTCGCGCGCCTCCGCCGCGGCGGCTTCACCGGCCCCCAGGCGGCGGCCGCGTTCATGGGGCTCGCGTGGGGCGTCTACCAGATGCTCGGGAAGCTCTGTCCGACGGTGTACGTGTGGACATCCTCGGCCTGATCGGCAACACGCCGCTCGTCGAGCTGCGCCGGCTCTCGCCGAACGGCGTCCGGATCTACGCGAAGCTCGAAGGCCAGAATCCGACCGGCTCGATCAAGGACCGCGTCGCGAAGGCGATGCTCGACGGCGTCGAGCTCGAGCCCGGCCGCAGGCTGCTCGAGCCGACGAGCGGCAACACCGGCATTTCGCTCGCGCTCGTCGCGAAGCTGAAGGGCTTCCCGCTCACGTGCGTCATGCCGGCGAACGCGACCGAGGAACGACGCCGGCTACTGCGCCTGTACGGCGCGCGCATCGTCGAGTCGCCGGCCGAGGAGGGCTCGAACGGCGCGGTGCGGCTCGCGCTCGCGATGGCGGAGGAGGACCCGCGCTGGTTCATGCCGTTCCAGTACGCGAACCCGGCGAACCCGCGCGCGCACTATGAAGGCACCGGCGCGGAGATCGCGGCTGCGCTCGACCGCGTCGACGTGCTCGTCGCCGGGCTCGGCACCGGCGGAACGCTCATGGGCGCCGGCGCGCGGCTGCGCGAGAGCTTCCCGGAGGTCGTCGTCGCCGCGGCGGAGCCGCTTCCCGGCGATCCCGTGATGGGACTGCGGTCGCTCGACGACGGCTACGTCCCGCCGATCCTCGACGTATCGCAGCTCGACCGGAAGGTGCTCGTGTCGAACGAGGAATCGGTCGTCGCGGTGCGGGAGCTGCTCGACCGCGAGGGAGTCTTCGCCGGCGTTTCGAGCGGCGCGGTCGTGCACGTCGCGCGCAAGCTCGCCGGCGAGCTCGACGAAGGGGTCGTCGTCTGCGTGCTCGCCGACGCCGGCTGGAAGTACCTGAGCGCCGACTTCTGGTCGGGTGACGACGTCGAGACGTCGATGGAGCGCACTCTCTGGTGGTAGTCCCCGCCAAGGTTCGCGCGCAGATCGCCGAGCACGCACGCGCGGAGGCGCCGAACGAATCGTGCGGGTTGCTCTTGCTCGACGGGGACCGCGCCGTCGAGTACGTCCCCGCGATCAACAAAGCTGCGTCGCCGTACAGATTCGAGCTCTATCTCGATCCGACGCGCTGGTCGGAGATCGAGCTCGAGCAGGCCGTCGTCCACTCGCATCTCTCGTCGCCTCCCCGCCCGTCGCGCACGGACGTCGAGAACATCGGGCTCTGGGCCGGCAAGCCGTACCTCATCTACTCGGTCCGCGAGGACGACCTCGCCGCCTGGCTGGTGACAGGCGGCGAGATCGAACCGCTGGCGCTGCAGGTCGAGTAACTAGTTCGGCCTGCGGCGAACGACCATCCGGGTCGCCACGCCGAGGCCGATGAGGCCGAGCGCGACGAGCTCGACGATCCAGAGACGGATGCCCGAGAAGGGCAGCGTCCCGGACGTCGCGGCACTCGAGATCTTGGCCACGGTGCCGAGAACGCCTGCGCTCGGCTTCGCGGACAGGACCGGCGCCGCCGGCGAGGTGAGCGCCTTCGTCGTACCGAGGACGCCCGCGCTCTGAGCGTTGCTCGACGGCGTCGATGCCGTGCTCGCCGGCGTCGATGCCGTATTCGAGGCGGACGCCGTGTTGGACGACGTGGACGACGACGTGTTCGAGCTGCTCGACGTATTCAAGCTCACCGAGGTGTTGCTCGACGCCGAGACGGCCGAGAGGCTCGACGCACTCGACGTGTTCGACGTCGAAGCGGCGGCCGGGCAGTTGTCCTCGTTGTCGTTGCCCTCGTTGTCGTTGCCCTCGTTGTCGTTGTCCTCGTGATGCGACGCGAAGGCCTTCTGGTCGCGGTCCTGACCGTTCTTGTCGTCACCGCTGCCGTTGTCGTCGTGCTGCTTGGCCTTCTCGTGGTCGCTTTGGTCGTTGTCGTCGCTCGTGCACGACGTCTCCTGCACGCCCTGCACTTCGGCCGGTGCCGCCTCGTTGCACTGCGCGGCGACGATCGCCTGGCCGTTCGCGTCGAAGTTCTGCGAATAGGTCTGGCCGTTGAACGTGAACGTCGGGACGATGTCCCGCGCCTCTTCAGGCGTGCCGTTCAGCTCGTGGCTGACGACCTTGTCCGCCGGCTTCGTCTCGAGCTTGCCGGTCGTCGCGGTCTCCATGTCGCAGAACGAGATCATCTGTGCCGCCGCCTCGGAGTGGTCCGCGGCCTGCACGTTCGAGGTCGTGGAGGCGCCGGGGCACGCGCCAGGCGCTGCGCCGAGCACGATGTCGCGTCCGTCCTGGTGCCGGGTGTGCGCGGGCACGGCGTGCTCGCTCACATGGATCAGGACATACGGGTTCGAGTCCGAGCCGGTCGCATGGCAGATGAACACCTTGGCGTTCTCCGGCTTCGTGTTCTCCGCACCCTGGACGCCGGCCGCGTGTTGCTCACCCTGGCTCTGCTCCGCGCCGCCCTGCACGTTGGAGGTCGTGGAGGCGCCGGGGCACGTACCGGGTGACGCACCGAGCACGATGTCGCGCCCGTCCTGGTGGCTCGTGTGCGCAGGCAGCGCGTGCGAGCTCACGTGGATCAGGACGTACGGGTTCGATTGCGAGCCGGTCGCGTGGCAGATGTACACCTTTGCTTCGGGCTCGCTCGGCTTGGAGGCGGATTCCGGCTTGGCCGGCGTGTTTTGATCCTTGCTCGAGTCGTGGCTCGCCGCTTGCGGCGGCGGCGCCGGCTTCGCGGGCTTCGCCCCTTGATGGCCCTCGTCGGCCAGGGCGACCCCGCACAGCGCGGCGGCCACGATCGTCATCGCGGCCATCGCGGCCGCTGCGCCGATCTTCTTCATGTTGTGGTCTCCTCGTGCCGTGTCGGGACAGAAAGGAGGGGCTGTCCACGTAACGGCGGCGCGACCAGAGCGGGTACGGCTAAGAAACCATAAGACTACGACTTATAAAACTATTCGATCTCGTCCTCTTCTGGGTCGCGCAGCTCCTGCGGCTCCCGCTTTCGCTCGGGCCGCTTGAGGAACGTGACCGCCATCCGCTCGATGCGGTTCCCGTCCACCTCGAGCACGTCGAAGCGAAGCCCGTCGTGTGCGACGTCGTCGCCAGGCTCCGGCGCACGACCGAGCTGCCCGAAGACGAAGCCCGCGACCGTGTGGTAGTCCTCGTCGGGGAGATCCGTCCCGAAGCGGTCGTTGAACTCCTCGATCGGGAACATGCCGTCGACCCGATACGTGTCCTCGTCGACCTGGACGATCGGCTCTTCGGCGACGTCGAACTCGTCCTCGATCTCGCCTACGATCTCCTCGATCAGATCCTCGAGCGTGCAGATGCCGACCATCGCGCCGTATTCGTCGACGACGATCGCAAAGTGGTTGCTCGTCCGGCGGAAGTCCTGCAGGAGCGACGCGAGATCCTTCGTCTCGGGGACGATGTAGGCGCTGCGCAGCAACTGGTCGAGATGGAGGCCGTCGAGACCGCGCTCGTGCATCGCGGCGAAGAGGTCGCGCACGTGCAGGACGCCGACGATGTCGTCGAGCGTCTCCCGGAACACGGGATAGCGGGTGTACGGCGATTCGAGCACGGCCGCGACTGCGTCCTCCGGAGGCATGTCGACGGACAGCGCGACGACGTCGGGACGCGCGACCATCACGCTCGCCGCATCCTTGTCGCCGAAGACGAAGACCTTGTCGATCATCTCCTGCTCGCCTTCTTCGATCTCGCCCTGTTGCGTCGAACGCGAGACGAGCATCCGCAGCTCCGCCTCGGAGAGGACGTCGTGCTCGCCGCTCGGCGGCTCCACGCCGAACAGGCGCAGGATTCCGTCGCTCGTCACGCGCAGCGCCCAGATCACCGGCTCGAACACGGCAAAGAACGCGCGCACAGGGGCGGACACCCAGAGTGCCGTCCCCTCGGAATGGCGGAGCGCGATGCCCTTGGGGACGAGCTCGCCGACCACGACGTGCGCGAACGTCAGGAGCAGGTACGCGATGAGGATCGCGAGGATCGTCGCCATCACCGGGTCGAGCACCTCGACGAGCGCCTGCTCGCCCAGGGCGCCGATGCCCAGCGAGGTGAGCGTCACGCCCAGCTGCATGGCGGCGATGAAGCGCGGCGGATCGCCGGTGATGCGCAGCACGTCGCGTGCACGGCGGTTGCCCTGATGGTGCAGCTCGACGATGCGCGTACGCCTCGCCGTGACGAGGCCGTACTCGGCCGCGACGAAGAACGCGTTGAGCAGGATCAGGAAGCCGACCCCGACAAGCTCCAGAAAGAGGGTCACGCGGTGGTACTAGGAGGTTTGTCGCCCACCAGCTGAGCGCGCAGTATAGGTAAGGACGCGGCTTTCATTCTTCTCGGCACGGTCGAGCACGACGAGCCGCTCGAGGTGCGACAGCGTCTCGGCGACGGCGAAGCGGCGCTGAATCGGCGGCAACTCGCGGCCGAAGAGCGCGAGCGACACGTCGTATCCGCTCAGCGGCTCGTCTCCGAGGATCGCCTCGGTCTTGTCGAGGCGGCGGTCGTGGTGCTCGACGATCTCGTGCGCACGCGCCACGGGCGCCTCGACGGTGCCACCGTGGCCGCCGTACGAGATGCGTGGCGCCAGCTCGGCGACCATGCGGAGCGAGTCGACGTAGTCGCCCAGCGGATCGGGCCGGCTCTCCGGATAGAGCCCGATTGCGGGCGTGATGGGCGCGAGCACGTGGTCGCCGGCGATGAGGACGCCGTCGCGGAAGAGGCAGAGATGGCCGTCGGCGTGGCCGGGGGTCGCGACGACCTGCCAGCCGTCGACCGAGTCGCCCGGCTCGACGAGCGTCGGATTCCAGGCGAACTGCACGAAGTCGGCAAAGACGTGGCCCGACTCGATGAGCTCTTCGGCGGTCTCGCGCGACACGCCGTTCAGGAGGAACCATTCGGCGATCCGCTCGGGCCACTCGTCCGAGCCCCAGACCCGTTCGCATTGCGCGTAGTCGAGGCTGCCCTGGATCACCTCGGCGCCGGTCGCGCGCGCCGCCGCCTTTGCCCCGCCGACGTGGTCGGGATGCATGTGCGTGATGAATATGCGCACGACCGGCCCGTCGAGGCCGGCGACGATGTCGTCCCAGGGCGTCTCCATCAGCCCGAGGCCCGTGTCGACGAGCGTCCAGCCGTCGTCGCCGCGCAGCAGGTAGCAGTGGACATGCCGCGGCCCGGTGGGCAGCGGCAAGGTCACCCGGAGGATCCCCGGCTCGACTTCGACCGGCGTAGCGAACGTATGTTCGGTAAGCTTGGCCACTTCGATGCAGATCGAGTATCGCGAAGAGCCCTGCCGCTCCGCTCTCAACCGGGTCAGCGGCATGCCGTTCGAGTGGTCGCTCAACCCGTACATGGGCTGCGTCCACCGCTGCACGTTCTGTTACGTCCGCGCCTTCGAGCTGCGCGCCGACCGCCCGGCCGGCGAGGGCTACGGGCGCAGCATCCGTGTGAAGACGAACGTCGCCGACGTGCTGCGGCGCGAGCTCGCGCGCCCGTCGTGGGACGGCGGAACCGTGGCGATCGGGGCCGCAACCGATCCGTACCAGCCGGCCGAAGGCAGGTACAAGCTCACCCGCGCGTGCCTCGAAGTGCTCGCCGAGGCATGGAACCCCTTCGCGATCATCACGCGCGGCCCGATGATCGTCCGCGACGTCGACGTGCTCGCCACCGCTTCACAGCGGGCGGAGGTCGGCGTGACGTTCTCGATCCCGACGCTCGACCTCGACATCTGGCGGCGCACCGAGCCCGGAACCGCTCCTCCCCACCAGCGGCTGCGCGCGTTGCAGCAGCTCGTCGCCGCCGGGATCAAGGTCGGCGTCGGCATGGCGCCGATCCTCCCCGGGCTCTCCGACAAGCCGGAGCTGCTCGCCGAGGTCGTGCGCGCGGCACGCGCCGCGGGCGCGACGGGCGTGTGGGCAAACCTCCTCTACCTCAAGCCCGGGACGAAGGAGCACTTCCTCGCCGCGCTCGAACGCGACTGGCCCGAGCTCGTTCCGGGCTACGAGCGGCTGTACGCGCGGCGCGCGTATCTACCGGCCGAGGAGACGAACCCTGTGCGCGACCGCGTCCGCGAGCTCGCGCGCACACACGGCATCCGCGACCGGAGGCGCGTCAGGCTCCGGGCTGATAGCGGCCCTCGACAAATGAGCCTCGGGGTCTAGCGATCTCCGGCCGGTCGAGCTGCCAGTGCCGCGCCGTGACGAGGTTCCACCGGTCGTCCTCGCGCACGAGGCCGAAACGCGTGATGACGCGCTGGCCGCCTTCGTAGTCGCCGTACAGCAGGTCGATCCCGAACCGCCCCGACTCGATCCCGGCGAGAACCTCTTCGCGGCGCGCGTCCTCTTCGCGGAACGCGACCTGCCAGAAGCCGAGCTTCCCCGGCGCGATGTACAGGTCGCGCGACAGCATGCGGAACTCCTCCACCGGAGGGTGGTCCTGACTCGCGCCCAACCGTTCGCCGTGGACGAAACCGCCGTAGAGCACGCCGATGCCCGGCCCGACGTTGCGCAGCGAGATGACGATGTAGATCCGGCCGTCGTCCACGACCACGCCGGCACCCCCGCCCGGAACGTCGACGTCGACGTCGTCGAAGAAGCCGACGTGCTGCGTCGCGTCCTCCGGTGAAGACGAGACGAGGAGCGGCCGGAGCGTGGCGAGCAGGCTGAGCTCGGCCACCCGCGCGGCGCGGTTCGCCGACCTGATCGAGAAATACGTCGTGCCGGCGAGCGCGAGGGTGCCTCCCGCCGAGGCAACGGAGGAGATGACGACCCAGTCCGCCATGGGTGACGACACTAGCGCGCCGCGATAGAGTCGCCAGGCGGGTGGGCGCTTCAGAGATCACGTGCTTGATCGTCGACGATCACGAGGTCGTGCGCGAAGGCCTGCGCCTGTCGCTCTCGCGCGCACCCCACATCAGGGTGATCGGCGAGGCGGGCGACGGAGAGAGCGCGATCGCGCTTGCCGAGCGGCGCAAGCCCGACGTCGTGATCATGGACGTGCGCATGCCCGGCATCGACGGGCTCGAGGCGACGAGGCTCCTCACCGAAAAAGTGCCGGGAATCGCGGTGCTGATCTTCACCGCGTACAGCGAGCGCAGCCTGCTGAGCCGGGGGCTCGATTCGGGCGCGAAGGGCTACATCCTCAAGGAGGCGCCGCACCAGACGCTCGTCCGCGCAATCGAGAAGGTCGCCGAGGGCGAGGGCTACGTCGATCCGGCGCTCATGCCGGCATTCCTCACCGGCAAGGACAAGGAGGACATGCTGACGACGCGGGAGCGCGAGATCCTGCAGCTCCTCGCCGACGGGATGTCGAATGCCGACGTCGCCGGGAAGCTCTTCATCAGCCAGGAGACCGTGAAGAGCCACGTCCGCCACATCCTCGCCAAGCTCGAGGCCGACACGCGCACGCATGCAGTTGCGATCGCGCTCCGCGAAGCGATCATCAATTAGGTGTCCGACGAGCTGAGCGAACAGGTCCTCGCCGCCGAGCAGGACGAGCGGCGGCGCATCGCCTTGTTCCTCCACGACGGGCCGGTGCAGGCGCTCGCCGGCGTCGCGCTCATGCTCGACGCGGCGCTCGAGTTCGTCGAGCGCGGCGACACCGAGCAGGCGCGCACCGTGCTCGACAAGGCGATGAGCCGGACCCGCGCGACGATCGGCGAGCTGCGCGATCTGTCCTTCAACATCGAGCCGGTCGTCCTGCGCGACCAGGGCTTCGGAACGGCCGTGCATGCGCTGGCTCAGAATCGCGCCCTCGAGCACGGCATGCAGGTCGAGCTCGAGGTCAACGCCGCCGACGGGCTGAGCGAGCGAGCACAAGCCGCGCTGTACCAGATCGTGCGCGAGGCTCTCGAGGGCGCGATCTATCGCGGCCCGCCGACGAAGTTCGCCGTGCTCGTACGCGAGGGCGACGGCGGCGCGCTCGAGGTCGAGATCCACGACGACGCCCCCGGCGAGCGCCGCAGGCGGTCGGTCGAGGTCCTCGAGGAACGCGCACGCTCACTCGACGCCATGCTCTCGGTCGAGACGAGGGACGACGGGACGACGATGCGCCTGCGGCTCCGGACTGAGTAACATCGCCGCGATGTCCGAGGGGTATCTCCTGTACGTCTGGAAGCCGTCCGGCTACGAGCTGCGCGAGCAGGACGGCGAGATCCCAGCGGTGGGGGCCGAAGTGGAGCAGGACGGGAAGATGCTGCGCGTAACGAAGATCGCGCCGTCGCCGCTACCGGGCGACAAGCGGCAGTGCGCCTACCTGAACGCTTAGGACGACTTCTTCGTCTCGCCCCTCTTCGAGCGCGTCTTGTTGACCGTGCGCGCGGCGATCTCCTTCGCCCGCTTCGCAGAGCGACCCTGCTTCTTCTCGCTCTCCTTGATGTGCTCGTACTGCCGTTCTCGCTTGGCTGACCATGCTTTGGGCATGTCAGTGAAACGACGAACGCGGCGGGAGAGTTACTCGATCGGTTCGTTCTTGACGTTGTGCTCGGTCGCGTACTCGTCGGTGAGCTTGTTAACGACCTCCATGCCCTCGCTGTACGCGTAGTTGATCTTCACGAAGGGCGCCCACTTGTCGGGCAGCGCGTCCTCCGGGAAGATCGCCTCGACCGGGCACTCCGGCTCGCACGCCCCGCAATTGGATGTCGTGATGCCGCCGGCGAGTGTGAAGGTGTGCTTCCGCGGTACGACCGCGCAGAAGACGTAGTCGTCGTCCTGCTCAAGCGGCGTGACGCTCATGACACGCCAATATGTCTCCCGGGTTGCCAGATAGAGCCAACGGATCGACCGGTTGCGTCGCCCATAGTTTGTCTCCATGTTCGACTCTTCGCCGGAGCCGATCACGACGTAACCGGCAAGCGGCGCAACATCGGCGAGCCAAGAAAGGGCCTCGTGCTCAATTGAGCGAAGACGCCACGATCCCGCTTTCACAGGATCGCCGTCGGCAGCTAGCCAGCCATCGACAAAGCCCGCGATGTACTCAACGTCACCGTCGTTCGGCAAGACTTTCTTGAGGTTGCACGGCGCCTTGTAAACGCCTGTCCCTGCGTAGCCGGGATGAATGTCCATGCTTGGCGAGAAGGTGACGGAGTCGAAATAGTCGCGGTATTGGGCCGCACGCGGCCCAAATAGCTCGACCTGGTGGTAGTAGTCGCCCGTCCTCGTGGCTTGCCGGTTGGTGCAACTGCCGTCGCCGAAGACGAGGCCGTGCAAGACGCCGAGCCGGTAGCTCTCGCCGTCGCGTTTCGGCGTCAACCGGGCCGACGGAACGAACTGGCCGACCTCGAGCGAGCTCGTGCGATCACCGTCCGCGAGCACCCAGGAGTGCGTCGGCGTCGCCTGCACCGTGCGGCGGAACTTCGAGATGTTGCGCGTCGTCAAGCGCATCCCGCCCCAGCGCGTGCGCTCCTCGAATGCCGGCGCAAGCTCGATCTCGACGAGCGGCTTGCGGCGGAAGCGGCGCACGTAGGCGGGCTTGAACCCGTCGTCGGTGAGAACACGCGTCCAGGTGTTCTCGAGCGCCCCCAACGGCCGCAGCCCGTAGGGAGTGAAGAACTGCTCCGTGGGAGCGAAACAATCGATGCACTCCTCAGGATCGATCACGAGGATGCGGTCGGCCTGGTGGATGCAGTCGACCGGACAGACGTCCACGCACGAGAGGTCTTTGATGTCGATGCAGGGCTCGGCGATGATGTACGTCACGCGTTCAACCCTACCGAAGCGTTCAGCTAGAAGGCGTCAGCTCCTCGACGAGCTCGCGGGCGCGCTCGACGAGGGCGGACTTTGCAACAACCTGGTCGAAGCCTGCGGCGTGCGCGGCGCGCAGCCCGGCGGTGTCGGTGTGGTTCGTGTACCCGAGGATCGGGATGTCCGGGTACGTGTCGGCGACCTCCTCCGGATCGATCCGCGCGATGTCGGCGATCACGAGGTCGGGGCTCTCGGTGCTCTCGGTCGTAACGAGATGGTGCTCCGGAAGGAGCGCCTCGAGCTTGCCCCGGAAGAAGAGGTCGACCCCACACAGCAGGATCGTGGCCACGTGCAAAGGTTAGAGCCGATGCTCGACGCGTACAAGCACGGGCTCGAGCACATCCGCGCCGGGCGCTACTTCGAGGCGCACGAGGAGCTGGAGACAGCCTGGCGGGCGGCCGCCCCGGAGGAGAAGGACTTCTTCCAGGGCCTCGTCCACGTGGCGGTCGCCTGGTACCAGGCCGGACGTGGACGGCCCGTGGCGACGGCGCGGCAGCTCGAGAAGGCGCGACGGCGGCTCGCGGCATACGAGCCGACCCACCGCGGCGTCGACGTCGCGGCGCTGCGCACCCAGCTCGCCGAGCTCCACACGCCGACGGACCTACGGGGACGTCAGCCCGATGGCATCTAGCGCGCGGTTCACCGCGACGTGCAGCCACCAGTCGCGATGGAAGAAGAGCAATGCACCGAGCGCGACGAGCGTGATGCCGCTCGCGACCTGGATCACCGTGTACCGGTCGCGCAACCAGCGGAACGCCGACATCGCGCGCGAGAACGCGATGCCGGCGGCGAGGAACGCCGCGCCGAGCCCGAGCGCGTACGCGGCGAGGAGCGCGGCGCCTTTCAGCGCAGTGCCGGTGTTGCTCGCGAGGACGAGCACGGCGGCGAGCACCGTGCCGATGCACGGCGCGGCGCAGACCGCGAATGCTCCGCCGAGCAACGCGCCCGATCCGCGACGGCGTGCGCCCGTGATCAGTCCCGGCGCAAGCACGCGCTCTGGGACCGGCAGCAGGCCGATGAACGCGAGGCCGAGCACGACGAGCACGAAGCCGGCGACATCGGTCTGCGCGCTCACCGAGATCGCGTTTCCAATCTGCGCCGCACCGGCGCCGAGGAGAACGAAGACTGCGGTGAAACCGAGGATGAACGGGATGCTCGAGACGATCACGCGCCGTGTTGAGCCGCGCTCGCCGAGGCGGCCCGCTTCGACGCTCGACAGCGCCGAGAGGTAGCCGGGCACGAGCGGCAGCACGCAGGGGGTGATCACCGAGATGAAGCCCGCGACGAACGCGATCGGCAGGCGCACCCCCATCAGTCGAGATCGGCGAGCAGCTCGTCGATACGCTTTTCCGTCTCAGGGTCGAGCGCAACGACGGGCTCGGGCTCGCGCCGCCGGCTCCAGCGCCACACGCCGAGCGCGAGCAGGCCCGCGCCCCCGATGACGCCGCCGAGCGGCAGCCACCAGGCGAGCAGGTCGAAGCCCCTGTGCGGCGGCGCCGCGAGGATCCCCGCGCCGAAGTTCGCGACGAGCTCGGACTTGATCTGGCCCGCAGTCGCACACGCGTCGATCCGCTTCTGGATGTACGCCTCGATCTGACGCGCCGCGTCCGAGTCCGACTGATCGAGCGTCGTGTGGCACGTCGGGCACATGATCTGGCCCTCGAGATACGTGAGCGACGTGCGCGGATGCGCGCACGCTGCCGCCGGGCCGGCGAATACGAGCGCGGCGACGCCGACGGCGACGAGCCGGAGCATCACGAGCCGAGCGCGGCGCGCAGGCCCGCGTGGAACTGCTGCGCGAACTTCGACTCCGTGATCGGCCCGAGCACGTGCACGCCGACAAGCCGGCCGCGCCGGTCGACGAAGTACGTCTCCGGCACGCCGGTGATGCCGTAGCGGTCGCCGATCTTGCCGGAGCCGTCCTGCACCGTCGGGTACGTGATGCCGTGATGCGAGAGGAACGTGCGCGCGTCGCTGCCGACATCGTGGTAGTCGATGCCGAGGAACACGACGCCCTGCTTGCGGTACTGCGTCCACTCTTGCTGGAGCTTCGCCGCCTCGCCCTTGCACGGCACGCACCACGACGCCCAGAAGTTGAGGACGACCGGATGGCCGCGCAGCGACGCGAGGGCGAGCGTGCCCGGTCCCTCGAGCCGGCGCAGCGTGAAGTTCGGCGCCGGGCCGCCGATCTTCGGCGGGTGCGCCTGGTGTGTGAGACGCCACACGAGCAGGCCGAGCATTCCCGCGACCGCCGCGAGCGCGACGGCTTGGCCTCCGAGCTTCAAGAGACGCATCAGGCGCCGACGATATAGACCGGCGTGCCCACTCGGACGTGGTCGAAGAGCCATTCGGCCGACGGAATGAGCATGCGAATGCAGCCGTGCGACATCGAGTACCCGATCGAGCCCGACTCGGGCGTGCCGTGGATCCCGACGCCGGGCGCGCTCAGGCCCATCCAGCGCGTGCCGAGCGGATTCCCCGGGCCGGGCGGCGTCGGCTTCTTCCCGGCAGCCCACGGATCGGGCGGCGGGTACCACCACGGGTTCTTCCACATGACGACGATGTTGAAGTGGCCGAGCGGCGTCGGATACACGCTCTGACCGGTCGCGACCCTGAACTGCCGGACATAGCGCGCGCCGTTGTACAGCGTCAGGAGATTCGACGCGCGGCGGATGACGATCACGGGGCCGGTCGCCTCGGGATTCGCCGCCGGCTTCAAGAACTTGAACGGAAGGGCGATCGGCGTGCGAGTGCCGCGCGCGAGCTCGGTCGTGATGGCAGCGACGGTGACGCGCTGCTTCAGCGTCTGGCCGACGACCGGCTGCAGGACGACGGGCCGGTTCGCGCGCAGCAGCAGTCGCGACGGCGCCGCCTTCCTCGCGAACCGCTGCGCGAGATGAGCGACGAACGTCGAGAGCTGCTTCGCGTCGACGATACCGCGGAGCGCGAAAGTCGTCCCCGGCGGCGCGACGAGCGCCTTCGCCACCGCGAGGTCGACGGGCACGCTGAGACCGACGAGCGTCGGGTCGAGCTTCACCGTCGTCGTGCCGGCGCGGAGCACGACCGGCTGCCAGAACGCCGCATGTACGGCCGACGCGGCGACGTCCGCCGTCAGCCCACCCACCGGAACGCCGGCGAGCATGACACCGTCCGCGATCGTCGCCGCCGCGGTCGTCGTCGTCGTGTCCGTGGGCGGCGGCGTGTCGGCGAGCGCGACCGCTGCAGTCGCGAGAAGAGTCGAAAGGACGAGTCCGAAGAGTTTCACCATCAGGTTTCTCCGGCGAATATCCCCGGATCGTCGGTGATGATACCGTCGATACCGCTTTCGAGCAGGGCATTTGCCAGCGCCCGGTCGTTCACCGTCCAGACGTAGACGGCCGCGCCGAGCTCGTGACAGACCGAGATCGCCGCCGGAGACACAACCGTCCAGTTGAGCGTGGCGGCGCTCGCACCCCCCGCGCGCAGCCACCGGGGCAGGCGGCGCGGAAGCGCCGCGCGCAGGAGCATGAGCCCGCCGCGAACGGCGGGCCGCAGAGCGCGAACCCCGGTGACGCCGAGCCGGTCCTCCGGATACGTGTACGAGCGCGAAAGCTCGGGGGCGGCGCGGGCGAAGGCGGCGAGGATCGGGAGCGAGAAGGAGCTGACGAAGCTGCGGTGGTCGACGCCCGCCCGCGTGAGCGCGGCCGCGATCTCCGCCTCGACCCCGGGAACCTTCACGTCGAGCTGGACGGCCAGCCCGAGGTTGACGGCGAGGGCGAGCGCGTCGTCGAGCGCCGGCGCGTCGGCGGGAACGCCGGGCCCGTGCGCGAGCACGAGCCCCCGCGGGCCGCGCTGCACGTCGAGCTCGACGACGTCGATGCCGTGCTCGGCGGCGGCCTCGATCGCCGCGAGGCTGTTCTCCGGCGCGAGCGCAGCCGCGCCACGATGCCCGATCCGCAGCATGCCTAGCGGCGCCGGATGACGACGACGGCGAGATCGTCGGCCAGCTCGCCGCCGGCGAACTTCCGCGAGTCGTCGGCGATCGCGCGCGCGAGCGCGTCCGCCGACAGCGAGCGCCGCTCGGAGATGACGGCGTCGAGGCGCTCGGTCCCGTACAGCTCGCCGTCCTTCCGTGCTTCGATCACGCCGTCCGTGTAGACGACGAGCGCAGCGCCGGGCGGCAGCTCCGCGTGCACCTCCGAGTACTCCTGCCCCGGATCGATCCCGAGCACGATCCCGCTCGCCTCGAGCCCGTGCACGGAGCCGTCGGGACGCACGATCCGCGGAGCGGGATGGCCGGCGCTCGCGCACGCAACCATGCCGGTCACGCCATCGACGGCGAGATACGTCATGGTGATGAACTTGCCGGCCGCGATTTCGCCGACGACGACATCGTTCGCGGCGGCGAGGAAGTCCGCGGGCTCGGGATGCTCGCGCGCGAGCGAGCGAAACACGAACTTCGCCATCGCCATGTCGGCGGTGGCCTCGACGCCGTGTCCGGTGACGTCGCCGAGGACGACGGCGAGCCGGCCGTCGTCGAGCGTGACGAAGTCGTAGACGTCGCCGCCGACGTCGACCCGTGCCGACGACTCGTACACCTGTCCGATCTCGAGCTCCGCGATCTCCGGCTGTTCGCGCGGGAGCAGTGAGCGCTGCATCGTGTCTGCGAACTGCTTCTGCTGCTGGTAGAGACGTGCGTTGTCGATTGCGAGCGCCGCCTGCCCTGCGATCGCCACCGCCGCTTCGGTCGTCTCGGCGACGATCGGATTGCCGGGCCGGAACGAGAGGATCGTGAGCGCGGCGATCACCTCGGCCGGCGTGGCAACGGGCACGACCGCAGCGGTCCAGCCCTTCGCAAGGAAGGGCTCGAGCAGCTCGGTTCCCGCGAGCCGGCGCCGGCGGCCGAGATGGAACGGCCGCGCCTGGCGGAAGAACCGCTCGAACGGCTGGGGGCGATGGAGGATCGCGTGCGCCGCCTCGGCGAGCTGCTCGTCCTTCACGTGTATGGCGCGGGGCATCAGCTGCTCGCGGCGTTCGTCCGGCATGTGGATCACCGCCGCGTCGACGTCGAGAACGTCGACGATCGTCTCGGTGAGCGCATCGAGCGTCGCGTCGAGGGAGAGGCTCTGCGCAAACGAGCGAGAGATCTCGTAGAGCGCCCCGAGCCGCTTGGCCGCCTCCCGTTCCGACGCGAGTGCCGCCTCACGCTGGTGGCCGAGGTCGGTGGCCCGCTCGTGCAGCTGCGCGTTCTGCGTCGCGACCGCGAGCAGCGACGCGAGCGGCGCGAGCAGTGCCGCCTCGTTCCGCGTCGGCAGCCGGCCGCGGCGGGGATAGACGGCGAGCAGCCCCACCACCTCGTTGCGCACGAGCAGCGGCGCGGCGACAGCGGCCTCGATCCCCGACTCGCGAGCCGCGGCGCGCGCGGCCGCGAGTCTCGGGTCGCCCAGCGCATCCGCGATCTCGACGACCGGCTGCGGCCGTGCGGGGGCGAGTGCGAGCTCGAGCAGCTGCTCGGCGACGCGCGCATGCGGTCCCGCGAGACCGCGATCGGCGCCGGGAACGAGCCGCTCGCCCTCTCCGCGCACATACACAGCCACCCGTTCCTGCCCGAGCAGCTCGCCGACGCGCTCGACCGCGGTCTCGAGCGTGTGCCCGAGCGAGAGCTCCGCGGTCGCCTGCCCGATCACGCCGAGCAGCGCGCGCGTCCGCTCGAGCTCGACCGCCAGGCTGCGCGCGCGGGCGCTTGCCCGCAACGCGTGCGCAGCGCGCACACCGAAGGTCGTGAGCATGTCGAGCTGGTCGGCCGGCGGTGGCGCGTCCGCGGCGAAGAGCAGTTGCAGGAGACCGAGCGGCGGATGCCCGAGCTGGAGCACGATGGAGCTCTCCGCCACGTGGACGGGCGCGTCCTGGTCGAGCGAGCCGGCCGCGAGACTGCGTGCCGTCGCAAGGTCGGCTCCTTCGAGCCCGTGCGATCCGGCCAGGTCGAGCGCGCCATCCGGGCCGAGCTCCCACAGCAGGCCGGTGGCCGCGCCGACGATGGTGGCGGCGACGCGGACGATCTCGACGGCGGTGTCGGCCCCGTCGAGCGCCACGGCGAGCGCCTCGCCCGCGAGCTCGAGCGCGGGCCTCGCGGTCGGGTCGACCGGCGCGCCCGGCGACGATCCGAACGCCCGCAGGACGAGCGCAACGTTGGACGCAGCGAGCTCGGCGGCAAGCGCCTCCGCAGCCGAGAACTGCGACCCGGAGCGGTACAGCTCGAGCGTCGCCGGCGATCCGTCGGCGGCGATCGGGAAGAGCAGGACTGCACGCGCGCCGACGCGGCTCGCCGTCCTGCGCACGCCCTCGGGAGCCTGCGCGAGCGTCTGCACCGGAAGGTCGGGG
>DATGEH010000137.1:0-11683 GCA_035310325.1 Gaiellaceae bacterium
AAGCTCACCGCCTACCAGCGCGCGCTCGCCAACGACCCCGACCTCCGCTACGGCAACGTCCTGCTTGTCTGCCACTCGAGGCGCCGGCTCGTCAACCTCGCCACCCACGCCCCCGACGGGCCCCCGTGGACCTGGGCGACCAGCGACGGGCGACGCTACGAGCTGCTCCCTGCCCGCGAGCAGGAGCGGGCGCTCGACGAGCTGCCGCTCCGACCCCGCGACCCCGCCCGTCGCATCGCGGAGTGCCTCGGCCGCCGATGGCGCGGCGACCGTTCCGGTCACCAGAGGGCAGCAGCCTGACCGGCCGCAGGCGCCTGCGCCCCGTCCCCGATCTGGATGCGGCGCAGACACGCGAAGGAGGCGGGGGCGACGCGGCCGATCGGCAACCGCGGAAGCGGGCGAGCACGCGGCGAACCCGTACCAAGACGACGCGGCCCAAGGAATCGGTCGCACCCCCCGAAAATGCGACATCGATCGCCCCAGAAGCGCGCACAACGGCCCCCAGGGCCATTCCTGCGAACAGGGGCCGAAAGCCGGCACTTGCCGCCATCCCGGAGGGGAAACGGCTCGGTGTCCGCCCGGCGGTCGTCGTGCCAGCCGGTGAGGAGACCTGGGCCGAGGCGCGGCGAGCGCTGACCGTCCTCTACCGCGACTTCCTCGCCGGGGGCGGACTTGACGTTCTCGCCGATCGACGGTCTCATGCCAGACCCGCCCAAAGCCAGAGGAGGGCTGCATGAGGATCGCCACCTACACGCGCATCTCGACCGACGAAGACCACCAGCCCTACTCGCTCGACGCGCAAGCCGACCGGCTCGCCAACTACGTCAAAAGCCAGGACGGCTGGAAGATCACCCGCCGCTTCACCGACCAGGCCTCCGGCGCCACCCTCGAACGCCCCGGCCTCCAACGCGCACTCAAGGAGGCCGAGGCGAAACGCTTCGACCTGCTCTTGGTCTACCGCGTCGACCGGCTCTCACGCTCGGTCCGCGGCCTCGCCCAGATCCTCGAGCAGCTCGATCACGCGGGCGTCCTCTTCCGCAGCGCGACGGAGCCATTCGACACCGCCTCCTCGGCGGGGCGGATGATGGTGCAGATGCTCGGCGTCTTCGCCGAGTTCGAACGCGCCACCATCGTCGAGCGCGTCATCGCCGGCATGGAACGCAAAGCCGCCCGCGGCGAATGGATCGGCGGCACCATCCCCTTCGGCTACCGCCACGACCCCGACCGCCGCTACCTCGAACCCAACCCTGCCGAAGCAGCCGTCGTGCAGGAGATCTTCCACCGCTACGGCGAACGCCTCCAAGGCGCCACCACGCTCGCCAACTGGCTGCACGAGCGTGGCTACCGCACCCGCACCGGCAAACCCTTCTCCACCCACACCGTCCTCAACATCCTCAGAAACCGCAGCTACCTGGGCGAGATCCCCTTCCGCGGCCAGACCCACAAGGCGCCGCACCCGCCGCTCGTCGAGCCGGAACTGTTCCAGCGCGCCCAGCAGGTCCTCACCGAGCGTGGCGGGGACGCATCGCTCCGGCGCTCCAACAACTCCGACTACCTCCTCACCGGCTTGATCAAGTGCGCGCGCTGCGGCAAGCGCTACGTCGGTGCCGCCGCCAACGGCAACGGCGGCCGCTACCCCTACTACGTCTGCCACACCCGCCAGCGCTACGGCAGCAAAGGCTGCGACAACGACCGCCTCCCCGCCCAAGAACTCGAACAAGCGATCATGCGCCAGCTCCTCGCCACCCTCGAACAGGAACCGATCGTCCGCGCCGCAATCGAAGACGCCTTCGCCGAACTGGGAAAGGAGCGGCCGAAGTACCAGCAGGAGCTGAAACGCATCGAGGCCGAGCTACGCAAGACGAACGAAAAACTCGACCGCTACTTCCACGCCTTCGAAGCGGGCACCATGCCCGAACAGGCCTGCGCTCCCCGCATCGCCGCCCTCACCCAGCAGCTCACCGGCCTCGAAGCCCGACGCGCAGAACTGGCCGAACCCGACGAACAGCCTGAGCCACTCTCTGACGACGATCTCGCCGCACTCACCAGCCACGCCCGCGACGTCATCACCGACGGCGACCCCGCCCAACAGAAAGCCCTCCTCCAAGCCCTGGTCGCCGAAATCAAGGTCGAAAGTAGAGCTGAGATCCAGCCCTACTTCTCTGTGCCGGTGGTTCGACCACCATGCATGTCAGTGGCCCCGGGAGGAGTCGAACCTCCGCACGCAGCTTCGAAGGCTGCCGCTCTATCCACTGAGCTACGGGGCCGAGCCCCGGAAGAGTACCCTGCGATTACGCAGCGACTGGAGCGCCGTACTTGCGCTTCAGGTACGCGAGGTACGGCCTCGCGTCGATCGTCGAGCCGGTCGCGCGGCGCAGCGTCTCCTGCGGCGTGAACTTCCGCCCGTGCGCGTGCACGTTCTCGCCGAGCCATTCGCGCAGGCCGGCGAACTCGCCGCGCTCGGTCTGGTCCTCGAGATCGCCGAGATCCTCGACCGCCTTCTCCCAGATCTGCACCGACATGACGGTGCCGAGCAGGTACGTCGAGAAGTAGCCGATCTGACCGGACGCCCAGTGGGTGTCCTGCAACACGCCGTTCGCGTCATCCGGCACGTCGACGCCGAGGTACTCGTGCATCTTCGCCGCCCACGCCTCCGGCAGGTCGCGCAGCGCGACGCGGCCGTTGATCATGTCCTGCTCGAGCTCGAAGCGCAGGATCACGTGCATGCCGTACGTCACTTCGTCGGCGCGGATGCGAATCAGCGACGGTTGGACGTTGTTGATCGCCGCGTAGAACCGGTCGAGGTCGACGCTGCCGAACTGCTCGGGGAAGACCTCCTGCAGGCGCGGGTAGAAGAAGTTCCAGAACGGCCGGCTGCGGCCGACGAGGTTCTCCCACATGCGGCTCTGCGATTCGTGCAGGCCGAGCGAGCAGCCGTCGCCGATCGGAAGATGCGCGATGCGGTCCGGGATCTGGTGCTCGTACAACCCGTGCCCGTACTCGTGCATCGTCGAGAAGATCGACTTGAGGCTGTCCTCGTAGTAGTGCGTCGTGATGCGGATGTCGTGATTGCCGGCGCCCGACGCGAACGGATGCTCGGTCGAATCGATGCGCCACTCGCCGGGGCGATGCCCGAACATGTCGACGATCTCCCAGTCGAGCGCGACCTGCTTGTCGATCGGGAAGTGACCGCGCAGGAATGCATCGTCGACATCGCGGTCGCGGAGCTCGGCGATGAGCGGAATGAGCTCCGCCTTGATCTCCGAGAAGATCTTCGTCACGTCGGCCGTCTTCATCTCCGGCTCGAAGTCGTCGAGCAGGATGTCGTACGGCTCGTCGACCTTGTCGAAGCAGTCGATGTAGCGCTTGCGCAAGTCGACGGTCTTCTCGAGCAGCGGAAGGAAGAGCTCGAAGTTCGACGTCGCCTTCGCCTCGCGCCAGACGGGGTCCGCCTCACTTGCGGCGCGCGCCATCTCTGAACGCAACTCGACAGGCACGCGCACGGCCTTCGTGTACTCGCGCCGCGCAAGACGCAAGGTGCCGGCGTCGTCGGAATCGGCATCGAGCGAGCCCTCGACCTGATCGAGCTCGTCGAGCAGCCGGCCGATCTCGGGATCGGTAGCCGCTTGATGCGCGAGGCGGGCCATGAGCGAGAAGTGATCGGCGCGATGGCGGCCGCCGCCTGCGGGCATCATCGTCCGCTGGTCCCACGCGAGCAGAAACATCACGGCGGTCAGCGAGTGCCTGTCCGCCAGGCGTGTCTTCAGTTGCTCGAGCGCGTCGGCCACGGCGGGAGACTAGCGATAGAGGTGGCGGACGGGATTCGAACCCGCGACCACCGGGACCACAACCCGGGGCTCTACCAACTGAGCTACCGCCACCGCGACGCACCAAGGTTAGCGGGATGCCGGAGTACCCTCAGGTCGCGCGCCCGTAGCTCAGTGGACAGAGCGGCGGACTTCTAATCCGCGGGTCGGAGGTTCGAATCCTCCCGGGCGCACTCGGCTACGCGCCCGCGAGGAATTCCTCGACCGCGGCGGCGAAGCCGTCGATGTCGCGCTCGTCGAGCGGAAACGAGAGCGCGATGAAACCGCGGCGGCCGTAGGAGAAGCCGCGCTCGAGCATGTGCAAGTGCAGGAGCCCGCGCAGCTCGGCCGTTTCCGGAACGTCGTGAACGTTCCGCACCGGGCCGCGCGTGAAGTGCAGTCCGACGAGCGAGCCGAGCCCGGTCGCGCAGAACTCGATGCCGCGCTCGACGGCAAACGCATTCAGACGGTCGCGCAGCCGGTCGCCGAGACCGTTCAGTCGCGCGATCTCCGCCTCGGTCAGCACGCGCGTCAGGCCTGCCGCCCCGGCGGCCATCGTCAGCACGTCGTTGTTGAACGTGCCGCCGTGCTGCAGCGCGTCGGGTCGTGACGGGTCGAACCGGCTCATCAGATCGGCGCGGCCGCCGAACGCGCCGAAGGACAGTCCTCCGCCGACGAACTTCGCGAGCGTCGTCACGTCGGGGTCGATTCCGAGCAGCTGCTGCCTTCCGCCCTTCGAGAGCCGCGACGTCATCACTTCGTCGAAGACGAGCAGCACATCGTTCTCGGCGGTCGCCTCGCGAAGCGCCCGCAGGAAGCCCGGGTCGGCCGGGATCACACCCGCCGCGCCCTGGAGCGGCTCGACGATGACGGCCGCGAGCTCGTGCGCATGCTCCGCGATCAGCGCGACCGCGCCGTCCGCGTCGTTGTACTCCCCGACGAGCCACTGAAACGGCGGATTGAGCGGCGAGACGCCGTGCGCGAAGAGGAGGATCCCGCCGTGGTATGCACCGGCGAACACGAGCACGCCGTTGCGTCCGGTGACGGCGCGCGAGAGCGAGAGCGCGAGCAGGTTCGCCTCTGTGCCCGAGTTGCAGAAGCGGACGAGGTCGACGGAGGGAAAGCGCGTGCAGACCGCTTCGGCCAGCACCGCCTCGTAGCGGTTCGGCGCGCCGAGCGCGATCCCGTCGGCGAGCGCCTCGCGGATCGCCTCGACGATGACCGGGTGGGAGTGCCCGTAGAGCCCGGCCGTGTACTCGCCGAGGAAGTCGGTGTACGTATGACCATCCGCGTCGGTGATGCGCGCACCGTCGCCGCGCACGATCGTGAGGGGAAACGGCGGCTGGTGAATCGTCGTGCGCGTGTTCCCGCCCGGCATGAACAGCGCCCGCTCGCCGTGCAGCCGGCGCGATTCCGGGTTGGCAGCGACGTACGCGTCCTCCGCCTCGGCCAGGCGTTGCGCGAGGTCGGTGGTCGCGAGCATGGTTCGAGCATATTCTTCTACCCGACATGAGCGTCAGTCGCGAAGGCGGATGCTCCTGCGGCGCGATCCGGTACCGGTTGACGGACGACCCGCTCTTCACGAACTGCTGCCACTGCCTGAACTGCCAGCGGCAGACGGGAAGCGCGTTCGTCATCAACATGCTGATCGAAGCCGACCGCGTCGAGCTCGTCGCCGGCGAGCCGCGCGCGGTGGAGGTTCCGCGCGACGACGATAGCGCACAGACGATCTATCGCTGCCCCACGTGCGAGGTGGCGGTGTACAGCAACTACGGCTGGCCCGAGCTGCTGTTCGTCCGCGCGGGAACGCTCGACGACCCGTCGACCGTGGCACCCGACGTCCACATCTTCACGAAGTCGAAGGTGCCGTGGGTCGAGCTGCCCGACTCCGTGCCGGCCTTCGAGATCTACTACGACCGCAAGACGCTCTGGCCGCCCGCGAGCATCGAGCGGATCGAGCAGGTCATCGCGCAGCGACGCGGCTAGCTCAGCGTCCCGGCTACCCGGTGCGCATCCGTGGGAATCCCCGGACTCGAGCGGGTGCCGTCTAGTGGCGCGTGCCGAAGTCCGTCGTCACGATCGTGACGTCGAGACCATGGAACACGCCGGGCGCGGCGCTCACGTGCACTGCGGCGACACCGATCTCGCGCCACCGCGGGTTCATCAGGTTCGCGCGGTGCTCGGGACTGTTGAGCCAGAGCTGGAGGGCCTGCGCCGGCCCGACATCCGGCGACGACCACAAGAGGTTCTCGCCCACCGACCAGTACGTCCACGGCGTGGACGGGTAGTACGTCTGAATGCGCTTCCAGAAGAGCGAGCCGTCGGCCGACTCGTGCGCGAAGTAGCCCTGCACCGCCATCTCCTGCGTGTGCGCGACAGCGGCCGACGTGAGCGGCGCGGACAGGCGCAGCGCACTCAGGTGATGGGCAACGCGGAACGTGTTGATGTCGGCGAGCACGCCGTGCTCGAGCGGGCTGAGCGCGACCGCCGGGCTCCCCGGAGCAGCGACGGCGCCGGTCGCGAGCACGCCGGCGAGGCACGCCAAGACGCACCCTGCCGCGAGCCTCGCTGTCACTCCCCTGAACATCCACTGGGATCCTCGGCCTTTGTGGGCTCTGACACATGGGCCGAACGACGCATCTTCGCGGCCCAGAGGTCCTAGGGCGGATACGCTCCCTCGCGATGTCGTCCGCGACTCTGCACACGAATCACGGCGCAATCGCGCTCGAGCTCCACGACGCCGACGCCCCGAAGACGGTCGCGAACTTCGTCGACCTCGCGCGCAAAGGCTTCTACGACGGCGTCATCTTCCACCGCGTGATCCCCGACTTCATGGTCCAGGGAGGCGACCCGACCGGCACCGGATCGGGCGGCCCCGGCTACACGTTCGAGGACGAGCTCAACGACCACAAGGTCGAGCGCGGCGCCCTCGCAATGGCGAACGCGGGCCCGAATACGAACGGCAGCCAGTTCTTCATCGTCACCGCCGACGCATGCCCGTGGCTCGACGGCAAGCACACCGTGTTCGGCCGCGTCACGGACGGCATGGAGGTGGTCGACGCGATCTCATCGCTCGACACAGACGCGCGCGACCGTCCGAGCGCCGACGTCGTCATCGAGCGCGTCGAGCTCGACCCTCAGTAAGCCACGCGCGCAGCGAACCCTCCCTTGCGGATGGGTAGGCTCCCAGGGGTGTGACGTGGAAGGACGTAGTCGCGGCCGCCCGCGAGCTGCCCGAGATCGAGGAGACGACGTCGTACGGGCGGCCCGCGCTGAAGGTGCGCGGCAAGTTCGTCGCCGCGCTGCGAACGAACCCGGACGCGCTCGTCGTCCGCTGCGACCTCGAGGAGAAGCCGTTCCTGCTCGAGGCGCGGCCGGACATCCTCTTCGAGACGCCGCACTACCACGGCTGGGGCTACATGCTCGTCAAGCCGGAGGCCTCGCTCGACGACATGCGCGAGTTCCTCGTCGACTCGTGGCTGCTCGCCGCGCCGAAGAAACTGGCCGCGTCTTTCCCTACGTCCGACTGAGCTCGTCGAACACGCCTTCGAGCTGCTCCTCGTGCAGGAAGCGGCGCAGGTAGACGACGAAGACGCAGAAGAGCGCGATCGCCTGCTCGACCGCCATCGTCACGCCGGCGAGCTCCTGGTCGCCGAGCGGAGACGGCCCCCACGTGCGGGGGGCGTGCGCGTACACCGAGTAGACCGGCCTCGGAATCAACGCGAGCACGAGGCCGAGCGGGGACGCGAGAACGAACGCGGCGAAGAGATACGCCGCCTTGGCGCCCGCCGAGTAGCGACCGTGGATCACCGGCCACCAGACGCAGATGCCGGCGAGGAGATAGCTCACGTGCTCGACGTGCAACAGCGACTGCGGATGACGCAACGCGCCGTCGTACGCCCACGGGATGTGCCAGAGAAAGTACGTCGCGATCCAGAGCGGAAGCGCGACGAGCGGCCGGAAGAGCGGGAAGCCGTGCACGCGCGCCGCCGTGCGCGGCGGGATCGCGAGCACGAGCAGCGCCGGCGCCCACTCCGCGAGCACGACGTTCTGCAGCAGGTGCGCCCACAGGAACGTGTGCAGCGCGAACGGCTGCAGCTTCGTCGCGAACGCGGCGAAGATCAGCGCGAGCGCTGCGGCGAGCCCGAGGAGGCGGGCGCCGCGCGGGCGTACTGCCAGCCCGATGACCGCAAGCACTGGAACAAGGACGACGGCCTCCGCCGAGAAATACACACCGCTACGCTAGATGTCCCTTGCGGGCGTAGCTCAATGGTAGAGCACCAGGTTTCCACCCTGGGTACGCGGGTCCGATTCCCGCCGCCCGCTTCGTTCCGTCCGTAAGCATCGATATCGTTGTCGGTAATGGCAACACTACATCGACGCGAGCGGGCTCGCGCGCTGCGCGCTCAGGGTCGATCGGTACGAGAGGTGGCGTTGCTTGTGTGCGCCCCTCAGAGCTCTGTCAGCTTGTGGGTTCGCGACATCACCCTCACCACCGAGCAACGACAGGCACTCGACGAGCGCGGCGAGCGCGCACGAGCGATCGCCCGAAACCGAAAGGCGGAACTGGCGCGAGCGCTGAGGCGGAGCCACCAAGAAGAGGGTCGGAGGCTCGCCCGGGAACGTGGGATCTCGTACGCGAGTGGGTGCATGCTCTATTGGGCTGAGGGCGCGAAGAGCCGCAACGTCCTCAAGATCACGAACTCCGATCCCGAGCTTCTCGCGGCGTTCGCGCAGTTCCTACGTGACGAGTTCGCCGTAGGTCCCGAGCAGATGAAGCTCCACTGCAACCTGTTCGCCGACCATCTCGACCGACAGTACGAGATCGAGAGCTACTGGCTCAAACGATTCGGATTGCCGAAGTCGTCACTACGCAAGTCGACGGTGAATCGCTATTCGAAGCACAGCAAGCGAACGCGAGTCGGCAAGCTTCCATTCGGAACGACCGCCTTGGTCGTGCACAGCACGCGCATCGTGCAGACGATCTACGGCTCGATTCAGGAGTACGGCGGGTTCGAGCGCCCGGAGTGGCTCGACTGAAGCGAGCTTCGCTCCGCCTCGGCGTCGATCTCCGCGCCGAACAGCAGCGCGACGCCGGCGAGCCAAAGCCACGTGAGCATCACGATCACGGCCGACAGCGCGCCCCACGTCTTGTTGTACGAGCCGAACATCGCGGTGTAGACCGCGAACAGCCCCGACGCGGCGAGCCAGAGGAATGCGGAGACGATCGCGCCCGGCGCGATCAGGCGACGCCGGCCGCGCTCGACGTCGGGGGCGAGATCGAGCAGCGCGGCGAAGGCGACCACGAGCCCGGCGACCAGGATCGGCCACTGCGCGATCCACCAGAGCCAGTCGATCGCCGGGCCGGCCCCGCCCGTATGCGCCGAGATCAGCTTCTCGACCTGCGGGCCGAACATGAGCAGCACGGCAACGAGAACGAACGCGGCGCCGACGATCGCAACGAGCTTCAGCGCGACGATGCGCTTGCGCACGAAGCTGCGGCTGTCCTTCCGCCCGTACATGAGGTTGATCGCCGTCATGTAGGCGCCCATCGCGCCGGTCGTCGACCACAACGCGAGCACGAAGCCGACGATCGTCAACACGATGCTCTGCGCCGGATGCGCGTCGAGGCGCTTCAGGCTGCTGCCGAGCAGTTCCGTCGCCTGGCTCGGCATCACGTGACGGAAGTGCTGCATGAGCGTCGTGATCGTGTCCGCGCCCGCGATCAGCGTGAAGAGGCCGACAACGACGAGAAGCACCGACGGGATGGCGAAGAACGCGGAGTACGCGAGCGCCGACGCGAGCATCGTTCCGTTGTGCTCGAGAAACCGCTTGCCGGCGTGGACGAGAATCTCTCTGCGTATCGGCGCCAAGGTTCGCCGGATGGTATGACCCGCGCGTGGAACATTTAGACCTCGTCATCGTCGGCGCGGGCTCGGCCGGACTGGCGACCGCCGTGCTGCTCCGCGACAGCGGCATCGACTCGGTCGTGCTCGAAGCGGGACCGGAGCCCGGAGCCGCGTGGCGTACGCGCTACGACCGGCTGCGGCTGCACACGCCCCGGTTGCTGTCCGGACTGCCCGGACTCCGCATTCCACGCAAGTACGGCCGCTGGGTCGCGCGCGACCACCTGCTCGAGTACTTCCACGCCTACGTCGACGTGCACGGGCTCGACGTCCGCACGAACGTGCGCGTCGAGCGCATCGAGCCCGACGGTGAAGGCGGCTGGTGGCTCGAGACGCCGCGCGGGCAGATCGATGCGAAGACGGTGATCGTCGCGACGGGATACAACGGCAAGCCCTTCATCCCGGACTGGCCCGGGCGCGACGGCTTCACCGGCGAGCTGATCCATTCGTCGCAGTACGCGAACCCGGCTCCGTATCGCGACCGTGACGTGCTCACGGTCGGTGTCGGGAACTCCGGCGCCGAGATCGCGACCGACGTCGCCGACGGCGGGGCGAAGCGGTCGCGCATCTCCGTGCGCACGCCGCCGCAGATCCTGCGCCGCGCAACGGCCGGCATCCCGGCGCAGCTCATCGGCATCGCGATCAAGCGGCTCCCGCCCGAATGGATCGACCCGATCTCGAAGACGCAGCGGAAGCTCTCGATTCCCGACCTCGCGGCGCAGGGGTTGCCGCGACCCGCGCACGGGGTGCGCACGTCGTTCATCACGACCGGGACGACGCCGGTGCTCGACGTCGGGATCGTCGATGCGGTGCGCCGCGGCCGAGTCGAAGTCGTCGCAGCGGTCGACGGCTTCGACGGCGCCGACGTGCTGCTCGCCGACGGCTCACGCTACGCGCCGGACGCGGTGATCGCGGCGACCGGATTCCGCGCCGGCCTCGACGAGCTCGTCGGACACCTCGACGTGCTCGGTCCCAGCGGCCTGCCCGTGAAGACGGACGGCGAGCCGGCGCTGCCGGGGCTCTGGTTCGTCGGCTTCCGCCCCACCCTCGGCGGGCAGCTGCGTGAGGGAACGATCGCCGCGCGCCATGTGGCAGCCGCAGTGGCCGCTTCGCGTTAGTCGGGGCGGCCGGATCCGAACCGGCGACCCCCTGCTCCCAAAGCAGGTGCTCTACCAGGCTGAGCTACGCCCCGATGCGCACACGCTAGCGCGCCGACGCGTCGGATAGCGTCGCGCGGGTGACCCAGGAGCGCCGTCCGCTGCTCGGCTACGTGATGGTGCTCGTCGCGGCGACGCTGTTCGGCATCAACGGCTCGGTCGCGAAGGTCGCATTGACCTCGGGGCTCTCGTCGTTACGCCTGACCGAGGCGCGCTCGACAGGCGCGTTCATCGGGCTGACGGTCATCGCGCTGATCTACTCGCCTGCCTCGCTGCGCGTCACGCGGCGCGAGCTCCCGCGACTTGCGCTGTTCGGCGTCGCGGGCGTCGCGTTCGTGCAGCTCTTCTACTTCCTGGCCATCCACCGGCTCGCGATCGGGATCTCGCTCCTCATCCAATACATCGCGCCGGTGCTCGTCGCGATCTACGCGCGCACCTTCGGCCACGAAGACATCCGCCGGCGCATCTGGCTCGCACTCGCGCTGTCGCTCACCGGGCTCGCACTCATGGTCGAGCTGTGGAAGGGCGTCGCGCTCGACGGGCTCGGTGTCGTGTTCTCACTGATCTCGGCCGTCGTCTTCGCCCTGTACCTCCTGCTCGCCGAGCACGAAGTCGGTAAGCGCGAGGCCGTGCCGCTGATGGCGTGGGGCTTCCTGTTCGCAACGCTCTTCTGGACCCTCGTCCAGCCGTGGTGGAGCTTCCCCGCGCACACGGTCGGGAAGACGGTCTCGCTCCAGGGCCACCTGTCGTCGTGGCACCTCCCGGTGTGGGCGCTCGTGCTGTGGGTGATCGTGCTCGGCTCGATCGCCCCGTT
>DATGEH010000138.1:0-17860 GCA_035310325.1 Gaiellaceae bacterium
CGCTCCTCGTGCGTCAATGCGAGCGCCTCGTGCGCGAGCTCGGCGGCCGATGCCCAAGCATTGAGCGCGGCTGCGCGCTGAGCCGCGTCGGTGAAGGCGGCGCGTGCGGGCTCGCGCAGTGTCGACGCGTCGACTCCCGACGCTCCCGCGAGGGCAAGTGCCTCGCGATAGTGGTAGGCGAGCATCTCCACGCGGTCGTCGGTGCGGTCTTGCGCGAGCGACTCGATCCATTCGGCGGCACGGCGATGGCGCTCGGCGCGTTGCGCGCGTGGGATCTGCCCATAGGCGACGTCGCGCACGAGCGCGTGCATGAACGCGTACTGCGTCTCGCCGGCGACGGCGGAGCGGCGGTCGCGGCGAATGAACTCCTTGCGCTCGAGCGCGTGCAGCAGCTGCTCGTCGGGATCCCCGATCGCGCCCGGCCAGAAGACCTTGCCGATCACGGAGGCGTCCTGCAGCAGCGTCTTCTCGGATGCGGGCAACGCATCGAGGCGCGCGGCAATCATCCCTTGCACCGATTCGGGGAGCGGCAGCTCGTCGCCCTCGCTGTCGGCGAGCATTCGGACGTACTCCTCCGCGTAGAGCGGGTTGCCCCCGGCGCGCTGGAGCACCGCTTCCTGCAGCTCCGCCGGCAGCACTGCCCGTTCCAGGAGCGACGAAAGCAGTTGCGCCGTCTCGTCCGGCGCGAGTGCGCCGATCGAGAGCGTGAACGCATTTCGCTTTCCGCCGCCCCAGCCGGGCCGGCGGTCGAGCAGCTCCGGCCGCGCGGTGGCGACGAGCAGCAGCGGCACGTTCGTCGCCCAGCCGGCGAGGTAGTCGACGAAGTCGAGCAGGCCGTCGTCGGCCCAGTGCAGATCCTCGAAGACGAGCACGAGCTCGCGTTGCTCGGCGGCTGCTTCGAGCAGCCGCCGCCACGCGGCGAACGTCTCGGTCCGGTCGGAGCCCTCGGCGCCGTCGAGCCCGATGAGGAGCCGCGCATGACCGGCGACCCACGCGCGGTCGTCCTCCTCCTCGAGGATCGACTCGAGCATTGCGTCGAGCTTCCGCTTTGCGGTCTCGGCGTCGTCGGTCTCGAAGATGCCGGCGTGTGCCTTGACGATCTCGCCGAGCGCGCCGTAGCTGATCCGCTCGCCGTACGGGAGCGAACGCCCTTGGCGCCACGCGATCAAGTCGGGATCTGCGTCGGCGACCTGGAAGAGCTCCGCGATGAGCCGGCTCTTGCCGATGCCGGGGACGCCGACGAGCGTGACGAGCTGCGCCGACTGCTCGGTCCGCGCACGCTCGAGCGCGTCCGCGAGCAGCGCGCGTTCCCTCGCTCGGCCGATCAGCGCTGACTGCGGGCGCGCGCCGAGGTCGAGCCCGAAGCGGGCGCGGGCGGCCACGACCTCCCACACCGGCACCGGCTTCGCCTTGCCCTTCGCCTTGACCGGTTCCGCGTCGCGGTAGTCGATCGCGTGGCGCGTCGCACGGTACGTCGCCTCGCCCACGAGGATGCCGCCGACCGGCGCCGCCGACTGGAGCCGCGCGGCGGTGTTGACGACGTCGCCGGAGACCATGGCTTCGCCTTCGTTCGGACGCGCGTCGAGAGCGACGAGCGCCTCGCCCGTGTTCACAGCGGTGCGGATGCGGAGGTCGTCGATCGCGTCGCGGATGGCGAGCGCGGCCCGGACCGCGCGCTCGGCGTCGTCCTCGTGCGCCACGGGCGCGCCGAAGACGGCCATGACGGCGTCGCCGATGAACTTCTCGACCGTCCCGCCGTGCCGCTCGATCTCCGCGCGCAGGCGTGCGTAGTAGGGCGCGAGCAGCGCGCGGACGTCCTCGGGATCGAGTGTCTCGGCCTCGTGCGTGAAGCCGACGAGGTCGGTGAAGAGGACGGTGACGACCTTCCGTTCCTCGCGCGCGGCGGCCGCGGGCGTCTCGAGCGGGGCACCGCAGGCTCCGCAGTAGCGGAAGCCGTCCGGGTTCTCCTGGCCACAGGCTGGGCAGACCTGCATGCCCCTACGCTACGAGAGGATCAGCCGGAGCGGTAGTCGAAATCGCCCTCGTACGCGCAGTTGCCCGAGAGCTCCCAGCGAAACGGGCCGTCGGCGACCGCCAGCTCGTCGGCGATCAGCTCGCGACCGTGGCGGTCGTGACCGGGGATCCCGCACGTCACCACCAGTTCCGTCTCGAACGGCTGCCCGGCGACGAGGGAGACGGTCGAGCCGATCCGCACGCGACCGTCGGAGGCCTCGATCGCGCTCGCGCGCACGTCGATGAGGTGTCGCGCCTTGCGGATCCACGGCAGCGGCAGCTCCTCGAGGAAGACGCGCTCGAGAGCGGCGCGCTGCGCATCGTCGCCGCGATCGTCGACGTGGAGGATGAGGCTCCACGGCGAGCCTTCCTCGTCGTCGTCGTACCGGTAGACGAGCGCCACGGCGAGGTCGCTCACGTCGACGTCGGCCACGAATCCGTCCTCGATGCGCCACGTGAGCACGCCGTAGCACTCCCCGTAGGTCGAGCGGCCGCCGGGAACGCCGCCGATCTTCCGGCACGGGCAGATCGCCTCGCAGTTGCACGCCTCGAGGTACGCGCCGCGGATGCGGAAGCTCACAGCGCCTTCTCCACGAAGACCACGGTTCCGACCACAGCCATCCACACGATGCTCGTCATGCCGAGCGCGACCAGCACGACCATGAACCCGACGCAGCAGCCGCGCCCCGCTCCAGACCGCCAGGTAGAGCATTTCGCGGACTGTACGCTGGAGCACATGAGCCCGCTCGACGTCTTCAGTCCAGAGACGCGGGCCTGGTTCGAGCGCAGCTTCGCCGCGCCGACGCCTGCGCAGGTGAAGGGCTGGCCGGTGATCGCGACCGGCGCGAACACGCTCATCCAGGCGCCGACCGGCTCCGGCAAGACGCTCGCCGCGTTCCTCTACGCGATCGACCGGCTCACTGCGAAGCCCGGCGAAGGACTGCGCGTGCTCTACGTCTCGCCGCTGAAGGCGCTCAACTACGACGTCGAGCGCAACCTGCGCGGGCCGTTGGCGGGTCTTCAGTCACAGCTGAAGGTCGCGGTGCGCACGGGCGACACGCCGCAGAAGGAGCGTGCGGCGATGCTGCGCGAGGCCCCGGACATCCTCATCACGACGCCGGAGTCGCTGTTCCTCTTGTTGACGTCGCGCGCGCGTGAACTCTTACGCACGGTCGACACGCTCATCCTCGACGAGGTGCACGCGGTCGCCGGCACGAAGCGCGGCGCGCATCTTGCGCTCTCGGTCGAGCGGCTCGAACGGCTCGTCGCGCAGCCGCTGCAGCGGATCGCACTCTCGGCGACGCAGCGGCCGCTCGAGGAGATCGGCCGCTTCGTCTCGGGGGGCCGGCCGATCGAGCTCGTCGACGCCGGCGTCGCGAAGGAGCTCGACCTCGAGGTCGTCGTTCCCGTCGAGGACATGCGCGAGCCCGGTGCGACGCGCGACGAGGGTTTCGACGCGCAGTCGATCTGGCCGTCGATCTATCCCACGCTGCTCGAGCTCGTGCGCGCGCACCGCTCGACGATCGTCTTCGTCAACAACCGCCGGCTGGCGGAGCGGCTCGCGCTGCGGCTGAACGAGCTCGCGGAGGAGGAGGTCGCGTGCGCCCATCACGGGTCGCTCGCGCGCGAGCAGCGGACGGTGATCGAGGAAGACCTGAAAGCGGGGCGGATCCCGTGCCTCGTCGCCACGTCTTCGCTCGAGCTCGGGATCGACATGGGGGCGGTCGACCTCGTCGTCCAGGTCGAGTCGCCGAAGTCGGTCGCGCGCGGGCTGCAGCGCATCGGCCGCGCGGGGCACACGCTCGAAGCGGTGTCGAAGGGGCGGATCTTCCCGAAGTTCCGCGCCGACCTCTTGGAGTCGGCGGTCGTCGTCGAGCGCATGCGCGCGGGTGCGATCGAGGAGACCCAGATCCCGCGCAATCCCTTGGACGTGCTGGCGCAACAGATCGTCGCGATTTGCGCGGAAGAAGAGGTCGAGGTCACCGAGTTGCTCGAGCTCGCGCGCGCTGCGTATCCGTTCTCCGATCTCTCGCGCGCGCAGCTCGAGAACGTGCTCGACATGCTCGCCGGCCGCTACCCGTCCGACGAGTTCGCCGAGCTGCGGCCGCGCATCATCTGGGACCGCACCGCCGGCGTCGTGCGCGGGCGGCCCGGCGCGCGCCGGCTCGCGGTTACGAATGCAGGCACGATCCCCGACCGCGGGCTGTTCGGCGTCTTCATCTCCGGCGAGGGCAGCCGCGTCGGCGAGCTCGACGAGGAGATGGTGTACGAGACGCGCACCGGTCAGGTGATCGTGCTCGGCGCGTCGTCCTGGCGCATCGACGAGATCACGCGCGACCGCGTGCTCGTGTCGCCCGCGCCCGGCATGCCCGGCTCCGTTCCGTTTTGGAAGGGCGAGGGCGTCGGCCGTCCATACGAGCTCGGCGCAGCGATCGGCGCGTTCACGCGCAAGCTTCTCGCACAGACCGATCCGCAGGTGGCAGACCTCGACGAGCTCGCGACGAAGAACCTGGTCCAGTACCTGCGCGACCAGGAGCGCGCCACCGGTGTCGTCCCGTCCGATCGCACCGTCGTCGTCGAGCGCTTTCGCGATGAGATCGGCGACTGGCGCATCTGCATCCTCTCGCCGTTCGGCGGCCGCGTGCACGCGCCGTGGGCGATGGCGGTCGCAGCGCGACTACGCGAGTCGCTCGGCATCGAGGTGCAGTCGATCTGGTCCGACGACGGGATCGCGTTCCATCTCCCCGAGGCCGACACGCCGCCCGCGACCGACCAGCTGCTGCTCGAGCCGGGCGAGCTCGACGAGCTCGTCATCGGCGAAGTGGGGCAGACGGCGCTGTTCGGCGCGCGCTTCCGCGAGAACGCCGCGCGCGCGCTGCTCATCCCGCGGCGGCGGCCGGGCGAGCGCACGCCGCTCTGGCAGCAGCGGCTGAAGGCGCAGAATCTCCTCCAGGTCGCGCGGAAGTACGCGAGCTTCCCGATCGTGCTCGAGACGTACCGCGAGTGCCTGCAGGACGTCTTCGACCTGCCGGCGCTGAAGCGGTTGCTGCACGGCATCCAGACGCGCGAGATCGATCTCGTCGACGTCGAGACGTCGTCGGCGTCGCCGTTCGCGTCGTCGCTCCTGTTCGACTACATCGCGACGTACATGTACGAGGACGACACGCCGCCGGCGGAGCGCCGTGCGCAGGCGCTGTCGTTGGATCGCGATCTGCTGCGCGAGCTGCTCGGGCAGGAGGAGCTGCGCGAGCTCATCGACGTCAATGCGCTGGCCGACGTGGAGGCGTCGCTGCGGCCGACGCCGCGCAACGCCGACGAGCTGCACGACCTCTTGCGTCTGCGCGGCCACCAGCTCGAGTACGACGCGGGCTTCGCGGAGACGCTCATTCGCGAGCGGCGTGCATTCCGGTTCGGCGATGCGCTGGCGGCCGCGGAGGACGCGGGCCGCTATCGCGACGCGATCGGCGTCATGCCCCCGTCCGGGTTGCCCGAGGTGTTCCTCGAGGGCGCGCACGATTCGCTCCGCCAGCTCGTCCAACGGTACGCGCGCGGCCGCGGGCCGTTCACCACGGCACAGGCAAACGAGGCGTTCGGCCGCGACGTCGAGGAGCATCTGCGCGCGCTCGAGCGCGAGGAGAAGCTCGTGCGCGGCGAGCTTCGCCCCGGCGGCAGCGAGCGCGAGTGGTGCGACCCCGAGGTGCTGCGCCGGCTGCGACGTGCGTCGCTTGCGGCGCTACGGCGCGAGGTCGAGCCGGCGGAACAGGCGACGCTCGGCCGCTTCCTGCCGCACTGGCACGGCGTCGACCGGCGCGCGTCGCTGCGCGAAGCGTTGATTCCGCTGCAAGGGCTCGCGCTGCCCGTGTCGCTGTGGGAGTCGGAGGTGCTGCCGCGCCGCGTGCCGTCGTATCGCCCCGAGCAGCTCGACCAGCTCACGGCGTCGGGCGAGCTCGTGTGGGTCGGGGCCGGGCTCGATCGCGTCGCGCTTTTCTTCCGCGACGACGCGCCTGTGCTAGGCGCGCCGCCTGCCGCACCTGCGCCGGAGGGTCCTGAGCACGACGCGATCCGCGCCGCGCTCGCCGGCGGCGCGCTCTTCTGGGCCGACCTCGTCGACGCGTCGCTGCCTGCGTTGTGGGATCTCGTCTGGGCGGGCGAGGTGACGAACGATTCGTGGCAGCCGCTGCGCGCGGAGCGCCGTTTCCAGGAGCCGCGGCCGGATCAGCGCGTTCGAAGGTTCTCGCGTGCACGCGCCGCCGCCGTCACGTCGACGCAGGGACGCTGGTCGCTCGCCGCGCCGCTCTTCCGCGGCGAGCCGGACCGGCGCGCGCTCGCGGAGCTGCTGCTCGAGCGGCAGGGGATCGTCACGCGCGACGGCGTGCGCGGCGAAGGGATTCCGGGCGGCTACGGCGCGGTGTACTCGGAGCTGCGCGCGCTCGAGACGCTCGGGACGTGCCGGCGCGGCTACTTCGTCGAAGGTCTCGGCGGCGCGCAGTTCGCGCTCGGCGGTGCTGTCGAGCGGTTGCGCGAGCTGCGGCCGCGTGAAGGCGACGCGAAGGAGCCGCTCGTGCTCGCGGCTGCGGATCCGGCGCAGCCGTACGGTGCGGCGCTTCCGTGGCCGAAGCGCGCCGGCGCACGCGCCGCTCGTGTTGCGGGCGCGCAGGTCGTGTTGCTCGGCGGCGAGGCGGCGCTCTTCGTCGAGCGCGGCGGCCGCTCGCTCGTGCCGTTGCGCGAGCCGGAGGAGGAGTGGCTGCGTGAAGCGCTCGCGGCGCTCGTCGCGCACGTGCGGCGCACGGGCGGCAGGCGGCTCGCGGTCGAGCGCTTCGACGGCGAGCCCGTCGTCGACTCGGCGATCATGCCGCTGCTGCTCGAGGCCGGCTTCCTCGCCGGCCCGCGCCGGGCCGTGCTGCGCGCGTAAACGACGGGGTCAGACACCCGGACATGTCCGGGTGTCTGACCCCGCCTAAACGGGGACGAGCTTGTACCCCAGCCCGCGAACTGTCAACAGGCGCTGCGGCTGCGAGGGATCGACCTCGATCTTGCGGCGGATGTTCGAGATATGCACCTCGCAGGCGTGCTCGTCGCCGACATGGTCGCTCGCCCACAGATGCTTCATCAGGTCGCGGCGCGAGACGACGCTCTCGGGCACCTCGGCCAGCAGCGACAGCACCTTGAACTCCGACAGCGTCAGATGCACGCGCTCGTTGTCGACGAGCACCTCCTGCCGGCCGAGGTCGATCTGCAGTCCGCCGAGCTTGCGCACGGTTGCCCGGTCGAGCTCGCGGCGGCGCAGGATGGCGCGCACGCGGCTCAACAGCTCCGGCGTCGAGAACGGCTTCGTGACGTAGTCGTCCGCGCCGAGCTCGAGCCCCTCGACGCGGTCGAGCTCGGCGTCGCGCGCGGTGAGCATGAGGATCGGCACGTCGCTCTCCGCGCGCAGCGCGCGACAGACCTCCGAGCCCGAGAGCCCGGGCAGCATGATGTCGAGGATGACGATGTCGTAGCCGTTCGACCGCGCCGCTGCGAGTGCAGATGTGCCGTCCTTCTCCTCGTCGACCTCGTAGCCTTCGCGCCGCAGCGTGAACGCGACGACGTCGAGGACACCGGGGTCGTCGTCGACGAGCAGGATCGAGGTCACGCGACCGCCGCCTCGCGCACGCGCGCGCGCTCGAGCACGATCCGTACGCGCGTCCCCTTGCCGGGGGCGGAGTCGAGCTCGATGCGCCCGTCGAGGTTCTGCACGGCCTGGCGCACGATCGCGAGGCCGAGCCCGAAGCCTTCGGGATTGCGATTCTCCGCGCGCCAGAAGCGGTCGAAGACGTGGCGCTGCGTCTCGGCGCTCATGCCGATGCCTGTGTCCTCGACCTCGATGCGAACGCTCGTGCCCGCCGCGTACGCCCGCAGCGCGACGGAACCGGAGGGCGTGTGCTTCGCTGCGTTCTCACCGAGATTGCGCAGCGCCTGCTCGAGGACGTCGCGGTTTGCGTGCGCCGCGAGGTCGTCGGCGCACTCGACCTCGAGCGTCACCCCGTCCTGAGGATGAAGGTCGGCCGCGACGTCGCGCAGCAGGCCGGCGAGGAGAACAGGCTCGAGCTGCGGCCGCTCGTGTCCCGCGTGTGCGCGCGCGAGCGTTAGAAGCGCGTATGCCAGACGGGCAAGCCTCCCGGCCTCGCGCTCGATGTGGGTGAGGAAGCGGTCGCGTTCGGCGGGGTTCTCCTTCGCGCCCGACTGCAGCACCTCGACCGCGCCGATGATCGTCGTCAGCGGCGTGCGCAGCTCGTGCGCCGCGTTCGAGACGAATTCGCGTGCGGCGAGCTCGCGACGTTCCTGCTCGGTGAGGTCGTCGAGCACGATGAGCACGGTGTCGCCTTCCGGCCCGGCCGGAATGCCGACGAGCGCGACTGCGCGCTCCTCGTCGTCGATCGGGCGCACGTGCGCCTGCGCGAGCGAGCCGTCCGAGTCGAACAAGGCCGAGACCCATTCGCGCAACCCGAACGACCCCCACGGGTCGGGGAGCTGGTCGCCTTCCGACAGCCGGCCGCCGAGCAGACGCCGCGCCTCCGTGTTCGCGAACTGGACGACGAGATGCTGGTCGACGGTGACGACGCCTTCGTGCAGCCGTTCGAGCAGCATGGCGAGCCGGTCGCGTTCGCCCTCGATGTGGCGGAACGACCGGCGCAGCTGACGGCGCATGCGTTCGAAGCTGTGCGCGAGCGCGCTGAACTCGTCGCGCACGCGATGGCGATAGTGGAGCGGCGTCTCGAAGTCGCCGAGCGCGAGCGCTTCGGCCGCCGCGGAGAGGCGACGCAGGCGCAGCGCGATGAGCTGGGCGAGGAGGAGCCCGACGACGACGCCGACGACGCCGGCGATGACGCCCGCTCGGAGAGCCTGGCCGTTGATGATGCGGATCGATGCGGCGACGTCGGGGCGCGCGCTGAGCGCGACGAGCACGCCGCCCTTGAACGGGAGCCCGACGACGAAGACGCTGCCGTCGCCCGTGCTGTCGGCGTACCGGTGTCCGGCGAACCCCGAGCGCAGCGCGTTGCGCTCGAGCTTCGGCGCGCGGACGGGTTGTCCGTTCGGCGCAGCCGCACGGACGAGCTTCCCGTTCGCGGCGTAGAGACGCAGCTCGAGCCCCTCCTCCGTCGCGACCTGCGGCAGCCGCGCCGGTGTCGCCTCCCTGGCCGCCACCCCCGCGCTCGCGGAGGCGAGCGCCTCGGCGTGGTTGCGGAACGCGTTCTCGGAGCGCGTGGAGAACTGCGACACGACGATCGAGGTCGAGACCGCCGCCACGAGGGCGAATGCGGCTCCGAGCCACCAGCGGACGCCGATGAAGCGCCTGGTCACGCTGGAATCGTAGGCCAGGGCAGGAGGCGGGCGCGAAATCGCGTAGTCAGTCTGTCCATGCGCGCTCCGCATCTCTACGAGTCGCTGCGCGGGTTCTGCCTGGGCGCGTTCTCGGCGTTCCACGACGCCGACCTTCCGTTCTCCTTCGAGGAGCACGCCCCGTCGTTCTACGAGTACCGGCCGCTCGTGAAGAGCTTCATCGAGGGGCAGGCGGACCGGTTACACGCGCGTGAAGACGTTAAGACGGCGATCGCCGACCTCGTGCGCGAACCGGCGGCGAGCGTTTACAAGGATCACTACCGCACGCTGCTCGTGCCGCTGCTCATCCGTACGGCGGAGGGATGCGGCGGCTTCGACTGGGACGACTCCGCGTTCGACCGCGCGTACGCCGAGCTCGAGCAGACCCTGTTCGGCGAAGGCCACATGTACGGCGCGGTCGCGCCGCTCATCGGACTGTCGGTCGGCGGGCCGATCGATCTCGGCGACGGCATCCGCGTGCGCGTCGCAGTGACAGGCGAGATTGCCGCGCTCTGGCCGGAGGCCGGCGGACTGCTGCCGCGCGACTTCGGCCGCGAGGTCGACCGCACGTGCGTGCTCGAGCTCGAGCGCTCGCTCGCGAAGGGAACGGACGAGGTGCCCGACGCGCCGGGCGAGCTCGCCGATGCGGTCACGGCGCTGCGACTCGCGACCGCGGCGCCGGTCGCCGCCGGCCCGGTGCTCTTCGAGCGCATCGACTGGCGGCCGTACGGCATCCGTCCCGTGCTGCCGATCGCGGCGACCGCGCCGCCCGGCGAGCCGACGCGGCTCGATCCCTTCCGCGCGTCGGTTGCCGCGCGGCTGCGGCCGCAGCTCTTCCGGGCCGACGACGACGCGCAGCTCGGCGAGGCGCTCGACCGCTGGGAGCTTGCGCTCTTCCAGGACGATCCGTTCCGCGGCGAGCAGCTGCGCCACGCGCTCGAGTTCGCGCTCGGCGGCGGCGACGGACAGTGGGCGGCCGGGATGCGCGCCGCCGCGCTGCTCGGCGAGAAGAGTTTCGGCCAGCCGACGAGCGATCTCGTGCGCCGGCTGCTCATCGCAGTGCTGGAGCACGGCGACCGTGCCCGGCTTCTCCGCGAGCTCGATGACGCACTGCTCGGTGTGTCCGTGCGCGTCGCAGAGTTGCGTGCGAGCTGACACAGTGGTCGCGCTAGCGTCGCGCCATGGATGAAGCGCTCGCCGTTCTCGCGCGGCTCGATCGCATCGACGAGCTCAAGGCCGAGCTGCTCGGCGAAGTGCGCGAGCTCATAC
This sequence comes from Gaiellaceae bacterium, assembly GCA_035310325.1. Classification (GTDB taxonomy): domain Bacteria; phylum Actinomycetota; class Thermoleophilia; order Gaiellales; family Gaiellaceae; genus Palsa-739. The sequence goes on from DATGEH010000138.1 coordinate 10,642, forward strand.
GGGAAGCCGAGGTGTGGGCCCGGATCGAAGGGGATGCGCGGGCACAGGCAGCGGTCGCCGCATTAACCGGCTACCCTGGCAGCTCTGTTGTTCCGGCCCTCACGTGCCGATAGCACCGGTACGAGGGTGCGTCGGTTGTACTCCACCAAGAAGTCAAAGGTCCTCCTCAACGGAGGCTTCGGCGTCGTGCTGCTCATCGTCTCGTTCTTCAGCGCGCGCCACTTCCTGAAAGGCGGCTGGCCGCTCCACAGCGCCGATCCTCTACTCGTCGGCGCGTCGGCCCTCCTCTTCCTCGTCGCGTACGCGTTCAAGGCGTGGGGCTGGCAGCGATTGTTCACGAAACGCGATCGGCCCGGCGCCGGCGTACTCGCGTGCGCGGGCGGAGCGGCGTGCGTCGGCGGCGTCGCGCTGCCGGGTCGGTTCGACGACGTATTGCGCATCGCCGTTGTCCGCCGCTTCCCTGGGACGCACGCCGGCATCGGCGCGGTCGGCCTCAGCCTGATCGTGCTCGCGCTGCTCGACAACGTCGCGCTGGCGCCGCTCGCGTCGATCGCGGCGGTGGATGCGCGCTCGTGGGGCGTTCGCACCGGCTTCGCAGCGATTGCAGGCGCCGGCGTGTTGGCCGGTGCAATCGTCGCGCTGCTGCCGAAGTTCTCCGGCTGGCGCCGGGTGACCCGCTACCGCCTCGGGCGCTGGCTCGGAACGCACACGCAGTGCCGCAAGGAATCGGTCGCCGCGCTCATCCTCATCTCGGTCTCGTGGGCGTTGCGCGGCACGGCTGTGTTCCTCTTGCTGAACGCGCTCTCGATGCGCGGCTCGTTCCCGCTCGCGCTCGCGTTCCTGTGCGCGTGCGCTGCGTCGGCGGCGCTGCCGATCGCGCCCGCCGGCGCGGCGACGCAGGCCGGCGCGGGTGCGGCCATCTTGATCGCGAGCGGCGTGCACACGACCGAGGCGGTCGCCTTCTCCGTCGCCGCGCAGGCGCTCGTCGTCGTCACCGGCGCCGCGGTCGTCTTGCTCGTGAGCGGCTGGCACGTTGCGCAGCGGTTTACACCCGCGCTGGCGCGCTGAGCACGAAGTCCTTTCTGCGCACGAGCGCGAACGCGAGGACGGCGCCGGCGAATGTGACGTAGGCGCCGATGAGGAAGATCTCGTTCAGCCCGTGGATGAATGCGGGATGCTGGGTGAGTCCTGACGCCGTCGCGTGCACGAGGTTCGCGGGAACATGCGCGGCGATCGAATGCTGGAAGAACGCGCCGAGCCCGGCGATGCCGGTCGCGATCCCGACCTGGCGGAACGTGTTGTTCGCTCCTGCGGCCATCCCGGCGCGCTGCGGCGGCACGACGCTCACGGCGGTTGCTGCGAGCGGCGGGTTCACCAAGCCGATGCCGACGCCCGCGACGACGAAGCCCGGGAGCAGCGTCGTCCACGTCGAGCTCGGTGTCACGCCGTGCATCAACAACAGCGCGACGCCGTTGAGCGCGAGCCCGACGCCGAGCAGCGCGCGAATCGGGATCGTCGACGACAGGCGTCCGGCGAGCGGCGCTGCGAAGAACGACACGACCGAGAGCGGCAGGAAGCGCAGGCCTGTCTGGATCGGCGACAGCCCGAGCACGTTCTGCAAGTACAGCGTCAAGAACAAGAACTGCGCGAACATCCCCGCCGAGATCGAGAACGCGGTGAACTGAGCGCCGGCGAACGCGGGCACGCGGAACAGTCGTGGGTCGAACATCGGATTCTCCTGCCGCAGCTCGACGAGCGTGAACGCGGCGACGAGCACGATCGCGGCGGCGAACAGCCCGACGACGCGTCCGCTCGACCAGCCCCAGTCGTTCCCGCGCAGCAGCGCGAGGACGAGCGCGAACAGTCCGCCGCACAACGTCAGCAATCCGGGCACGTCGACGCCGCCGTGCGTCTCGTCGCGCGACTCGTGCAGCACGCGCGAGCCGAAGTAGACGAGCGCGACGCCGATCGGCAGGTTGACGAAGAAGATCCACCGCCAGCCGAGGCCGCTCGTCAGCAGTCCGCCGGCGAGCGGGCCGATCGCGACGGCGGCGCCGATCGTCGCACCCCAGATTCCGAAGGCCGTTCCGCGCTCGCGGCCGTGGAATTCCTGCGAGAGCAGGGCCAGCGAGACCGCGAACATGATCGCGCCGCCGATACCCTGGGCGCCCCGTGCGAGGTTCAGGAACAACGGTGTGGTCGCCGAGCCGCAGAGGGCGGAGGCGATCGTGAAGAGCGCGACTCCCGCGAGGAAGACGCGCTTGCGCCCGAGCAGGTCGCCGAGCGACCCGGCGGTGAGCATGACCGTGGCGAGCATGAGCGAGTACGCGTCCACCACCCACTGGAGGTCGGTGAAGGAGGTGTGGAGGTCCCGCTGGATCCGGGGCAGCGCGACGTTGACGATCGTGATGTCGAGGAGCAGCATGAAGATCGCCACGCAGACGACGACCAGGGTGCGCCACTTGCGGTCCATGGCCGGGACGCTAACGCAGCAGGACTCTGCTGCGCCGCTCCGAAAGGTGACCGACGATGGCGCTCACGCGGCTGCTTCCGCGCCCTGGCTCGCGGCCGAGGGCGGATAGAGGACCTTCGTTGGCCAGGGTCATCGCTTTCGCGAACCAGAAGGGCGGCGTCGCCAAGACCACGACGACGCTGAACCTCGGCGTCGCGCTGGCCGAGAAGGGGCAGCGGATCCTCCTGGTCGACCTCGACCCGCAGGGCAACCTGACGATGTCGCAGGGGTGGAACCCGGACGAGATCGACCGCTCGATGTTCGACGTGCTCGTGCACAAGCTGCCGATCACCGAGATCATCCGGAACAGCGAGGTCGACGTCGCCGTGTCCTCCATCGACCTCGCCGGCGCCGAGCTCGCCCTGTCGTCGATGATCGGCCGTGAACGCGCGCTCGAGAAGGGCATCGCGTCCGTCCGTGAGAGCTACGACTACATCCTCATCGACACGCCGCCGTCGCTCGGCCTGCTGACGATCAACGCGCTCGTCGCGGCCAACGGGGTCATCGTTCCCGTGCAATGCGAGTACCTTTCCCTGCGTGGTCTCGTCCAGCTCGAGAACACGCTTTCGATGATTCGCGACAACCTCAATCCGCATGTCGAGATCCAGGGGATCCTGCCGACGATGTTCGACAAGCGCTTGCTGCACTCGCGCGAGGCGGTCGACATCCTGAAGGAGAACTTCGGCGACCTCGTTCTCAACACGAAGATTCGCAAGACGGTCCGGTACGCCGAGGCTCCGGTGAAGGGGCAGTCGGTGTTGAAATACGACCCGACCGGGGATGCGGCGAACATGTATCGCGACCTCGCGAAGGAGGTGCTCGATGGCGCGCCGGCGCGCCAGCATGCGTGAAGGCCCGCTCGCGGAGCTCTTCCGCGCGACGGAGGCTGCACAGCGCCAGGCCGAGGGCCAGGCTCCTGCGCCTCCCGCGGAGGAGGCGCCGCCTGCCGCGCCGGAGAAGGAGCCCGAAGAGCGCACGGTCGAGCACGTCCCGAGCTGGGAGGAGTCGACCGAGTCGGTCGTTCCCGCGCCGCCGCCTCCGCCTGCGTCCGCACCGCCGCCGCCCGTGCAGGCGTACGAGCCGCCGGTCACGCGCTACATCGAGCCGATGCCGGAGCAGCCGGCGCGGCTGCATCGCGCGCCGCGTCCCGACTCGAGCCAGTATCTCGCGGTCATCCGCGTCGTCGGCGTCGGCGGGGCCGGCCTGAACGCGGTGAACCGGATGATCGACGCCGGCATCAGCGAGGTCGAGTTCGTCGCGGTGAACACCGACATCCAGGCCTTGCAGGGCAGCGACGCGCCGCAGAAGATCCACATCGGCAGCGTGCTGACCAAGGGCCTCGGGTCCGGCTCCGATCCGGAGATCGGGCGGCTCGCCGCGGAGGAGGGCTACGACCAGCTGCGTCAGGCGCTGCGCGGGTCGGACATGGTCTTCGTCGCGGCGGGCGAGGGCGGCGGCACCGGCTCCGGCGCCGCACCGGTCGTCGCGCGCATCGCGAAGGAGCTCGGCGCGCTGACGGTCGGCATCGTCACGACGCCGTTCAAGTTCGAGGGCTCGAAGCGGCGCGCGCAGGCCGACGTCGGCGTGCAGCAGCTGCGCATCGAGTGCGACACGACGATCGTCATCCCGAACGACCGCCTCTTGGAGGTGCTGGACAAGTCGACGTCGATGCTCGACGCGTTCAAGGTCGCGGACGACGTGCTGCGCCAGGGCGTGCAGGGGATCACCGACCTGATCACGCTGCCTGGTTTGATCAACCTCGACTTCGCCGACGTGCGCACGATCATGAGCAACTCCGGCACCGCGTTGATGGGCATCGGCTTCTCGTCGGGCGACGACAACCGTGCGCGCGAGGCGGCCGAGCGGGCGCTGCGCTCGCCGCTCATCGACGAGGAGATCACCGGCGCGACCGGCATCCTGCTGTCGGTGGCGGGCGGCGACGACCTGACGCTGATCGAGGTGAACGAGGCGGCCGAGGTCGTGCGCGGCGCGGCGACGGACGACTCGAACATCATCTTCGGCGCGACGATCGACGACCGGCTCACCGGCCAGGTGTGGGTGACCGTCGTCGCGACCGGCATCGGCCGCGGCCGCTCGACGCGGCGCTCGTTCGCGGCGCCGCGGCTGCAGACCGACTCGGATCTGCTCGAGCCGCCGAGCTTCCTGCGCCAGTAGTCTTTCGCGCATGGACGCGTTCCTCGCGATCGCGAGCAAGCGCGACGAGCGCGCCTACGCCGACACGCCGATTCCCGAGGATGTCGTTCGGCGGATCTTGGATTGCGGCCGCCTGAGCGGCTCGTCGCGGAACACGCAGCAGTGGGAGTTCGTCGTCGTCTCCGGCGAAGCGCAGCAGCGACTGTCGGAGATGGTCTACGCGCCGGAGAACGTGGCGACGGCGACGCTCGTCGTCGCGGTCGTCGGCGAGGCGTTCCCGTTCGATGTCGGCCGCTGCGTGCAGAACATGATGCTCGGGGCGTGGAACGAGGGCGTCGTCTCGTGCCCGAACGGCATCAAGGAGCGCGACTCCGCCTCCGCGCTGCTCGGCGGCGAGGCGAAGGCGGTCATCTCGTTCGGCTATCCGGCGAACAAGCGCGACGTCTCGAAGCGGAGCGCGGAGGACTGGTCCGCGAAGGCGAAGCGGAAGTCGCTGGACGAGCTCGTTCGGCGCGTTAGCTGATCAGCACCGCATTCGCGGTCGCAGCCGCGAGCTTGCGGTCGGCCGTAATCAGTCTGGCGCCCAGCACCTCCGCAAGAACGACGTACGAGGCGTCGTAGGTCGAGAGCGATCGATCGAGAGCTGCGATGAGTGCAGGTGTTACGAGGCCAGTGAGGCGAATTGCCCGAATCGGCCAAGCGCGCGCGCGTTCCATGGTGCGGACAGCATGCTCTCGGCTCGCAACGCTGGTAGCAACGGCGGTTCGCAGCGCGTTGGCGATTTCGAGCAGTGCGAGCTCCGGCCACCAAGCGCGAACCTCGCCCGAGTCGATGCGCGCGAACCAGTCGAGTGCGTCTTTGTCGTCGTAATGAAGAGCGCGTAGCGCGGCGCTGGAGTCCGGCACGACGATGTCAGCCGGCATCCCGATGCTCCCGAATCGACTGGATCATGAGGTCGACGGCCTCACGAGGGAGCGCGAGCTCCTTCCGAAGCTCGAGTAACTCCTGGAACCAGTCGCCTTGCTGCTCCCGTCGCTCGAACTCTTCCTGGAGCAGCGCAAGCATCTCCGCGTTCACGGATCGACCGGAGTCGTCGGCCCAGCGCTTCAGAGATTTATAGAGCTTCGTCGGCACGTTTCTGATGTAGAGAGTGGCCACGAATTCATGCTAGCACCATGCAAGCGTGCGGATCGCGCCGCCGCAAGACGCTCTTTGGGACAGGCATATCCGATTCGGCCACTTTCGGCTCAGGATCTCCGTCGATACCGTGCTGAAGATGCGTTCGGTTGAGGCGGTCGAGTTCAAGAAGCGATGTCGCAAGTTCCTACAAGAGGTTGAGAAGCGGCGACACACGATTGTCGTCACAAAGGATGGCGTGCCGTTCGTCCGTGTCGAGCCGGTCGGGCCGAGCGAGCTCCGAGTTGAGTCCGACGTGAAGCGTTAGCGGAGCGTGCAGCTCGGCCGCTCGCCGGCGAGCTGGTCGAGCGCGCGTGACGCGTTCACCGCGAAGACGATCGTGACGTTGCGCGCCGCGCGCGTCTGCAGGCGCAGCATCCCGTCGCTCCCCTGTGACAGGCACCCGTCCGACGCGCGCCAGTACGGCGAGTAGCGCACGGCAATGCGATACAGGCCGCCCGCGTGCACCGAGACGCCGATCCGTGCCTGGGTCAGGGAGACGGCCGACGGGGACGCCGGCCCGGTGACGATCGGCCGTGCGTGCGGCACCTCGTACACGGAGATCCGCGCCGTCGAGAACACGGGCACGAGGCCGGCGCGGCCGCTGCGCACGAGCGCCGCCTCCGCGCGCGCCGAGTAGTCCGGCGGCGCGGTCGTGACGACGACGTAGCGCACGCCGAGCCCGCGCAGCCACGCGTCGTACGCGCGCGCGCCGAGCTTGCTGTACAGGAGCTGGTTCTGCGGGAAGTCGTCCTGCCGGAACCAGCCGCGCGCGAGCGGGATGTCGGCGTCGGCGAGATAGACCGCCGGCCAGTGCGCGCTCGTGTCCACCGCCTCGACGCGGTAGTCGCTGCCGAGGTGCGCGCGCAGGAACGCGATCGTCGACGGCCACTCCGACTGCTGCGCCGTCGTGTCGGCGCTGCCGTGGATGTAGCTCTGCGCGAGCGGCGTGAGGTTCCACGAGAGCGCAAGCACGAGGACGGTGAGGCAGGGGACGAGCGGCTTCCACTTCCGCAGCGACAGCACGAGGACGGCGAGCGGGATCGCCGCATAGCGCAGCCGCGCGATGTTCTCGCCGACGGCCGACGGGATGATGTAGGCACTGACGAGCGCGACGAGGTAGACCGCGAAGAGGTAGCGCAGCATCGGAACACGCCACGAGAAGACGACGCCGAGGACGCAGAAGGCGGCGCCGGCCGCGAACTCGGCGAGCGAGAAGGGATACCGCCCGCCGCCGGGGAAGAGCCGCCAGAGCACGACCTCGATCGCGCCTGCGAGGACGACTGCCGCGACGGGCAGCCAGTTGACCGAGCGCCGTCCGAGCGCGATCCCGGCGAGCACGACGACGAGGAGGAGGAACGCGACCGGGCTCGCTGC
>DATGEH010000139.1:0-8830 GCA_035310325.1 Gaiellaceae bacterium
CCGAGCCGACGAATGCGGCTCCGAAGACCAGTGCCGCCAACGCCCCGAGTGCAAGCTTCGCGCCACGCGCACGTGCCTGCGCGCGTTCGATCCTGGACGCCGCCACAGCCCAAGTTTTCCCGAGCGCAGCCGAACGGCGGATGAAGATTCCACCAAGGTTTGCCCCCCTTCGAGGCTTGCCAGGGGGCGGCGCTGATGGCATCGTCCAGGCGTGCGCCGCGTCGCCCTCGCGCTCACAGCGATCGTTCCGCTCGCCCTCGCACCGTCCGCGTTCGCCTGGACGACGCTTTCGGGAGGCGTCGGGAACACGGTCATCCCCTCGATGCTCGTCACGCAGGCCGGTACCGAGCTCGTGTCGTTCGAGACGACGCCGGGCGGCACGATCGACGTCTCGCGCAACCGAGCGACGCCGAAGGTGCTCGTCACCGGAGACGTGGCAGCCGGCCGCACACAGCTCGTGCAGCAGCCGAACGGCGCGATCCAGCTTTACTTTCCGAACGCGAATGGTGTCGCACGCTTGACCTCGGTCGACGACGGCGCGACGTGGACCGGGCCGATCCAGACGCAGGTCCACATCGTCGACGGCGTACAGAGCGCCGCCGTGGCACCGGACGGCACGCCGTACTTCACGCAAGACGGCACGGACTTCCTGAACGTGTACAAGGGCCTGAACGGCGAGACGCTGATGAACGTGTATACGACGTGTTGCGCCTACGACGACTCGATCGCCGTCGACAGCACGGGGCTCGTGCAGGTCGCCTTCTACTCGAACGCAACCGCGAACGGCGCGTTCGTGTACATGCCGCTCGGCGCCGACCTCACGCCGGGGAAGCAGACGGCGCTCTCACCGTCGCTCGAGCATCCGCCGCGCGTCCCGCTCGTCACCGACAAGTCCGGCACCACATATCTCGCGTGGGCGCCGGGCAATCCGGCGACGGCGTTTTCCGTCGTTCCGTTCCGCGGAGGTAGCGCGGCGGGCGACGGCGTCACGTTCCACCAGGCGTTCGGCGGCGGCGATCCGCACATGGCGCTGTCGGTCGACTCGAGCGACCGCCTCTGGATCGCGTGGAGCGGCGGCGGCACCGTCCACGCGGCGCGCTCACGTTCGCACGACCAGCACTTCGGTGCGTCGTCCGCATCGGCCGTCCCCGGCACGGCGTATCAGCTCTCCGCCGTCGGGATCCCGGGCAACCCCGGCAAGGTCGACGTCATCGTGAACATCGGCGCGTCCCTGGTCGAGCAGCAGTTCGCGCCCGGGCTCAACGTGCGCGTCACCACGGTCGGCAAGACGCACTGGGCGCAGGCGCTCGACGACGGCTTCGGCGTCCCCACCGCGACGTTCAAGATCGGCGGCAAGACGTTCCATGCGAACGCCGCCGGCAAGGCGAAGGTCCCGCTCGGCTCAGGGAAGGCTGCAGCGCCGGGCTACGTCGGCGCCTCTTTCAAAGTCAAGTAGCGGGCTACCATGATCCGGTGGCTGTGACCGCCAAGACGGCGAAGCTCGACGCGCGCGCGCTGCGTGCGGATTTCCCCATCTTCGAGCAGCAGATCCACGGCAAGCCGCTCGCCTTCCTCGACTCGGCGGCGAGCTCCCAGAAGCCGCGCCAGATGCTCGACGCGATGACCGAGTTCTACTCGACGTCCTACGCGAACGTGCACCGCGGCGTCTACGTGCTCGCCGAGCGCGCGACGGCTGCGCTCGAGGGCGCGCGGGAGAAGGTCCGCGCATTCGTCAACGCCCCCGACGTCCGCGAGATCATCTTCGTGCGCAACGCAACCGAGGCGATCAACCTCGTCGCGTACGCATGGGGGCTCGAGAACCTCGGCCCCGGCGACCTCGTGGTCGTCACCGAGCTCGAGCACCACTCCAACTTCGTGCCCTGGCAGTTCATCGCAGGCAAGACCGGAGCCGAGCTTGCGCTCATCCCGCTCACGGAGAGCGGCGAGCTCGACCTCTCGTCGCTCGCGGAGATCGCCGGACGCGGCAACGTGAAGGTCGTCGCGACGAACCAGGTCTCGAACTCGCTCGGCACGATCAACCCGGTCGAGCGCCTCGTCGCCTGGGCGCACGAGCAGGGGGCTATCTTCGTCTGCGACGCTGCGCAGTCGGCGCCGCACATGGCGATCGACGTGCAGGCGATGGGTGCGGACTTCGTCGCGATCTCGGGACACAAGATGTGCGGGCCGAGCGGCGTGGGTGCGTTGTGGGGACGCAGCGAGCTGCTGCTCGCGATGCAGCCGTTCCTCACCGGCGGCCACATGATCAGCTCGGTGCGCGCCGACAAGACGACATGGGGCGAGCTGCCGCACAAGTTCGAGGCCGGCACCGCGCCGATGGCGGAAGCGGTCGGACTCGGTGCCGCGATCGACTATCTGAACGCAATCGGCCTCGACGCGATTCACGAGCACGAACAGGAGCTCGCCGCGTACGCGCTCGGCCGCCTCGCCGACGTTCCCGGCATCACGTTGTACGGTCCACCCGCCGAACGGCGGGCGGGAATCGTCTCGTTCAACATCGACGGAATCCATCCGCACGACGTCGCGCAGATCCTCGACATGCAGGGTGTCGCGATTCGCGCCGGCCATCACTGCTGCCAGCCGCTCATGCAGAAGCTCGGCGTCGCGGCAACCAACCGCGCGAGCTTCTATCTGTACACGGTGCAGGAGGAGATCGACCAGCTCGTCGACGGGCTCGCGACCGTGCATAAGGTGTTCGCGTGAACGAATTCGACCAGATGTATCGCGAGGTCATCCTCGACCACTACAAGAACCCGCGCGGCCACGGCGTCATGGACGAGGCCGACGCGGAGGCGGAGGGACAGAACCCGCTCTGCGGCGACGAGGTCTCGATCTACGTCGCGTTCGGCGACGACGGCGAGACGATCGACGAGGTCAAGTTCTCCGGCCGCGGCTGTGCGATCTCGCAGGCGGCGACGTCGATGCTCACCGAGATGGTGCAGGGCCGCACCGCGACGGAAGTCGCGACACTCGACAAGTACGAGCTGCTCGACGAGATCGGCATCCCGCTCACGCCGGTGCGGCTGAAGTGCGCGATGCTCGGCCTGACGACGCTGAAGGTCGCCCTGCACAAGGCGAAGGGCACGCCGCTGCCGCAGGGCCTCGCCGGCTTCGACGAGCTCGAGCTCACCTAGTGCCAGAATTGGACGTGGCCCCGGCGGACGCGTTCCCGCCCGGCTCGGTCAAGCTCATCGTCGCCGGGCCCGGGCACTACGTCGGCGTCTACAACTGCGGCGGCTCGCTGTACGCGATCGAGGACCGCTGCTCGCACGACGACGGCCCGCTCTGCGAAGGCGACTGGGACGAGGACACGTGCACGGTCGTCTGCCCGCGCCACGGGTCGCAGTTCGAGCTCTCCACCGGCGTGCCGCGCTCGCTCCCGGCGACGGAGCCGGTCGCGACGTATCCCGTGCGCATCGTCGACGGAATGGTGCGTGTCGACATCAGCTGAAAAGGTTGACCGGTACCAGGTACCCGGCGTTGGCGCGTTGGTTGCGAGAGGAGAGAGACTGGTACCTGGTACCGGCGATCAGTTAATCCGCTGTTGGCCGACGACGGACGCGGCCTACATCGCCTACCACGACGAGGAATGGGGCCGCCCGGTGACGAGCGAGCGCGGCCTGTACGAGCGCCTGTGTCTCGAAGGGTTCCAGTCCGGGCTCTCGTGGCTGACGATCCTGCGCAAGCGCGAGAACTTCCGCGCCGCGTTCGCCGGCTTCGACCCCGACGCCGTCGCGCGCTTCGACGCACGCGACGTCGAGCGGCTGCTGGGCGACGCCGGCATCGTCCGCCATCGCGGCAAGATCGAGGCCGCGATCGCGAACGCGCACGGCGTGCTCGGCCTGCGCGAGGCCGCAGAGCCGCTGCCCGAGCTCATGTGGAGCTACCGCGACTCGACCGAGTCGAAGGAGCTCTCGAAGCGGCTGAAAGCCGCGGGCTTCCGCTTCGTCGGCCCGACGACCGTGTACGCAGCCATGCAGGCCTGCGGGATCGTCAACGACCACCTGCAGGACTGCTGGGTGTGCGAAGACGTCGAGCGCGCCCGCTCTACAATGCGCCTGTAGCTCGCGGCAGGCGCTCGAAGACAATGCCCGACCCCGCAACCATCCTCCTCGTCGACGACGAGGACGCCGTGCAGAAGCTCCTTGCATTTCCGCTCGAGCAGGAGGGCTTCCGCGTGCTCCAGGCGCGCGACGGTGAGGCGGCGCTCGCAAGCTTCGCGCAGGAGCACGTCGACCTCGTCGTGCTCGACCTCATGCTGCCGGCCATCGACGGCCTCGAGGTGTGCCGCCAGCTGCGTGCACGTAGCACGGTGCCGATCATCATGCTCACCGCCCGCGACGACGAGCTCGACAAGGTGGTCGGTCTCGAGCTCGGTGCGGACGACTACATCACGAAGCCGTTCTCGATCCGCGAGTTCCGGAGCCGCGTGCGCGCGCTGCTCCGGCGCTCCGCACTCGGGGCACAGGAGGACGGCCGTGAGCTGCTCTCGGTCGACGGAGTCGAGATCGACACCACGCGCCGGACGGTGAATGCCCAGGGCACGCCGGTCGACCTCACGTATGTCGAGTTCGAGCTGTTGAAGACCATGGCGTCGAAGCCGGGGCGCGTCTTCACGCGGGCGGAGCTACTCGTGGCGCTCTGGGGCGACTCCGCATATCGCGAACAGCGAACGATCGACGTGCACGTGCGTCACCTGCGCGAAAAGCTCGATCCGGATCTGATCGTCACCGTGCGCGGTGTCGGCTACCGCTGCAAGGGATGACGTGAGAATCCGCAGCGTCGGAGCCCGGCTCAGCGTCGCCCTCGCGATCGTCGTCGCAGGCGCGCTCGGAGTCGTATGGATCGCCCTCGTACCGACGCTGCATCGCAACCTCGTCACCGGCCGGTTGAGCCTCCTGTCGCAGTCGGCAAAGCAGATTGCGCGCGAAGCCGGGACCACGCGTGTCGACCAGAACTTCATCAACGACGCCGTGCACACCGCCGATGCGTCGCGCGTCGTGTACTTGCAGGTCCAGAAGCATGCGCTCGTTCCACTCATCGACTCACGTATCACCGGCCCTTCGACCGGCGTCGCACGCGACCCGATCGCGCTGCGGGCCGCGCACGGGCTCTCGCTTGCGCGCGGGACCGTCACGTACAACGGCGAGCCGTTCGCCGAGGTCGCCATTCCCGACCAGCGGCACAACATCTTCCTCGTCTCGGCGTCACTGCACGGAACCATCGAGAGCATCGACCTCGTGGGCAGGCGCCTCCTCTGGGCCGGCCTCATCGCTCTCACGCTCGCTGTGCTCACCGGCTGGATCGCAGCCACCGCGTTCGGCCGCCGCATCCGCCGGCTCGAGCGCGCCGCCGATCGGATCGCTGCCGGCGACTTCGCGCACCCCGTCGTCGACCGAGGGTCAGACGAGATCGGCGAGCTCGCGCAGGCGTTCGACCGCATGCGGCTGCAGCTGGCACAGCTCGACGACGCCCGGCGCGCGTTCATCGCAAACGCGTCGCACGAGCTGCGCACTCCCATCTTCTCGCTCGGCGGTTTTCTCGAGCTGCTGCGCGACGAAGATCTCGACGAGAGCACGCGGGCCGACTTCATGACGTCGATGAGCGAGCAGGTCGAGCGCTTGTCGAAGCTCGCGACCGACTTGCTCGACCTCTCGCGGCTCGACGCGGGCGGGCTGCGCGTGACCGCCGATCCCGTTGCGGTGGCCGAGGTCGCCGACGCGCTGGGCGACGAGTTCGCCGCCGTCGCGCTGCAGCGCCATCACGAGCTCGAGGTGGACGGGGCGCTGGGTGGAGTGGCCCTGGCCGACCGTGAGCGCGTCCTCCAGATCGGCCGGGCGCTCGTGGACAACGCGCTGCTCCACACGCCGAAGGACACGCACGTCCGGATCGTCGCCGACGGAGCGACGCTCGCCGTGGAAGACGACGGCCCGGGCATCCCGCGCGAGCATCAGGAGCGTGTCTTCGCGCGCTTCACCCGCCTGGACGGCTCGCGCACGGCCGGCACCGGGCTCGGTCTCGCGATCGCGCACGAACTCGCGGGGCTGATGGGCGGGGAGCTCGAGCTGGAGTCGACGCCCGGGCGAACGCGCTTCACGCTCGTCCTACCGGCGACGCACGCGACCGCCTTAATCCCCGCTTAATCCTGCGCCTGGTAAACCGAGCGCTGACGAAGGCCCCGACTGCCTGCCCGGGGCCTTCGCCTTTTTTCTGGTCCGATTGAGTCGCCGAATCGAAGTGAACGCGGTGTCGAGCGGTCATTCCGACCCGGCGACTGGACTCCGTCCTGGGCGGATCGCTATTCTCAGATCACCGCGGAAAGGAGGTGGTCCGAGAGTGATTTCAGATAGTTCGGGCAGTGGAGGTGCCAGCGGGTAGAGGCGTGTGTCCCCGGACCCACGGGGAATCGCCTAGCCAGCGTAGGGGACGACGCGACCAGCGCGCCGCCCGGCGGACTACCTCAGCCGGAGCAGGAACGCCTCTGCCGAATCCAAGCTGGTAACCGGATCGAAGGGCCGCGGAAGCGGCCCTTCGTCTTTCTACGCCGCTACCTGAAGGGGCGCAGCAGCGAGGACGAGCGCCTCGAGCACCTCACGCAACCGCTCGTGCACGCTCTCGTCGAAACCCTGGTCGGCACGCGCAACGGGCAGCTCTTCGCCGACGACGCGCGCGCCGGCGGTGCCCAGAACCTTGCGCAGGTCCTGCTGCGCCCACATCGCGCCGAACTGGCCGGTGCTCGCGCCGACGACGGCAACCGTCTTGTTCAGAAGCGCAGCCTCGCCGCGCGGGCGTGATGCCCAGTCGACCGCGTTCTTGAGGCCGCCGGGAATCGAGCCGTTGTACTCGGGCGTCGCGAAGAGGATCGCGTCCGCCCCGGCCCAGTCGGCGCGGAGCCGCCGCACCGACTCGGGCAGTGGCCCGCCTTCGAGGTCCTCGCTGTAGATCGGCAGGTCGCCGATCCCGTCCCAGAGCTCGACCTCGATCTCCTCCGGCGCGGCCCCTGCGGCCGCGCGGAGGAGGCGCGTGTTGTACGAGCCGGCGCGCAGGCTGCCCGAGATCGCGAGGACCTTCATCGTCAGCTCGCCGCCTTCACGAACGCGAGCTCGGCGACGAGCTTCACATCGTCCCCGAGGTAGTTGCCGCCGCCCTGGTTCGGCGCGTTCCAGCTGACGTCGAACTCGTTGCGGTCGATCGTCGTCTCGAGCCGAAGCCCGAAGCGCTCGCGGCCGAACGGGTCGATGTTCGGCGCCGACACCGTCGTCGTGAGCTCGACCCGGCGCGTGACGCCCTTGATCGTCAGCTCGCCCTGCTGGAGGTCGTCCGAGCTGAACGTGATCTCCGGGTAGCGCTCGGCGTCGAAGAAGTCCGGGGTCTGCATGTGACCCTTCAGCTGCTCGTCCTTGACGTCGATGCTCGCGACCTGCGCTGAGCCCTCGAGCCGGCCGTCGGCCAGGGTCGCGGAGTACTCGCCGAAGCTGCCGCGGAACGTGTTCACGCCCGCGTACGTCACCTCGAAGGCGACGTGGGAGTGGACCGGATCGGCCTGCCAGGTGCCGGCCGGTGCCGTTGTGATGCTTTCGACTGCTGCCATCTCGGGTTCCTTTCGTGCTAGAATGCTTGCGATGTCAACTATATTAGCAGAAACTCTTGTCTAGTCAAGTATTGAGCACTCAAGCTAGCTCCCGGGCCGACCAGGCCGCCTGGCTCCGCTTCCTGCGGGCCCACTCGGCCCTCACGCGGCAGCTGTCAGCCCGCTTGGAGAGCCGGCACGGGCTCACGCTGAGCGACTACGACGTCCTCATCCAGCTCTACCACGCCCCCGAGCGGCGGATGCGACGGATCGACATCGCCCGCCTCGTCCTCCTCAGCCCCTCCGGGATCACCCGCCTGCTCGACGGCCTCGAGCGCGCCGGCTGGGTCGAGAAGGTTCGCTGCGACAGCGACGCGCGCGTCGTCTACGCGGCGCTGACCGCCGCCGGCACCCAGAAGTGCGAGGAAGCGAGCGAGACGCATCTCGGCGACCTCGAAGAGCTCTTCAGCTCGCGCTTCACCCCCGACGAGCACGAGGCTCTGGCGGAGATGCTCGGCCGGCTCCCACTGGCGGAGACGTCGGAAGCGTGCAAAGGTGAGGACGCATGACGCACGCGTTCTCCTCCCTCGACGAGCTCGGCGAAGGCACAGGCTTCCGCAAGGTCCGGAAGGCGCTGGGCGTCACCGCATTCGGGGTCAACGGGCTCGTGTACCCGGCCGGGTACGACGGCTTCTTCCACTACCACGACACGCAGGACGAGCTGTATTTCGTGCACAAGGGCCGCGTGCGCGTCGAAGTCGAAGGCGAGACGCGCGAGCTAGGCGAAGGCGGGCTCTTCCACGCCGAGTCGACGACGCCGCGCAAGATCTCGAATCCGTTCGACGAGGAAGCGATCATCCTCTGCGTCGGCGGCAAGGACGGCTACGTCGAGCGCGACGGCCACCTCGTCGACGACGCGGATCTCGAGAAGCGCGTCGCGTTCGGCAAGGGCCTGCACTAACTAGAGCCTGACGACGGTGCGCACGCCCGTCGGGCCGTGCAGCTCGTCGAGCGCAGCCGCGGCTTCGTCGAGCGAGACGATCTTCGTCACGAACTTGTCGAGGTCGAGCTTCCCCTCGAGCGCCGCGCGCGCAAGGAACGGGAAGTCCTCCTGCGGGATCGTGTCGCCGCCGTGCGTGACGGCGATGCCGACCTTCGGATGGAAGAGATCCTGCTCGAGATCGACGTCGAGCGTGCGCCCCGGCGGCGGCACGCCGACGAGCGTCGCGGTACCGCCGTACG
>DATGEH010000140.1:0-2007 GCA_035310325.1 Gaiellaceae bacterium
CGACGAGATCGCGCACACCCGCCCGCACCCGACCATCGCGCAGCGCACCGTCGGCGACGTGTTCACCGACGAGCGGCCACGCCTCCTGCCACTTCCCGATCCGCTGCCCGAGACCGCGCGTGTCGAGCCGATCCAGATCGATCGCCAGGCGTTCGTGCGCGTCGACACCAATCGCTACTCCGTGCCGAGCGACCACGCCGAGAGGGTCCGCACGCTCGTCGTCGACGATCACGCGATCCGCGTGCTCGACGGCCAGACGGTGATCGCCGAGCACACGCGATCGTGGGGCCGCCGGCAGGTGTTCGAGATCGCCGCGCATCGCGCCGCGCTCGTCGCCGAGCGGCGCGCGGCCCGCGAGCTCAAGGGTCGCGATCGGCTTCGCGCCGTCGCGCCGATGTTCGATCGCATCGTCGAGCGCTGGGGCAAGTCGGGCTCCGCGCTTGGACGTCGCGTCAGCCAGGCTATCAAGCTCCTCGATCTCTACGGCGATCACGTGTTCGCCGCCGCTGTGGCCGACATCGACGGCCGTCAGCTCGCGGACGTTGGCGCGCTCGCGATCGCATGCGAGCACCGCCGCAAGGACAAGAAGCGTCCGGTCCCCATCGAGCTCGTGCTCCCCGAGCACCTCGACGACGCCGATGTCATTCCGCACGACCTGGAGTCCTACGATGAGTGACGACACCGACGACCTCGGCGATCGCCTTCGCCGCCTCGGCCTCCGCGCGCGCAAGGACGCGATCGCGGCGTTCCTCGCGCACGTGCACAAGAGCCGCATCGGACCGACCGAGACTATCGAGCAGCTCGTCGATCTCGAGGAGCGCGCACGCGTTGCCGTCAATCTTGCGCGGCGCACGCGGTTCGCGTGCCTCGGCACGTTCAAGACCATGGACCGCTTCGACTGGTCGCACCCCGAGAAGATCGAGCGCCCGCTCGTCGAGCGTCTGCTCGAGCTCGACTTCGTCGAGCAAGGCGAAAATGTCCTCCTCAAGGGCGGCTCGGGCCTGGGCAAGACGCTGATCGCGCAGAATCTCGGCCACGCCGCGCTCGCCGCTGGATTCACCGTGCGGTTTTCGACGCTTGCCGCTGCGCTCGCAGACTTGCTCAGCCAGGAATCGATGCCAGCGTTCGAGCGCCGCTTGCGTCGCTACACGCGACCCGACCTGTTGATCCTCGACGAGCTTGGATACCTCCCGTGCGACACACGTGCCGCCGACATCCTCTACAACATCATCAGCCGGCGCCACGAGCAGCGCTCCACGGTCATCACGACGAATCTCGCGTTCAAGCAGTGGGGCAACACGTTCCCCGGCGCCGCGTGCGTCGTCGCGCTCGTCGACCGCTTCGCGCAGCACTGCCATCGCGTCGAGATCGTCGGCGAGTCGTACCGCGACAAGCATCGACTCGATCCGGACCGACCGAAACCGTCGACCACGAAGTCACGCCGCAAGCGACCGTGAGTCGCGACCCGGACTGTTCAATTCGCCGGAGCCGACGGCGGCGTCGGCTCTGGACCGATCGGTTCCATCGGCCCGTGAGCCCAGAACGTCTCCTCCCACCCAGAGATCAGCACGTTCAACTGCTCGCAGCGCGGACACCATGCGTCGATTCGGCCGTCGGCGGTCTTGGCGACCCAGAGCAATCCCTGACACGCCCGCCGCTTCGGCCGCATGGTGCACTCGATCAGCGTCTCCCGCGAGAAGCATGGTTCGAGCGGTCCGCCGTATTCGATCATGCGAGCAATCCACAGCGCCTTGCGTCGCACCGGCTGCGCCGGGTCGCCGTGCTCGTCGAGCCAGTGCTGGATATCCACGCTGAGGTTCAGCATCCGGATCGGTTACCGCGATCCGGCGGAAAGGTCGACCGTCAGATCACGACGGAAATCGTCCGCCGTTAACAGATGCGTCTCGACGCGCTGACATACGAATCGTCGGAGGCCGCGGATTCGGCCAATCCGTGGAAGCGCACGCACGTCTAGCTGAGGAGCCCGGTCTCGAGGTCGTCCTTCGG
>DATGEH010000141.1:0-2780 GCA_035310325.1 Gaiellaceae bacterium
TGCCGGGCGAGACCGTCGAGCGTGAAGGCGTCACGCTCGTCGGTCAGACAAATCTTCCGAGCACGATGCCGTACCACGCGTCGACGCTCTACTCGCGGAACGTGCAGGCGCTGCTGCTGCACCTCGCGCCGGAGGGATCGCTCACCCTCGACTGGGACGACGAGATCACAAGCGGCGCGTGCGTCACGCGCCCGAAGGAGGTCACCGCGTGAGTCACAACACACTGCTCGTCTTCGAGGTGACGATCCTCGTGCTCGCGATCTTCCTCGGCTTCGAGGTGATCTCGAAGGTGCCGACGCTGCTGCATACGCCCCTCATGTCGGGCACGAACGCGATCCACGGCATCGTCATCGTCGGAGCGATGCTCGTGCTCGGCCTCGGTCACAAGGGGCCGTTCACGTGGGCCATCGGCTTCATCGCCGTCGTGCTCGCTTCGGCGAACGTCGTCGGCGGATTCGTCGTCACCGACCGCATGCTCGAGATGTTCAAGAAGAAGCCGAAGGACGAATAGGTGCCCTTTCAGGAAATAGTTAGGGCGTCCTCGGCGGCTGCAAAGCGTCGCGCTACGGCGTTCTCGCTCGCTTTTCGCACGCCGAGAACGCGAAACCATTCCCTGAAAGAGCACTAGTGCACGCGAATCCGTCGAACCTGCTGTATCTCGCCACGATCGTGACCTTCATCCTCGCGCTGCGCTTCCTCTCGAACCCGGCGCACGCGCGGCGCGGCAACCAGATCGGCGCCGCCGGAATGCTGCTCGCCGTCGCCGTCACGTTCGCGAAGAGCGGGATGACGAGCTACTGGGAGATCGCGGTCGGCATGTTGATCGGCGGCGGTTTCGGGGCGTTCGCCGCGCGCCGGGTGAAGATGACCGCGATGCCGCAGATGGTGGCGCTGTTCAACGGCGTCGGCGGCGGCGCGGCTTCGCTCATCGCGCTCGCGGAGCTGCATCGCATCCTCCCCGAGCCAGGCCGCCCGAAGCTCGACATCGGAATCGCCATCGCGCTGTCCGGGCTCATCGGCGCGATCTCGTTCTCCGGGTCGATGGTCGCCTTCGCGAAGCTCCAGGAGCTCATCCGCGGGCGGCCGATCACGTATCCGGGCCAGAAGATCGCGAACCTCGCGTTGCTCGGCGCGTGCGTCGCGCTCGGCATCGTCCTCGTCGCCGGAGTCCAGGACGAGTGGCTGCTCTGGGCGGTCGTCGGCGGGGCGTCGCTGTTCGGGGTCCTCTTCGTGCTGCCGATCGGCGGCGCCGACATGCCCGTCGTCATCTCGCTGTTGAACGCGTTCACGGGGCTCGCCGTCGCGGTCGGCGGCTTCGAGCTCGAGAACAACGTGCTCATCGTCAGCGGCATGCTCGTCGGCGCGTCGGGCACGTTGCTGACGCTGAAGATGGGCGCTGCGATGAACCGCTCGATCGCGAACGTCATCTTCGGCGCGTTCGGGCAAGTAACCGCCGCCGCGGCTGCAGCGGCGTCAGGCGACGGAGGCACCGTCCGGTCGGCGAGCGCCGAGGACGTCGCGGTGATGCTCGCGTATGCGCACAAGGTCGTCTTCGTCCCCGGCTATGGGCTCGCCGTCGCGCAGGCACAGCACGACGTGCGCCAGCTCGCCGACCTGCTCGAGGCGAAAGGCGTCGAGGTCTCGTATGCGATCCACCCCGTCGCGGGCCGCATGCCGGGGCACATGAACGTGCTCCTCGCCGAGGCGAACGTGCCGTATCCGCAGCTGAAGGAGATGGACGAGATCAACCCGGAGTTCCAGCGCACCGACGTCGCGCTCGTCGTCGGCGCGAACGACGTCGTCAATCCCGACGCGCGCAACAACGCAGGCAGCCCGATCTACGGCATGCCGATCCTCAACGTCGACAACGCGCAGACGGTGGTCGTCCTCAAGCGCTCGATGAACCCGGGCTTCGCCGGCATCGAGAACCCGCTGTTCTACAACCCGAAGACCGTGATGCTCTTCGGCGACGCGAAGGCGTCGATCGAGAAGCTCATTCAGGACGTGAAGGCGCTCTGACCATCCTCGGCGCGCACATGCTCTGGTACACCTCGCAGCCCGACGAGCTGCGCGCCGTGCTGCGTGACGCGCTCGGCTGGGATTACGTCGAAGACACGCCGGGATGGCTCATCTTCAAGCTGCCGCCCGCGGAGATCGGCGTGCACCCGTCCGAGGGAGCGACGACGCACCAGGTCTGCCTCATGTGCGACGACCTCGAGGCGACGATCGCCGAGCTGCGCGGGAAAGGCATCGACTTCCGCGGCGAGCCGGAGGACGAGAGCTTCGGGAACACGATCACGATGCTGCTCCCCGGCGCCGTCGAGGTTCTCCTCTACGAGCCGAAGCACGCCTCACCCCTGGAAGCGTTTCGGAGCAAATAGCTCCAGCTGCGGTGCGGAGGTGTCGCCGAGGATCGCGTCGGCGACGAGCTCGCCGCACGCGAAGCCGAGCACGTTCCCGTGGCCGGAGTAGCCGGCGGCGACCCAGAGGCCGTCGCGGCCGGGCACGGGCCCGACGAGCGGGAGCATGTCCTGCGTCAGCGCGAAGATCCCCGCCCAGCGGTGCGAGATCTTCGGCTCCTCGCCGATGAGCTCGCCGAGGAAGCGCTCGAGCGACGCCTGGATGGTCGGCGTCGTCTCCTCGACGTCTGTGAGCTCGTCGAGGATCGAGACGTCGCGGAAGCCGCCAAGCAGGACGCGCCGGTCGGGCAGCTGCTGCCAGTAATCGAAGCCGTGGCGGGCGTAGTGCGGCTTGTCGTACAGGACGCGATCGAGCGGCTC
>DATGEH010000142.1:0-7952 GCA_035310325.1 Gaiellaceae bacterium
CGACGAGAAGTTGCCGGAGACGTAATAGATCATCTCCTCCGAGTTGACGTTCGAGTGGTGGTACGGGATCGGGATCGCCAGCGGGTCGAAGTCGAGCTTCCGCGGGCAGAACGAGCAGATCACGAAGTTGTGGCCCTCGAACGTCTGGTGCGACGGCGGCGGCTGGTGGATCCGGCCGGTGATCGGCTCGAAGTCGTGGATCGAGAACGTCCACGGGTAGAGGTAGCCGTCCCAGCCGACGACGTCGAACGGGTGATAGTCGACGACGTACGTCTGGTAGCCGCCGCGCACGCGCACCTTCACCTCGAACTCGCCCTTCTCGCGCACAGTGCGCAGCTCGGTGGGCGGATGGATGTCGCGGTGGTAGTACGGCGCGCCTTCCTTCAGCATCCCGTACTCGTTGCGATAGCGGTGCGGGATCTCGATCAGCCCCGGCGTCTCGAATACGAGGTGACGCTGCTCGCCCTCGGGCATGAAGCGGTACGTCGTCCCGCGCGGGATGACGATGTAGTCGCCTTCCTTGTACGGCACGTCGCCGAACGTCGTCTCGAGCACGCCGGAGCCCTCGTGCACGAACACGACCTCGTCGCCCTCGCCGTTGCGGAAGAAGTAGTCCATCGTTCCGCTCGGGCGGCAGAGCGAGATCTCGACGTCGTTGTTCCACATGAGCAGGCGCCGGCCGGTGATCTCGTCGCCGCCGGGCTTCATGTCGATCGTCTTGAAGTGCCTGTGCGCGTGCTGGTCGGGCACCCATTCCTTGCGCTGGATCTCCTCGAAGCCGTCGAGCTTCATCACGCGGCACGGCGAATACAGGTGGTAGATGATCGACTCGTTGCCGGAGAAGCCCTCGAGGCCCATCACCTCTTCGGTGAGCAGCGTCCCGTTCTCGCGGAACTGCACGTGGCGCTTGCGCGGAACGTCGCCGAGGCGCTGGTAGAACGGCACGAAGGAAGCTTAGTCCAGCGCGAGCGCGGCGAGCCGCCGGCCGACGGCGGGCGCGAACTTGAACCCGTGGCCCGAGCAGGCGGAGCCGACGACGACGCGGCCGCGGCGCTCGAGCACGAACGACTCGTCGACGGTCGACGTGTAGATGCACGACTGCGCCGCCACCGGCGCCGGGTCGACGCCGGGGAAGCGCTCGCGCACCCACTCGGAGATGCGCGCGACGATCGCGGGATCGGGCGGGCCGTCCTCGTCGGGATCGGCCTCCGCACCCGCGTGATGCGCGCCCGCCTTCAACCCGTGCACCGGGTCGTAGAGCGAGTACATGCCGTGCCCGCCGGTCTCGGCGTTCAGGTCGACGATCGACGGCGGCGGCGCGCCCTCGCGCCGGAAGTACGCGGCCGTCTCGCGCGTCACGCGCACCGGCACGTCAGGCACGAGCTCGCGCACCCATGGTCCGGCGGTGACGACGACGACGTCCGCATAGAGATCGTCGAGCGACTCGACTCGCGAGCCCGTCTGCACGTCGATCCCCTCCAGGAACGCATGGCGCGCACGGTCGGCGAAGACGACGCCCGCGTCGGCGACGTGGAGCGCAGTCCAGCCGTCGGGCAGGCTCGCACCGAGCGCCTCGACCTCCTTCCTGTCGAGCAGGCGATAGGGCACCCCGCACTCGTCCAGCGCGCGTGCCGACGTGAGCGCCGGATCGGCGACGAGCTCGATGAGGCCGTAGAGGCCGAGCAGCTCCGCGTCGAGCTCGCGCCAGCCGTCGTACGCATCCTGCGCGAAGCGCACCCAGTACGGATCGGGATACGCGACGCGGAAGATGCGCGTGCGCCCGTGACTCGATCCGCGCTCGTGCTCGAGGTCGAACTGCTCGTGGACGGTCACCTCGGCGCCGCGCTCTGCAAGCGCCCACGCGGTGGCGCAGCCCATCACGCCTGCGCCGACGACGGCAACGCGGGTCATGCGCGAGCGACGCGGTTGCGGAGGACGCCGATGCCGTCGAACCGCAGCTCGACGAGGTCGCCGGGCACGTACGGGCCGTCGCGCATCGTTCCGGCGGCGATGATGTCACCCGGATAGAGGAGCGTGCCGCGCGCAGCGTGCTGGACGAGCGGCGTCCAGTCGCCGCCCGAGGGGAACTCGTCCGGCGTCACGACGATCGGCCCGAGCGACGTCGCGAAGTCGTGCGCCTTCGCACCGGTCAGCTCCGGCGCGACCCAGTCGTTCACGAGCGTGTAGCCGCCGACCGCGCCGTCGGCTCCGATCACGGCGGCGATGCGCAGGTCGGACTCGATGTACCCGGCGCCAGGCGGAAGCGGGATCTCGTCGTCGGGACCGTAGATCGACGCGGGGCTCGCGAACGCGAAGTCGCCCTCTTCTCCGAACACGCGGATCGACGGCGGATGCAACACAGGCGCGCGCAGCTGCACGTCGTCGAGCGAGTACTCCGCGTGCTCGCGCGCCTTGCCGCCGCCCGTGAAGAACGCCTGCAGCGTCTGCGCCGCGAGCTGAACGACGTGGTCGCCGTCGATCCGTCCCGGCCAGCCGCGCTCGAGCTCCAGGTCGCGCGGCGAGAACATGCAGAGCTTCACTCGGGCTCCGTGTGCACGACGACCTCGGCGATCTCTGGCCGTTCGCGCCGAATCGCCTCTTCGATGCGGCTCGCCTCCGCGTGCGCGTCGCTGAGCGTTCCGGCACCCAACCGCAGGGTCAGATACGCGACGACGCCCTCGTCGGTGCGGACGAAGCGCAGATCCGACGGCTCGACGCCGATCTCGGCGCGCACGATGCGGCGCACGGTTTCCGCGTCCCCGGCGACCTCCGTTCCCGCCGCCTCTTCGCCGAGCGGCTCGAGATGGGTCTGCACCGATGTGACCTCCGGCACAGCCTGCGCGATCGCACGCTCGACCTCCTCTGCGATCGCGTGCGCCGCTTCGAGCGAGAGGTCGCCCGGCAACTTCAGGTGCAGCGAGAGCTCGGTTCCGGTGTCGACCGAGAGGACGCTGACGTTGTGCACTTCGCGCACGCGCGGCACGGCGAGCGCCGCCTCGTGCGCGCGCTCACGGACGTCGGCGTGGTCGCGCATCGGCTCGACGTGCACGACGACGTCCGCCTGCGGCAGCGCCGCCTGCACGGCGCGCTCGACGGCATCGGCGGCGGCATGGCCCTGGCCGACAGCGGCATCGAACGAGACGCCGATGACGACGTCCGCGAAGTGCCTCCCCGCCGCCTGGCGCATCCGCAGACGGCGCAGCTGCACGGCCGGCCGAATGCCGAAGATGGCGCGCCGCGCAGCCTCCTCGGCCGCGGCCGGCGCGCGGTCCATCAACACGTCGACGTTCCTGCGCATGAGCCGCGCCGCGGCGACGAGCACGAGCACGGCGACGAAGAGCGCGGCGATTGCATCCGCATGCTGGTAGCCGTTGCGCACGAGCACGAGGCCGACGAGCACCGCGATCGAGCCCGCGAGGTCGCTCGTGAAGTGCAGCGTGTTCGACGCAAGCGCCGCGCTCGTGTACTTGCGAGCCGCTCGTCTGGATGCGAGGGCGCGCGAAATGTCGATCACGATCACGACACCGACGACGACGAGGGCGTACCACGCCGCGTTCACGTGCGCATGCCCGCTTCCGGTCAGACGCACGATCGCGCGCCACACGATCAGCAGGCTGGCCCCCACGAGGATCGCCGCCTCGCCGAGCGCGGCGAGATGCTCTGCCTTGCCGTGCCCGTACTGGTGTCCGACGTCGGCCGGACGCACGGCGACGCCGACGGCGAAGAACGTCAGCAGCGCGGCAACGAGGTCGGTGCCCGAGTGCGCGGCCTCGGAGAGCAGGCCGAGGCTGTGCGTCGCGAGGCCGACGGCGAGCTTGAGCCCGATGAGGGCCGCCGCCGCGAGCACGGAGAACAGGGCGGTCCGCCGCTGCGCGCTCATTGCGGAAGCGTACGCGGGGCTTGTGTCGGTGCGATCAGTGTCGCGAGAGCCGGGCGGCGAGACCGTCGTGGAGGAGCTCGAGGCCGCGCTCGAAGGCGGCCCGGTTTCGCTTCCCCTGAAGCTCGGGGCTGACGAGCGCAAAGAGCATGTTCGAGAGCTGGTCGTGCAGCTCGGCGGCCTCGCCGTTCGAGAAGCCGGCCGTCCGCAGGGCAGCCGCGAGCCTGGACTGCAGCTCGAGGGCATGCGGGCCGCCGAGCGGTCGTGAGAAGAGCGGCACCGCCCACGGGTGCGCGAGGAGGACCGCGCGCGTCGAGCGGGCGAGATCGGCCAGCCCCTCCCACCAGTCGCCCGCGGGGTCGGGGAGTCGCAGCTCGGCGTAGAGCGCATCCGCGAGACCGTCCAGCAGCCCCTGCTTGTCGCCCACGTGCCGGTAGAGGGCCATCGGCGTCACGCCCAAGCGGTCGGCGACGCCGCGGATCGTCACGGCGTCGAAGCCGTGCGCGTCTCCGAGGGCGAGCGCTTCGGCGATGACAGCGTCGCGCGTGAGCCTTGACACCCCACGAGTATACGGAGTACACTTTTACGTATACGATGTATACTGAGCTTTCAGACCTCGCGGCGGCTCGCTACATCAGCATCACCACACGGCGGCGCGACGGCTCGCTTGCCTCCACCCCGGTATGGGTCGTGAGCGACGACGGCCGGCGCCTGCTCGTCTGGACGCATGCCTCCACGTGGAAGGTGAAGCGCATCCGCCGCGACCCGCGCGTGCTCGTCGCCAAGTCGAACTACCGCGGCCGCGAGCGCGGCCCCAGGATCGAAGGCAACGCACGGGTCGTCGACGACGTCGACGTGCAGACGCTCATCCGCGAGAAGTACGGCTGGCAGAAGCGGCTGCTCGAGCGTCTCGCGCGCGGCAAGCCGGATACGTCGGTCACGATCGCGATCGTCGACGCCTGAACGCAGGCTCAGACGGCACTCTCGATGACGTCCGCCCCCGCGCGCTCCGCGGGCGCGCCGTAGACGAACACGAGAACCTCTTCCTCGGTCTCGTTCACCATCTGCTGGGCCGTACCTGCTTCGACGTGGGCCAGGCCGCCAACCGGAATCTCGTGTCGCGTAGGCGGCTCGCCGAGGTACATCGTCAACGTTCCGCGGATGGGGACGAAGGTCTCGTCCTGCACACGCTCTATGTGCCGCGGGCCTTTCTCACCGGGCTCGTGCCGGATGAAGTTCGCACGCGTATGGCGCAGACCGGCCGCCTCGGTCAACGCGGCGCGATGGCGCCCCGGGAACCGGTCGTACCGCTCCCACTCGAGTTGCTCGGGCCCGACCACGTGAAAGCCCATGCGACCTCGAACGAGGCGCGCCCGGACGACATTCCCGCTCAACGTTGACGCCAGGGCCAGCCGAGCAGCCCGAGCCCCGCAACGACGCACGCGCCTCCGGCAACGGCCCAGAACGTGCTGCCGGTCATCGACGATCCCTTGATCACGTCGAGCCCTTGGCCGAGCCATACCGCGCCGACCACGACGAGCAGCCCTCCGACGACGCGCCGGGCGAGCGTCACGTGCCCTAGAGGTTGCCGCGCAGCGCCTGTTCGCGCTCGATGGCTTCGAACAACGCTTTGAAGTTGCCCTCGCCGAAGCCGGTGGCGCCGTGGCGCTCGATCACTTCGAAGAACACGGTCGGCCGGTCCTGCGCCGTCTTCGTGAAGATCTGCAGGAGGTACCCGTCGTCGTCGCGGTCGGCGAGGATCTTGTGCCGCTGCAGCTCTTCGAGATCCTCGTCGATCTCGCCGACGCGGTCGGGCATCTCCGCGTAGTACGCGTCGGGGGTGTCGAGGAAGATGAGCCCGTGCTGCTTCAGCGCGTCGACGGTCGCGACGATGTTCGTCGACGCCATCGCGATGTGCTGCGCGCCCGCGCCGCCGTAGAACTCGATGTACTCCTCGATCTGACTCTTGCGCTTGCCCTCGGCCGGCTCGTTGATCGGGAACTTGATCTTGCCGTTGCCGCTCGACATCACCTTCGACATCAGGGCTGAGTATTCGGTCTGGATCTGGTCGTCGCCGAAGTGGAGGATGTTCGTCATCCCGAACACGCGCTCGTAGAACTCGACCCAGTAGTCCATGCGGCCGAGCTCGACGTTGCCGACGACGTGGTCGACGTTCGTCAGGCCGACGCCGTTCGTCGCGCCGTTGCTCGACACCGAGACATAGCCGGGCTTGAACGGCCCCGCGTAATCGGCGCGATTGACGAACGTGTGGATCGTGTCGCCGTACGTCGCGATCGCGGCGGTCCCGATCGCTCCGGACTCGTCCTCGACGCGTTGCGGCTCGGTCACGCCGCGCGCGCCGCGCGATACCGCCTGCCGGTACGCCTCGGTCGCGTCGGGAACGCTGAGAGCGATGTCCTTGACGCCGTCGCCGTGCTTGATGTGGTGCTTCGCGATCTCGTGGTCCTCGCGCAGCGCCGACGTGACGACGAAGCGGATGTCGCCCTGCTCGAGCACGTACGACGCACGGTCGCGCACGCCCGTCTCCGGACCGGCGTACGCGGTGCGGGCGAAGCCCATCGCGTGCTCGTAGAAGTACGCCGCCTGCTTCGCGTTCCCGACCCAGAACTCGAGGTAATCCCAGCCGTCGAGCGGCATGAAGTCTTCGGCCATCGGCGCTAAGTATGCGCTATTCGACCGGTGGCGCAGCCACCGTAGGAACACGGCGGCGAACCCGCTCGAGCACGATCCCGGCGAAGATCAGGATGCCGCCCACGATCTCCAGCGCGTGCAGCGACTCGGAAAGCAGGAGGATCGCGAACATGACCGCGAAGAACGGCTGCAGGTTCCCGAACAGCGACGCGCGCGAGGGCCCGACTCGGTCGATCGCGGTGAACCAGAGGATGTTGGTGAGGAAGAGCGGGCCGACGATGGCGTACCCGAAGCCGAGCCACACGAGCCAGCCGAACGAGAAGTGCTGCGACGCGACCTGCGGGATGCTGATGAGCGCGAGCGGGATCCAGCCCAGCAGGAGGACGAGCGCGCTGATGCGGAACGGCGAGTAGCGACGCATGAGCGGCGCGATCGTGACCGTGTAGCAGGCCCACGTGAAGGCGGTGGTGATCGCGAGCAGGTCGCCGCCGAGGCCCGCCGAGAGGCCGCCGTGAGTGGAGACCGCAATGAGGGCGACGCCGCCGAACGTCATGAGCGCGCCGATCCAGAACGACCGCTGCAAGCGTTCGAGCCCGAGGAGGACAGAGATCCCGCCGATGAAGATCGGCGTCGCCCCGAGCAGGAGCGCGACCGTCGAGGCGTGCACGAGCTTGAGGCCGTAGACGAAGCAGAGCTGGTTGAGGAACAGCGCGAGCGCCGCGAACAGGACGAGCCCGAGGTCCTTGCGGGCGATCCGAAACGACCGCTCGCGCTGGTACGTGAACAGCCAGAACAGGGCCGTGGCCGCGCCGTAGCGGATCGTCGCGTAGGCGAGGGGATGCCAGCCGTGGGTGAGGACGTACCGGGTGATGGTGATGTTCAGCGCCCACAGGAGCACCGTCCCGAGCAGCATCGCGTCCACCGGAGAGGCTCGGCGCATACCCGCGAGCCTAGTGCTCGTTAGAGTTGCGGCGATGTCCGAGCCGACCATCGCCGACGTCGACGCCCTCGTCGGTCCCGCGACGCCGCACTTCGCGTACCAGCTGCGCGCGCGCGTGCGCGAGCTCGTAATGGAACTGCCGGAGGACCATCCCGTCCGGCGCTACGGCGAGGAGCAGATGGAGCTGCTCGACCGGCTCGGCCATGCGTCGTCGAAGGCGCACGACGGGAAGCGTGAGCCGCGCTCCCGCCTCGGCTGGTCGGAGCTGCCGAGCTCCGCTCCCGCGGACCGATGAGCCTCGAAGGATCCTCGGTCCTCGTGACCGGGGGCACGCGGGGGATCGGGCTCGCGATCGCGCACCGGCTCGTACGCGACGGCGCGAAGCGCGCAGTGCTCGGCTACCTCCGCAACGACGACGCGGCAGCCGCAGCGGCGAAGGACCTCGAGGCGGCCGGGGCCGAAGTCGTGCTCGTGCGCGGCAAT
>DATGEH010000143.1:0-4646 GCA_035310325.1 Gaiellaceae bacterium
GGCGATGAAGGTCAGCACCTGCGGATCGGGAACGTGGATGCCGTCCGTCTTTACCTTCTTCCGCAGGATCGCGATGCGGGTCTCGAGGTCGGGCGGCTGGATGTCGGTGATCAGCCCCCACTCGAAGCGGCTCCGCAGACGGGCTTCCAGGGTGGCGATGTCCCGCGGCGGACGGTCGCTCGACATCGCGATCTGCGAGCCGGCCTCGTAGAGCGAGTTGAAGGTGTGGAAGAACTCCTCCTGGATCCGCTCCTTGTGCTCGAAGAACTGGACGTCGTCGATGAGGAGCAGGTCGTACGTCCGGTAGCGCTGCTTGAAGCCTTCGATCCGCTTGTCGCGAAGCGAGTTGATGAAGTCGTTCATGAACGTCTCGCTCGTGACGTAGCGGACGCTGAGCTCGCGCGAATGCTCGCTCACGTACTGCGCGACGGCCTGGAGGAGGTGAGTCTTTCCGAGCCCCGTCCCGCCGTAGATGAACAGCGGGTTGTACGCCTGCGCCGGCGCCTCGGCGACGGCGAGCGCGGCTGCGTGCGCGAAGCGGTTCGACGACCCGATGACGAACGAGTCGAATGTGTACTTCGCGTTGAAGCCGCCGCTTTCGGCCCGGTTCTGGATCCGCTCGACGACCGGTGTGACCGCAGGTGCGACGTCCTCTCCGGACGCCGCCGCCGGCATCGTCTCGACGATGCGGAGCTCGATGGGCCGGTCGCTCCCGGTGACGTCGCGGATCGCCGCGCCGAGCAGGTCGAGGAAGTGGCCCTCGATCCAGTCGCGCGTGAAGTCGTTCGGAACCGCAAGGACGAAGTGCTCGTCCGAGAACTCGAGGCCGGCGGCTTCGCCGAACCAGGTTCCGTAGGTGGTGTCGTTCAGGGCCCCCCTGAGCCGACCGGAAACTTCGCTCCACAGGCTCTCCGCGGTCAGCTCAATTTGATGCTCCACGCGGTGCCTGGCCCTCCTCGTAGACGAGCGAGGGGCGAGCATACCAGGGTGCCCGAGCGAGGCAAAAGCGGCCTCGGTGCAGGAGTTTTACAACCCCCCACAATCCCTCCACACCTGTGGACAGCAGTGGGGGAAACTCATCTAGCGCGCATCGCTGCACGGCGCGGACCTGTGGACAACTCGGTGGACGGAGCGTTCTCTATACTGGCCGCTGTTCTCCCCTGACCGGGGGATTTTTCTATGAAGCGCACCTATCAGCCCAACGTTCGCCGCCGTAAGCGCAAGCACGGCTTCCGTGCGCGAATGTCGACGCGTGCAGGACGTTTGATCCTGAAGAAGCGGCGCGCGAAGGGCCGCGCGCGGCTGTCGGCGTAAGCTTTTCCGCGATGAAGCGTGCGAACCGTCTGTCCCGTTCGCGGGACTTCGACGCCGTGTACCGCCACGGCAAGTCGGTGTCGTCACGCTTCCTCGTTCTCTACTGGTTCCCGCAAGAAGAGCCGGCGGCGCCGCGGTTCGGCTTCTCGGTCCCGCGTTCCGTCGGTGGCGCGGTGGAGCGCAACAAGATCAAGCGCCGCCTGCGCGAGCTCTGGACGCAGCGGCTGGATCGTGTCGAGCCCGGCAACGACTACGTCCTCATCGTGCGCCCGGGGCTGCCCGAGGCGGTCGCGGCGAACGGATTCGAGTGGCTCGGCGAGCGCGTCGACGAGGTGCTGACGCTGACGAAGGCTGCGGCCTGATGTACCGCCTCGGCGTGGCGCTCGTGTGGCTCTACCGGGTCACCCTCGGTGCGCTCTTCCCGACGACGTGCAAGTACCACCCCTCCTGCTCGCAGTACGCGATCGAGGCGCTGCGGAAGAAGGGGCTCGTGCGCGGCTCGATCCTCGCCGGCTGGCGGCTTCTCCGCTGCAACCCGTGGAGCCGTGGGGGCTTCGATCCGGTCGTCTGATGCTGCTCGGCTCGCCTCTCACCCCGCTCGAGCACACGGCGCGGCACGCGCTCAACTTCCTGCACTACAACGTCGGGCTGCCGTGGGCGTGGTCGATCGTCGGGCTGACGGTGATCGTCCGGATGCTGCTCGTCCCGCTCACCGTCCGGCAGATCCACTCGATGCAGAACCTGCAGCGCTTCGCGCCGCAGATGAAGGAGATCCAGAAGAAGTACAAGAGCGATCGCGCGAAGCAGAACGAGGAGTTGATGAAGTTCTACCGCGAGAACAACATCAACCCCGCGGCGTCGTGCCTCCCGATGTTGTTCCAGCTGCCGGTTTTCATCGCGCTGTACTACGCGCTCAAGAACTTCTCGAAGCATCCGCCGGGCGGCAATCTCGCGTTCCTGCATTTCATCCCGTCGATCGCTGCGCACACGACGACGCACTGGGGCGGCTACGTGCTGCTCGTCGTGTACGTCGCGAGCCAGATGGCGTCGACCCTCTACATGTCGGCGACGATGGACAAGACGCAGCGCTACCTGTTCATGTTCATGCCGCTCGTCTTCGTGTTCGTCATCGCGCGCTTCCCCGCAGGCCTCGTTCTCTACTGGGTGACCACGAACTTGTGGACGGTCGGCCAGGGACTGATCACGCGGCGCCTCATCCCGAAGACGGCTGCGCCGGTCATCCAGCGCCGCAGCTCGCGCACGCCTGCGCAGGAGCCGAAGCTCGAGGAGCCGGCACCGGCCTCGACCGTCGCTGCGCCGAAGCAGCCGGGCCAGGTGCGCAAGGTGCGGCGGAAGAAGAGAGCCGGCGGCAGGCGATGAGCGCGACGACCGTCGAGGCGACCGGCGAGACCGTCGGCGAGGCGAAGTGGGCGGCGCTGCGCGAGCTCGAGCAGCGGCATCCCGGGCTCGACAAGTCGGCGGTGCGCTTCGAGGTGATCTCGGAGGGCGAGCGCGGCTTGCTCGGCGTGGGGTACGCGCCCGCCCGGGTGCTTGCGAGCCTCGCCGAAGACGCCGCTCACGCGGCGCCCATCGACGAGAGCGCGCTCGCATCCGATGTACGCGTGCTCGTGGGTCGCATCGCGGGAACACTCGGCGTGAACGGGCACGTCGACGTGCGCGAGGACGACGACTCCGTCACCGCAACCGTGTCCTCCGGCGACGTCGCCTTGCTCATCGGGCGCCACGGCCAGACGATCGACGCGATCCAGTACCTGCTCAACGCGATCACGCATCGCACCTACGGCGACGAACGGAAGGGCGTCGTGGTGGATGCGGCCGGCTATCGCGAGCGACGCCGCGTCACGCTCGAGTCGCTCGCGGTGCGCACCGCACAGCAGGTGCTCGTGAGCCGCGAGCCCGTCGAGCTCGAGCCGATGACCGCCGTCGAGCGCAAGGTCGTGCACCTGAAGCTGAAGGAGCTCGACGGCGTCGAGACGACGTCCGAGGGGACGGAGCCGAACCGTTACGTCATCGTCCTCCCTGCTTGACGCCTGGCTGAACGCAGTGGTTACCGGGCGCGGATTGACGGCGCTGCGCGATCCCGCGGAGGCGAAGGCGATGCTGCTCGACGATGCGCTGCGCGCGGTCGAGCTCGTGCGATCCACGGACGGCCCGATCGCCGACATCGGCTCGGGCAGCGGCTCGCCCGGCATCCCGATCGCGGCGGCGCTCCCGGAGCGCGAGGTCGTGCTGATCGAGGCCGAGCGCCGCAAGTGCGACTTTCTCGAGCGCTGGGCGCCGCCGAACGCGCGTGTCGTCTGGGGCCGCGCCGAGGAGCAGGAGGTCGAGGCGTTCGGCGTCGCGCTCGCGAAAGCGCTCGCCGCGCCGCCCACCGCCGTCGAGCTCTGTCTCCCGCTCGTCCGGACCGGCGGCGTGGCGATTCTCTGGCTCGGCGCGAGCGCGGATCTCGCCGCCGTCGCACGTGCCTCGGAGCAGTTGGGCGGCGGGGCTCCGGAAGCGCGTGACGGCCTCGTCGTCGTGCCGAAGGTCGCCTCGACACCCGCCGGCTTCCCCCGCCGCCCCGGGATGGCGAAGAAACGCCCGCTCGTCTAGCCGCGCACGGCGCGGAGATGCCTGACCGCCGCGCGCAGGAGGGCGATGGTGCCCGCCCTGTTCCCCTTCGTGGAGACGGTCACGGCCTGGACGAGCACGGTGCCGTCGACGGTGACGGCGTCGTAGAGCTGCTTCCCCGACACGGTCCCGACGAGCACGAGGCTGTCCCTGTATCCGGGGACGGTGTCGACGACCTTGACCGTCTTCGAGAGCGCGGGATGGTCGAGATCGGCGATCGCGGCCGCGTGCGTCTTGAACGCCTCCCATGCGAAGGCGTCCTCCGAGTCGGGCCCGTGCACGAGCACCGCGACTTCTCCGACCGCGTGGTACTTGACGCCGTTCGAGCCGAGCGGCTGCCGCGCAATTTGCGGCTTCGACATCCCGAAGGGCAGCTCCGACGCCTTGAGCGGCGTGTTCACGAGCTTCGTCAGGAGCGCCTGCGGCGTGAGCGTGACCACGGCGGCGAGTGCGGCGACCCGGAGCATCAGCGGCGCGCGAGTGCGACGACCGGGATGACGCGCTCCCCTGCCTTCTCCTGGTACTCGCCGAAGATCGGAAGGCGCGTGGCCTGCGTCAGGAGGAGCAGGTCGCGGCCTTCCCAGTGACCGCCGACCTTGCCCTCGTTCGCCCGAAACTCGGCGGTGAGCCTGCCGTTGTAGTCGTCGATGGCGCCGATTCTACGGCTGCGGCCACTATCCGGTTCTGTCGCGACAATGCTC
>DATGEH010000144.1:0-3811 GCA_035310325.1 Gaiellaceae bacterium
AGGTGCCGTGGTAGCCCTTCTCCGCGAAGAGGCGGGCGGCGGCGCGGGTTAGCTCATTCCGGCGGGCGGACATCTACAATCGGAAAACTAACGATCGTTCGGAAGGTGGTGCGGAGTGGCCGCAGTCGAAGTTCCCCGCGATGAGCAGGCATTTCTCGAGTACGTCCAGTCCGGCGGGCAGGTCGAGACGACCGACTGGATGCCCGACGACTACCGGGCGAAGCTCATCAAGTTCATCGAGATGCACGGCAACTCCGAGCTCATGGGCGTCCTGCCCGAGCGCGAATGGATCCTCCGTGCGCCGACGCTCCAGCGCAAGCTCGCGCTGACGGCGAAGGTGCAGGACGAAGTCGGCCACGCGCAGCTCATCTACCGCGTCGTCGAGGACCTCGGGAAGCCGCGCGAGCAGTGTCTCGCCGACCTCGTTTCCGGCAAGGCGAAGTTCCACAACGTCTTCCATTACCCGACGAAGACATGGGGAGACATCGGCGCGATCGCGTGGCTCGTCGACGCGGCCGCGATCATCAGCCAGAAGGCGTTGCTGAAGTGCTCGTACGCGCCGTACGCGCGGATCATGAAGAAGATCTGCTGGGAGGAGTCGTTCCACATCCTCCATGGGCGCGACGTCATCCTCGCGATGGTCACCGGCACGCCGGAGCAGTTCGAGCTCGTGCAGGAGGCGGTCACGCGCTGGTGGGGGCCGCTCATGCAGTTCCACGGCAACCCGATCCCGCGCGAGGAAGACCCGATGTACATCTGGCGCATCAAGTCGCAGGGGAACGAGGAGGCGCGGCAGCAGTTCCTCGAGGGCTACGTGCCGCAGATCTGGGAGCTCGGCCTCACCGTTCCCGATCCGAAGCTGCGCCGCCGCGACGACGGCGTGTGGGAGTACACGGAGCCGGACTGGGACGAGCTGAAGCATGTCGTCACCGGGCATGGGCCGAAGACAGAGGAGCGGCTCGCGTTCCGCCGCCGCTTCCTCGAGCAGGAGCAGTGGGTGCGCGACCTCGTGCTCGCGGCGTGACCTGCGCCTCATGACGGGCTGCTGGCAAAGGAGGCAAGCGCGAGACGCGAGGGCAGTGCTCTCGGCACGACCGAGCGGCGAGCGCGCAGCATCCTGCCGCGAGCGGGCCGAGGCGACGACGAAGCCGGGCTTCGCCCGGCGAGAGTCGTCGCCGGTCAGGAGCCGCAGGTGATCTACGAGATCTTTCGGCGGGAACGGCGCGGGCAGCCGTTCGAGCACGCGGGCTCGGTCGTCGCACCGGACGCGGAGTTCGCGGAGGCGTGGGCGCGCGAGCAGTACGGCCGGCGCGGCGAGTCCGAAGCGCTGTGGCTCGTTCCGCGCGACGCGATCCATACGGTCGAGGGCTGGGCCGACGAGTTGGACCTCAAGTACCGCCGCGTCGACGGCTACTCGATCAAGGCGAGACTGAAGGAGGCACGTGAACGAGCAGCTTCTCCTGGGACTAGCTGACGACGAGCTCGTCATCGGCTGGCGCGACTCCGAGTGGACGGGCATTGCGCCGATGCTCGAGGAGGACGTTGCGTTCTCGTCGATCGCGCAGAACGAGATCGGCCACGCGCGCGCCGTCTACGAGCTGCTGACCGATGACGCCGACGCGCTCGCGTTCGACCGCGCGCTCGACGAGTACCGCTGCGCGCCGCTCGTCGAGCTGCGGCTGCTCGACTGGGCGCACGCGATCGCGCGCCGCTGGCTGTACGAGACCGCAGACGAGATCCGCATCACTGCGCTGATGGACGACGTGCCGCTCGCGGCGAAGATCAACCGCGAGGAGACGTATCACCGCATGCACGCGGAGATGTGGCACGAGCGCCTGCGCGACGAGCCGCGCTTTCGCGCCGCGGTCGAGGAGCTGTGGCCGTATGCGCTCGGCGTGCTGCCGGCCGGGCAGCGCGAGGCACTCTCCGCGCGCGTCGGCCTTCCCGTCGTCGACGCGGTCGAGCGCGGGATGCACACGGACGAGCTGCCCGAGCTGTGGCAGGAGATGACGATGGTGCGGCGTTCCGCGCCGGCCGGCACGCAATGGTGACCGAAGCCGCGGTCTGGGAGGCGTTCGGGGAGATCGCTGATCCGGAGATCCCGGTCATCTCGCTCGTCGACCTCGGCGTCATCCGTTCGGTCGACGTCTCGGACGGACGTGTCCACGTGGAGTTCACGCCGACGTTCCTCGGCTGCCCCGCGCTCGAGGTGATGAAGCGCGCGCTGGAGGAGAAGGTCGCCGAGCTCGGGGCCGAGGCCGACGTCGAGGTCGTAAACGACGACTCGTGGTCGACCGACAAGATCACCGCCGCCGGGCGGGAGAAGCTGCGCCACGCCGGCTTCGCGCCGCCGGCGCCGCGCCTCGTGCAGCTGCAGTCGCAGGTGCATCGCTGCCCATACTGCGGTTCGACGGAGACGAAGCTCGAGAACCTCTTCGGCCCGACGCCGTGCCGCTCGCTGCGCTACTGCGAGAGCTGCCGGCAGCCGTTCGAGCAGTTCAAGACGATCTAGCGACCTACGCCACGATCCCGCTGGAAACGGCGGACTCCCGAGCCGTCTCGGGGGTTGCTTTGTAGCCCCGCTTTGTACCCGCGTGCCCATACCACTCGCCGAAACCGCGACGGGCGGGATCCCCGCCGCCGCCGCGTTCGTGATGCCCGTGTGACGCCAGTCGTGGAACTCGCGCATCTCACGCTCGACACCGGCGCGCTTGAGCGCCGCGCGGATCAGGTCGCCGTAGCGGGCCGGGTAGAGCGGCGAGCCTTTGAGGGATGGCAGAAGACGAGGTCGTCGTCGGCCTTGAAGTTCGTCCGCCGCCAGTGCTCCCAGAGTGCGTCGGCGAGCTGATAACACTCGTCGGAGCAGACGTGCGCTGTTCGCACATAGCCAGCCAGGACGCCGAGCGCCCCTCGCATGACGACCGGGCGGCGGCAAACGAGGCACACCCTGCGAGTAAGAGAGCCTGCGCTGAACCTCGACGATTGCGGGCCGCTAGCGGCCCGCATCGGTCGCAGTAGGAGCCGAACGGGTAGCGCGCCCCTGACTCTCCACACTCGGTCCCCGGCGCCAATCTTGCGATGGCAGCTCGGGCACACCAACACGCGCGGGAGCAGTGGGCTCCGTGGCTTGTCGTCTGACTGTACGGAAGTCGTGACACGCAGTCGTAGTATCGCGGGCCGCTTCGCAAACTCCCACCGCGCCGCCGCGCGTAGCCTTGGCAGCGTGAGCGTCGCGCTCCTCGTAGCAAGCGTCGCCCTCGTGGTGATCACCGGCGTGTACGCCTGGCACACCCGCGCGATGGTGGTCGAGATGCGCAGCACCAGGGGGTGAAGACAGGGCCGCACCCGCGCTTCTGGCAAAAGACCAGGAGGGAAACATGGCGGCGCCCGACGACCGCGTTGCGTGGCGTCGGAGGTGACCTACAATTGGTCGCATGGAAGCCGTTCCGGATCCCCCCCCGGAGCGCGCCTTGCTCGAAGGCGGGTTGCGCCTGCGGGTGCTGATCGCGAACGAGCGGAAAGACAGGCTCGCACTGCTCGCCGAGGTCGTCTCCGGGCTCGAGCACGACGTCATCGCGCAGGAGATCGATGTCACAGAAGTGGGGGCGGTGACCGCGAGAGAGCATCCCGACGTCGCACTTGTCGGGCTCGGCCTCTCCTCCAACCACGCGCTCGAGCTGATCGGAGAGATCGTCCGCGAAGCCTCGTGCCCGGTGATCGCCCTGCTCGCCGCCCGCGATCCCGCCTATGTGAAGGAGGCCGCCAAGCGCGGCGTTTTCGCCTACATCGTCGACACGACCCCGGAGGAGCT
>DATGEH010000145.1:0-4094 GCA_035310325.1 Gaiellaceae bacterium
CGCGTTCCTGCTCGAGTCGGTCGAGCGCGGGCGGCTGGGTCGCTACTCCTTCGTCGGCTGCGGCTCGCGCCTGCTCGACTTCGCGCAGGCCGAGGCCGCGGGCGTGCCGGTCGTCGGCTACCTCGGCTACGACGCGGTGACGGAGATCGAGCCGACCGTGCCGCTGCCGGACGACGGCCCCGAGTTCCCGCGCAGCTGCTTCGTCGTCCCCGACGTGCTCGTGCGCTTCGACCATGCGCGCGGCGTGGCGGAGGTGCTCGTCGGCGACGCCGACGCGCTCGGCGGCGACCAGCCCGAGCTCCCGCGCGGGACGGGCACGGCGGGGCGGCTGACGCGCACGCCGTCGCGTGAGGAGCACCTGCGTCGCGTCGAGCGCGCGCAGGAGCACATCCGCGAAGGCGACGTCTTCCAGGTCGTCGTCTCGCAACGCGCCGAGCGTCCGACCTCCGCGTCGCCGGCCGAGCTGTACAGCGCCCTGCGCCGCGTGAACCCGTCGCCGTATCTCTTCCTGCTCGAGCTCGACGATCTCGCGCTCGTCGGCAGCTCGCCCGAGACGGTGGTCAAGTGCGAGGGGTCGCGCGCAGCCGTGAACCCGATCGCCGGGACGATCGCCCCGGGCGAGGGCGACGCCGAGGCGCTGCTCGCGTCGGAGAAGGATCGCTCCGAGCACGTGATGCTCGTCGACCTCGGCCGCAACGACCTGTCGCGCGTGTGCGTCCCCGGGTCGGTGCGGGTCGAGCGGCTGATGGAGCCGGAGCGCTACTCCCACGTGACGCACCTCGTGTCGGAGGTCGTCGGCGAGCTGCGGGAGGAGACGACGCCGTTTCAACTGTTGCGCGCGTGCTTCCCGGCGGGCACGGTCTCGGGCGCGCCGAAGGTGCGCGCGATGCAGATCATCTCCGAGCTCGAGCAGTACCGGCGCGGGATCTACGCGGGCGCGGTCGGCTACATCTTTCCGGCCACGCGCGAGATGGACACGTGCATCGCGATCCGCACGTTGCTCTTTCGTGACGGTAGCTGCTACCTGCAGGCGGGAGGCGGCATCGTTGCGGACTCGATACCGGAGGAAGAGCATCAAGAGTGTCTCAACAAGCTCGCGGCGCTCGAGGCCGCGATAGAACTGGCCGAACGATGATGCTGCTCGTCGACAACTACGACTCGTTCACGTACAACCTCGCGCATCTGTTCGGCGCGCTCGGCGTCGAGGTGAAGGTGCTGCGGAACGACGAGGTCGACGCGGACGAGGCGCAGCGGCTCGCGCCGGCGCAGCTCGTCATCTCCCCCGGCCCCGGCCGGCCCGCCGACGCCGGCGCCTCGGAGGAGATCATCCGCCGCCTCGGGCCGACGACGCCGACGCTCGGAGTCTGCCTCGGTCACCAGGCGATCGTCGAGGTGTTCGGCGGCGAGGTCGGGTATGCGCGCGAGCTGCTGCACGGCAAGGCAAGCCCCGTCCGGCACGACGGCCGCGGACTGTTCACCGGCCTGCCGGAGCCGTTCGACGCGGGCCGCTACCACTCGCTTGCCGCGACGCGCATCCCGGACGAGCTCGAGCCGACCGCGCATGCGGACGACGGCGAGGTGATGGCCGTGCGCCACCGGTCGCTGCCCATCGTCGGTGTGCAGTTCCATCCCGAGTCGGTGTTGACGCCCGACGGGCCCGCGCTCGCGCGCAACTTCCTCGAGGGACGGCTGTGATTCAGGAGACGATCGCGCGTCTGCTCGACCGTCAGAACCTCGTGCGCGAGGAGGCGCGCGACGCGATGGGCGAGATCATGGCCGGCGCCGCAACGCAGGCGCAGATCGCGGCCTTCCTCGTGGCGCTCCGCGCGAAAGGCGAGACCGCGGACGAGATCGCTGGCTGCGCCGAGGCGATGCGCGAGCACGTACTCGCCGTCGTTCCGCGACGCGAGGACCTCGTCGACACGGCCGGCACCGGCGGCGATGGAATGCAGACGCTCAACATCTCCACCGCCGCGGCGCTCGTCGCCGCCGCCGCAGGCGCAGGGGTCGCGAAGCACGGCAACCGCGCCGCGTCGTCGCAGACCGGATCGGCGGACGTGCTCGAGGCGCTCGGCTTCGAGCTCGAGCTGCCGCCGGAGAAGATCGCGCGCTCGATCGACGAGCTCGGCTTCGGCTTCATGTTCGCGCAGGCGCATCATCCCGCCATGCGCCACGCGGCGCCGGTCCGCCGCGAGCTCGGTACGCGCACGATCTTCAACATCCTCGGGCCTCTGACGAACCCGGCGCGTGCGCGCGCGCAGGTCGTCGGCGTGTATTCGGAGAGACTCGTCCGCCCGATCGCCGAAGCGCTCGTCCAGCTCGGCTCGCACCGGGCGTTCGTCGTGCACGGGGCAGGCGGCATCGACGAGCTCTCCCCGGTCGGTCCGAGCGTCGTGTGCGAGGTCACGGAAGGCGGCGTCCGAGACCAGATCATCGATCCCGCAGACTTCGGAATCGAGCACTGCTCGGTCGAGGAGTTACGCGGCGGCACACCCGCCGATAATGCCGCTGCGATCCGCCGTGTCTTCGCCGGCGAACGCGGCGGGAAGCGCGAGGCGATCCTCCTCAACGCTGCCGGCGCGTACGCCGCCGCCGGCCACGCCGAGGGAATCGCGGATGCACTCGAGCCCGTCCGCGAGGCGCTCGACTCGGGGGCGGCTACTGCGAGACTGGATGCGCTCGTGGAGTTCTCCCGCTCATGAGGTTCGCCGACGCCCTCGCCCAGCCGGGGCTGCGCGCGATCGCCGAGGTGAAGCGGCGCTCACCGTCGGCGGGAGACCTCCGCCCCGACGCCGATCCGGCACGGCTCGCGGCGCAGTTCGCGGACGCAGGCGCCGCCGCGGTCTCGGTGCTCGTCGACGAGCGCTTCGGCGGCACGCTCGACGACCTCCGCGCCGCGCGCGCGGCGACGAAGGCGCCGCTGCTCGGCAAAGGCTTCTTCTCCACGGAGGAGGATCTGCGCGAGCTGCGCGACGCGGGCGCGGACGCCGTCCTCCTCCTGCTCCGCGATCTCGACGACTCGGCTGCTGCGCGCCTGCTCGCCTATACCGAAGAGCTCGGCGTGGACGCGCTCGTCGAGGCCCACGACGCGGAAGAGCTGGGGCGCGCGGTGCGGCTCGGCGCGCCGGTGATCGGCATCAACGCGCGCGACCTCGCGACCTTCCGCATCGACCGGAGGGCGCAGCTCGAGCTCGTCGCGCAGGCATCTGGGGACCGCATCGTCATCGCCGAGAGCGGCGTCGAGACGCGGGCGCAGGGAGCGGCCGCCGAGCTCGCCGGCGCGGACGCGATCCTCGTCGGCTCGTCGCTCATGCGGGCCGCCGAGCCCGCCGCGAAGCTGCGCGAGCTGCTGTCGCGCCCGCTCGTGAAGGTGTGCGGCCTGACGCGGCAGGAGGACGTCGACGTCGCGGTCGAGGCGGGGGCCGATCTGTGCGGCTTCATCCTCGTCGAGAAGAGCCCGCGCCGCGCACCCGCCGTCCTCGACGTGCCCGACACGGCGCTCTCGGTCGCCGTCTTCGTCGAAGACGCGCACGAGACCGGCGCCGACCTCGTCCAGCTCTACCCCGACGACGGCGGCACCGTGCGCGGGCGCGAGGCCGTCATCCTCCGCGACGGCGAAGAGGTGGCGCGCCTCCTCGACGAGCCGTGGGAGGACCGCGACCCGGAGCACTGGCACACCGCGGCACAGGCGAAGGGCCGCATCGTCCTCGCCGGCGGCCTCGGCCCCGAAAACGTGCGCGCCGCGATCTCCGTCGTGCGGCCGTGGGCGGTCGACGCGGCGTCTTCGCTCGAGTCGTCGCCCGGGATCAAGGACCACGCGCGCGTACGCGACTACATAGAGGCCGCTAGAGGATGACGACGCTCTTCGGCGACTACGGCGGCCGCTACGTCCCCGAGACGCTCATCCCCGCCCTCGACGAGCTCGAGCGCGGCTGGCGCGACGCGCTCGCCGACGACGCGTTCCATGCCGAGCTCCAGCACCTGCTGACGACGTACGCGGGACGCCCGACGCCGCTCACGCTTTCGGAGCGGTTTGCGCCCGGCAAGCGCGTCTACCTCAAGCGCGAGGACCTCCTCCACACCGGCGCGCACAA
>DATGEH010000146.1:0-3809 GCA_035310325.1 Gaiellaceae bacterium
CGTCGAGTACGTCGCGAGCCCCGTCCCGTCCCAGACGAGCCACGTCCATCCGCTGCCGAAGCGCTTCACGCCGCCGTCGCTGATCGCGGCTTTCAGCGCGTCGAAGCTCTCGAAGGTCTCGTCGATCGCCTGCGCGAGATCGCCGCTCGGCGCGCCGCCGCCGTCGGGGCTCATGATCTCCCAGAACAGGCTGTGGTTCGCGTGGCCACCGGCGTTGTTGCGGACGGCGGTCTGCTTCGCCTCCGGAAGGGCGTCGAGGTTGGTGAGCACCTGCTCGACCGACTTGTCCGCGAGCTCGGTCCCTTCGAGCGCGGCGTTGGCGTTGTCGACATAAGCCTTGTGATGCGCGTCGTGGTGGATCCGCATCGTCGCCTCGTCGATGTGCGGCTCGAGCGCGTCGTAGGCGTACGGGAGATCGGGGACTGTGAACGGCATGTGGCACTCCTCTCTTTTCGGGTGAGGATATGCTCCAGCGCCATGGCCATGCTTGAGATCGCGCCGCGTCAGCTGCGCCCCGAAGTGTTCGAACTGGAAGGCATCTCCCGCGCCTCGGTCGAGGCGCACTACAAGCTGTACCAGGGGTACGTCAACAAGCGGAACGAGATCCTCGACAAGCTCGCATCGGTCGATCTCGCCGCCGCGAACCAGGTCTACTCCGAGCTCCGCGCCCTGAAGGTCGACCTCACCTTCGCGATTGGCGGCATCAAGAACCATGAGCTGTACTTCGCGCACCTCGGCGGCGGCGGAGGCGATCCGGACGGGGCGTTCGGCGCGCTCGTCACACGCGACTTCGGCTCGATCGACGCCTGGCGCTCGGACCTGCGCGCCACCGGCCTCGCCGCACGCGGCTGGGCCTCGACGGCGTACGACTGGGACGAGGGCCGGCTCTTCAACTACATCGGCGATGCGCAGAACACGTTCCCGG
The DNA here is from genome assembly GCA_035310325.1 of Gaiellaceae bacterium. GTDB lineage: Bacteria > Actinomycetota > Thermoleophilia > Gaiellales > Gaiellaceae > Palsa-739. Next base: position 926 of record DATGEH010000146.1, read on the forward strand.
TATGGAACGCGACGCCGCTCGTCGCGCTCGACGTCTACGAGCACGCGTACTTCCTCGACTACCAGACCGACCGCGCCGCGTACATCGACGCGTTCTTTGCGAACCTCGACTGGGCCGTCGTCAACGGCTGGGTCGAGCAGTACGCGATTCCCCGCTAGCGACGATGCTCACCGCGGTCCTCGTCGTCGCCGGCTACGTCGTCGGCTCGATGCCGTTCGGCTACTGGCTCGTGCGCGTGTTCCGGCACGAGGACATCCGCACGAAGGGGAGCGGCAACATCGGCGGGTCGAACGTGTGGCGCGTCTACGGCCGCTGGCTCGGGCTGCCGGTGGTGTTGCTCGACACCGGCAAGGGCTTTGCGCCGGCGCTCGTCGCCACGCTCGTCGTCGGCCATGGGAGCGGCGTGCTGGCCGGTGCGGCGGCGATGCTCGGCCACTACCGGCCGCTGTTCATGAAGTTCCAGCGCGGCGGGAAGATGGTCGCGACCGCCGGCGGCGCGTTCCTCGGCGTCGCACCGCTCGTCGGCGGGGCGGGTCTCGGCGTCTGGATCCTCGTCTTCTTCACGCTGCGCTATCCCTCCCTCGCATCGATGATCTCGGCCGCGTCGCTCGTGCTCTGGGCCTGGCTCTTCGGATATCCGTGGCCGGTGATCGTGTTCGCAGCCTTCGCCGCCGTCGGCGTTGCCGTCCTGCACCGTGCGAACATCGTGCGGCTGTGGCACGGGGAGGAGAATCGCTCGACGTTGTGGCGGCGCTGGTGGAAGCCGGCGACGAGCTCCTGATATGCAGCACGACACGTCCTTCGCTCGGCTCGTCTCGCTTGCATGCCACGACGTGCGCACGCCGCTCGCCACCGTCCACGGCTTTGCGACCACGCTGACGCGGACGGCGAAGCTCGATGCGCCCGCCGACCGGTACGTCGAGATGATCTCGGCGGCGTCATCGCAGATGGCGGAGCTGCTCGACGAGCTCTCGCTCGTCGCGCGCATCGAGGCCGGCCGCTACGAGCCGGTGCTGCGCGAGGTGAACACGCTCGCGCTCGCCGAGGAAGCCGCGGCGCGCCTCGGCGACGATCGCGTGCGCGTGACCGGCGAGGGCGCATCGGTCGAGACCGACGCCGATGCGGTCGAGCGCGGCGTGTCGGCGCTCGTGCAGGCGGCGCTCCGCCACGGCGGCCTCGACTCGGTCGACGTCGCCGTGCGCGGGCTCGAGATCGACGTCTCGCCGGTGACGGACTCGTCGGCGCCGGTTGTGCTCGGCACGGAGCTGCGCGATCTCGGGGCCGCCGTCGCCGTGCGGCTCGTCGAGACGCTCGGCGGCTCGGTGACCGTCAGCTCGCGGACGCTGACGATTCGACTCGGCTGACCGGCTCGGCCAGCTCGTGGCACGAGCGGCACCGCGCCTCGTACGAGTCGAGTGCGCCGACGACGATCGTCTGGCCGTCGGCCGGCGCGGGTAGCCCGTCCACGAGCCGCTGCGTCATCGTCGCCGGGCCACCGCAGCGATGGCACACGGCCTGCAATTTGTCGACGAGCTCGGCGCGGCAGAGCAGCTCGGGCATCGAGCCGAACGGCAGGCCGCGGAAGTCCTGGTCGAGGCCGGCGGCGACGACGCGGGCGCCGCGTTCGACGAGCACGTCGATGACGAACGCGATCCCCTCCGGCAAGAACTGGATCTCGTCGATCCCGATCACGTCATAGCCGTCGGCGAGGCCCGGAATGTCCTCCGGCCGCGAGACGGCGACGGCGCGCATCTTCGCGCCCGCGTGGCTGACGACGTGGCCGATGTCGTAGCGGTCGTCGATCTGCGGCTTCACGATGAGCGCGCGCTGGCCGGCGATCTCGGCGCGGCGCAGGCGGTGGATGAGCTCTTCGCTCTTGCCGCTGAACATTGGGCCGCACACGACCTCGAGCCAGCCGCCCCGCTCGGGGAACAGACGGATCACGGCGAGGACCCTAGTGAGCCGACTGGACGGACTGATCGAACGCCCACCGGGCAAGCAGGCGGAGGCTGACGATGCCGAGCGCGCGACCGTCCTTCACCACCGGAAGATGGCGGAAGTTGTTGTCGAACATGATCTTCGCGGCCTCGTCGATCGTCAGATCGGGCTCGATCGTCACCGGATTCGGCGTCATCCACTGGCGGACGCGGGCTTCGGCGGCGCGGGCGCGGGAGGCGACGGCGCGCAAGAGGTCGCGCTCGGTGACGATGCCGACGATCCTGACCATGTCCTCCATGACGACGACGGCGCCGACGTTCGACGCGTTCATCTTCTCCGCCGCCTCGCCGATCGTGTCCGACGGCTCGACGGTGAGGACGTCCTTCACCATCAGATCCGCGACCGTGGCCATGATGCAGCCTAACGCAGCAGCCGCGACAGGCGGCGGTCTTTGAGAACGCGGCCGCCGGTCTGGCATTGCGGGCAGTAGTAGATCGTGTGCTCCTCGAAGTCGACCTGGGCGATCGGCGTCGCGCAGACGTGGCACGGCTGCCCGAGCTTGTTGTGCACGCGGTAGGTGGCGTCGTCACCGGCGCCGCGCTCTCGCAGCTCGAGACCACGCGCGAGCTCTTCGTTCATCGCGGTCGCGAGGCGGTCGATCTCGCCGTCGGAGAGGTCGGTCGAAAGCGCGTACGGCGAGAGCTTCGCCGCGTGCAGGATCTCGTTCGCCCACGCGCGGCCGATGCCGGCGATCGCGCGCTGGTCGCGGAGAAGCGGGTGCAGGCGGCGCGCCTCGTGCTTGAGGATCTCGCCGAGACCGGCTGCGTCGAGGCCGAGTGCCTCCGGGCCGAGATGCGCGACCTCCGCTTGCGCCTGCTCGGGCGTGAGCAGCCACACGCCGGCCCGCTTCTTGCGCGCGTTCTCGGTGAGCACGAGCTTCGAGCCG
>DATGEH010000147.1:0-9992 GCA_035310325.1 Gaiellaceae bacterium
GCAGCGTCTGTTGCCGCGGTGCGGCGCGCGAACACGCGAATCGTTCGAGCGGATACCGGTCGAGGCGCCGGCGTGAAAGTCGCGGTTCTCTCCGGCGGCGTCGGTGGAGCGCGTTTCGTCCGCGGCGTCGTCGACGTGGTCGATGCGCGTGATGTGACCGTCGTCGGCAACGTCGGCGACGACGTCGAGGTTCTCGGCCTGCGCGTGTCGCCCGATCTCGACTCGATCCTCTACGCCCTCGCGGGGATCAACGACGAAGAGCGTGGCTGGGGTCGCGCCGGTGAGAGCTGGCGCGCGCTCGAGACGGTCCAGGCGCTCGACGGCGAGTCCTGGTTCCGCCTCGGAGATCTCGACATCGGCTTGCATCTCGTGCGCACGCAGGCGCTGCGGTCGGGCGAGCCGCTGTCCGCGATCACGGCTCGCCTCGCTCGGGCGCTCGGGGTCGACGCCCGCGTGCTGCCTGCGACCGACGATCTCCTCCGCACGTGGCTCGTCACCAGCGAGGGGACGTTCGCCTTCCAGGAATGGTTCGTCGCGCGCGGTCATCGCGACGAGGTCGATGGGCTGCGCTTCGAAGGCGCGGATCGCGCGGCGCCGGCCCCCGGTCTCGTCGCTGCGATCGGCGAGGCAGAGCTGCTGCTCATCGCGCCGAGCAATCCATACGTCTCGATTGCGCCGATTCTCGCCGTGCCGGCGATCCACTCCGCACTCAAGGACCGGCGCGTCCCCTCCGTGGCTGTGAGCCCGTTGATCGGCGGTCGCGCCGTCAAAGGCCCGGCCGACCGGATGCTCGGCCGTCTCGCTGGCGGCACGAGCCCGCGGCATGTCGCCGCCTGCTACGAAGGGCTCATCGACGCGCTCGTCGTCGACGAGGCCGACGCGCACGACCTCGACGGGCTCGGAGTCCGTCCGATCGTCACGCGCACGCTCATGCGCGACGACGATTCGCGCAAGCGGCTCGCCGAGGCTGCGCTCGGAGCCGTACCCGCGTGAAGGTCGCGGTCGTCGGCGGCACGGGTGACTTCGGCCTCGCGCTCGCGAAGCGACTCCTGGAGGCCGGGGAGGACGTCGTCATCGGGTCGCGCGACGCCGACCGTGCGCGGGCGGCGGCCGCGGAGATCGGTGCCGCCGGCGCGGCGAATGAGGATGCCGCGAAGAGCGCCGAGCTGGTCGTGCTCGCGGTCAAGGCGGACGCAGCGCTGTCGACGGCGGCCGCTCTCGCCGACGCGATCGGCACGACGCCTGTGCTGAGCGTCGCGAGTGAGCTCCGCTTCACGAAGCAGGGCGTCCATCCGACTGCAGAACGCGAATCGATCGCGGAGCGCACCCAGACCCTGCTGCACGCACCCGTTGCCGCCGGTCTGCACTCGCTCGCGGCCGCCACGCTCGCGAACGGCAAAGCCGAAGGCGACGCGCTCGTATGCGGCGACGACGCCGACGCGAAGGAGCTCGCGCTCATGCTCGCAGCAAAGGTCGTCGCAGGCCGCGCACTCGATGCCGGTCCGCTCATGAGCGCACGTGCGCTCGAGGGCATGACCGCGGTGATCGTGAACCTCAATCGCCGGTACAAGGGCCATGCCGGCGTCCGCATCGTCGGCCTATGAGCGGCTACACGGTCTTCCCGGTCACCGGGATACCGGAGCTCCGGGAGGGCGACGATCTCGCAGCCCACATCCTCGAGCGCGTCGAGCTCGAAGACGGCGATGTCATTGTCGTCGCGCAGAAGGCCGTCTCGAAAGTCGAAGGACGAGTCGTTCGGCTCGACGAGTACGAGCCGTCGGACCGCGCGCGGGAGATCGCGGGCGCAGAGGATCCACGCCGCATCGAGGCGATCCTGCAAGAGGCGAACTCGATCATCCGCGTGCGTCCGCCGCTCGTCATCTGCGAGACACGCCACGGCTTCATCTGTGCTTCCGCGGGCGTCGACGGCTCGAACGCGCCGGAGCCCGACATGCTCGTTCTTCTGCCGCTCGATCCCGATGCATCTGCGGCGGCGCTTCGCGACACGCTCCGCGAGCGCAGCGGCCGGGACGTCGGCGTCGTGATCACCGACTCATTCGGTCGCCCCTGGCGACAGGGGACGATCGACGTCGCCATCGGTGCCGCCGGTGTCGAGGTGCTGCGCAGCCACATCGGCGATCGCGATCCGGTTGGGTACGAGCTGCATGCGACCGTCATCGCGGTTGCGGACGAGGTCGCGAGCGCAGCTCAGCTCGTGACGGGCAAGCTCGGCCGTGTGCCAGTGACGATCGTGCGCGGCCTCGACCTGCGTGGCGACGGGCGTGCCGCGGAGATTCCGGTGCCCGCCGAGCGCGATCTGTTCCGCTAGGGTCGCCGCCGATGAGCGAGTCGGCGATCGCGGCTGCAAACGACGCGCTGCGCGAGAAGGGTTACGCCGAGCGCGACCTCGGCGTGCATCCCGCTCCGCGGGGCCGCGCGCTCCTCAAGGGGAACAAGCTTCTGAGCCCGTTCTCCGACGATGCCGATGTCGTCTTGCGAGTCGTGCGCGAGCTCGTGCCCTCCGAGGCGGAGCTCGGTGCGAAGACGCTGCGCCCGGCTGACTTGCGCGCGCGCCTGTAGTGGAGCTCGACCCGGACCCGCTCATGCAGTTCGGCCTCTGGTTCGAAGATGCGCGCGCCGCCGTCGAGCTGCCGCAGGCGATGGCGCTCGCGACCGCCGACGCGGATTCCCGACCGTCGGTGCGCATGGTCCTCCTGCAGCGCTTCGGCGCCGACGGCTTCGTCTTCCACTCCAACTACACGAGCCGCAAGGGACGCGAGCTCGAAGCTGTGCCGTACGCGGCGCTGCTCTTCCACTGGTATGCACTCGGCTGGCAGGTCCGCATCGAGGGAGCCGTCGAGCGAGTCGCAACGGAGGAGTCGGACGCCTACTTCGCGACTCGGCCCCGCGGCGCGCAGCTCTCTGCATGCACATCGGAGCAGAGCGGCGTCGTCTCCGACCGCGAGGAGCTCGAGCGGCGCGTGGCCGAGCTCGACGCGCAGTTCGCGGGGCGCGACGTTCTGCGTCCCGAGTGGTGGGGTGGCTATCGCCTGCTTCCGGAGGTCTGGGAGTTCTGGCAGCACCGCGACAACCGCCTGCACGATCGCTTCCGCTATCGCCGCGACGGAGGCGGTTGGGCAATCGAACGGCTCGCGCCGTAGGCTACGGCGGTGGCGGTGACCGCCGATCTGCGCGCCGAGCTGCTCCGGCTCGTCCCGGACGAGCGGCGCGTGAGCGACGGCGAGTCGATCCTCGACCAGCATTCGGCCGACCTCACCTACCACACTCCGCATCGGCCGGACGTCGTCGTCTTCCCGAAGACGACCGACGAGGTCGCGGCGGTGCTCGCCTACGCCGACGGCGCAGGTGTCGCAGTCGTTCCCTTCGGAGCGGGGACGAGCCTCGAGGGCCACGTCATTCCGCTGCACGGCGGCATCAGCCTCGACCTCACGCGGATGAACGCGATCGTCGCGCTGCGCCCCGACGACCTGACGGCAACGGTGCAGGCCGGCGTGACCCGGATGCAGCTCGAAGCGGCAGCGGGACCGCATGGCCTTTGGTTCCCGGTCGATCCCGGGGCCGACGCGACGCTCGGCGGCATGGCCGCCACCAACGCGAGCGGCACGACGAGCGTCCGCTACGGCGGCATGCGCGCACACGTGCTCGAGCTGCAAGTCGTGCTGGCCGGCGGCGGCATCGTGCGCACCGGATCGCGTGCGGTCAAGACCTCGGCGGGCTACAACCTCACACATCTCTTCGTCGGCTCGGAGGGGACGCTCGGCGTCATCACCGAGCTCACGCTGCGCCTGCACCCGATCCCGGATCACATCGTCGTCGTGCGGGCGGCGTTTCCATCCGTCGAGGCGGCGTGTCGCGCCGCGGCCGCGATCATCGGCGCCGGCGTGCCGGTGACGCGCTGCGAGCTGCTCGACGCCACGACCATCGCGTCGCTCAACTCGTACAAGGGGACGTCATTCCCGGACGCCCCGCACCTGTTCGTCGAGTTCGGTGGCGGCGAAGGCGGCGTGGTCGGCGATCTCGCGGTCACGCGCGAGCTGGCGGAGGACGAGGGCGCGCTCACGTTCGAGTCCGAGAGCGACCCGACCGCTCGCGCGGAGATGTGGGCGGCGCGCCACAGCGCCCTGATGGCGGCACTTGCACAGTCGGCCGGATCGAAGGCGATGACGACCGACGTCGCCGTCCCCGTCTCCGAGCTCGCCGCCGCGATCGAGCACGCACGGCGCGCGCTCGATGCGTCGAGCTTGAGCGGCGGCATCGTCGGCCACGTGGGCGACGGGAACTTCCACGTCGCGTTCCTGCTCGACCCCGACGACGAGCGGTCGATCGCGGAGGCGCAGGCTCTCAACGCCGCTCTCGTCGAGGATGCACTCGCGCGCGGCGGAACGTGCACGGGCGAGCACGGCATCGGCTTCGGGAAGCTTGCGTATCTCGAGCGCGAGCACGGCGACCTCCTGCCGCTCATGCGCGGCATCAAGCAGGTGTTCGATCCGCACGGGATCATGAATCCCGGCAAGGTCGTCGCCTAGCGCGCCGAGTCTGGCGGCGCGTACACGGGACTGTCGCCGAGGACCTCGTCGATCCGCGCGAGCGTGTCGGCGTCGAGCTCGACGCCCGATGCAGCCGCATTGTCCTCGACCTGCTGGGGCCGGGTGGCGCCGACGATCGCCGAAGCGACGTTCGGCCCGCGCAGCACCCAGGCGAGTGCGAGCTGCGCCATCGAGATCCCGAGCTCGTCGGCGATCACCCGCAGGCGTTGGACACGCCCGAGTACGACGTCGTTCCGGAGGCTCTCGGGGAACCAGCTGTCGGAGGACTCGAGCCGGCTGCCGGGTGGCGGCTGCGAGCCGGGGGTGTACTTGCCGGTGAGCACGCCTTGCGCGAGCGGAGACCAGACGATCTGGGAGATGCCATGCTCGGCGCTGAACGGGATGATGTCGCGCTCCGGGCCGCGCCAGAGCATCGAATACTGCGGCTGGCTCGAGACGAACTTCTCCACTCCGGGCAGCGCGAGCGCCTCGGCGATCTTTTCGACCGGCCACTCGCTGAAGCCGAGATAGCGCGCCTTGCCCTGACGCACGACCTCGGTCAGGGCCCCCATCGTCTCCTCGAGCGGGGTGTCCCAGTCGTACCGATGACACTGGTAGAGATCGACGTAGTCAGTTCGCAACCGTGCGAGCGATGCGTCGATCTGCTTGTGCACCTGTGTGTGCGAGAGCCCGCGGTCGCTGTCGGACATCGCGCCGTACAGCTTCGTCGCGAGGACATAGGAGTCGCGCGGACGAGACGTGAGCACCTCACCGAGGAACTCCTCTGCTCGACCGCGTGCGTACACGTTTGCCGTGTCGATGAAGTTGATGCCCGCGTCGAAGGCGGCTGCAACGCACGCTTCGGCTTGGTCCCGCGGCACAGAGCCGCCGTACGTCGTCCACGAGCCGAGGCTGATCTCCGAGACTTGCAGATCGCTTGCGCCGAGTTGTCTGTAGCGCATCCGCGCGACGCTATCCGCTAGCGTTCGGTCCGTGCCGCAGTTGGATGCGATCGGGATCGTCAGCGCCGACCTCGCCCGCTCGCGGTCGTTCTACCGTCTGCTCGATGTCGAGATCGCAGGGGGCTCGGACCACGTCGAGGCGACGTTCCCGAACGGCATGCGACTCATGTTCGACACCGAGGACGTCATCCGGAGCTTCCGGCCCGACTGGTCGCGAGAGACGGGCAATCACATCGCGCTCGCCTTCGCGTGCGCGAGCCCGGCTGAGGTCGACGAGACGTATGCGCGCGTCGTTGGCGCAGGGTTCCACGGCGAGAAGGAGCCGTGGGACGCCTTCTGGGGCCATCGCTACGCGCAGTTGCTCGACCCGGACGGCACGCCGATCGATCTCTTCGCGCCGTTGTGATCGCGGCGGCGCTGGCCGCAATCGCACTGGTCGCGCCCCCGCGGCCGCACATCGTCTGGAAGCCGATCCCGTACGGGCCGCAGCGGAAGGCGGAGATGGCCGACTACGCGCAACGGCACTACGGCATCCACTCCTGGCGGCTGAGCCCGAAGGTCATCGTCGAGCACTACACCGCCACCACGAGCTTCTCGTCCGCGTTCAACACGTTCTCGCGCGATGTCCCCGACGCCGAGCTGCACTCGCTGCCTGGGACCTGCGCCCACTTCATCGTCGACCGCGACGGGACGATCTATCAGCTCGTGCCGCTCGGCGTGATGTGCCGGCATACGGTCGGCCTCAACTACGTCGCCATAGGCATCGAGCATGTCGGGACGTCGGATGCGCAGATTCTCGGCGACGCCGCGCAGATGCGCGCGTCGCTCGCGCTCACCGCCTGGCTGATGGGGCGCTTCCATATCGCGCTGAAGAACGTGATCGGGCACAACGAGAGCCTCACGAGCCCGTACCACAAGGAGCTTTACGCCCCGTGGCGCCGCCAGACGCACGCGGACTGGAGGAAGGCCGACATGGACGTCTATCGCGCGCGGCTCGCGGCGCTGCTGCATAGGGTGGGACAGTGATCGCCACCCCAGCCGTCGGAACGGTGCGTGCTCGCACGAGCCGAGTCAGCCAGATCGTCACCGTGGTCGCCGTGGTCGTGCCGCCGCTCGGCCTCGTCTCGGCTATGGGCCTGCTCTGGGGCGTCGCGTTCCACTGGGCGGACGTCGCTCTCTTCGGAGGGATGTACGTCGTGTGCGCTTTCGGCACGACGATCGGCTTCCACCGCTACTTCACGCACCGCGGCTTCGAGGCCCGCGCGCCGGTGAAGGCGGCACTCGCGATCCTCGGCTGCATGACGATGCAAGGGCCGGTGACGCAGTGGGTCACCGACCACCGCAAACATCATGCGCTCTCCGACCAGCCGGGCGATCCGCACTCACCGCACGTCGGGCATGGCGACGGCTTCGCGGGTGCGCTGCGCGGCTTCGTGCACTCCCACGTCGGCTGGATGTTCTCGAACATGGGGATGGAGCAGGGGCGCGAGTACGGCCGCGATCTCTACGACGACGTCCTCATCCGGACGATCGATCGGCTCTATCTCCTTTGGGTCGTGCTCACGCTCGGCGTCCCGGCAGCGATCGGCTACGGCATCGGCGGCACGTGGGCCGCGGCGCTCGAGGGTCTCGTCTGGGGCGGGCTCATCCGCATCGCGGCGTACCAGCACGCGACCTTCAGCGTGAACTCGATCTGCCACATGTTCGGCCGCAAGGACTACCGATCACGCGACGAAGCGCGGAACAACTGGGTTGTCGCCATGCTCGTGTTCGGCGAGGGTTGGCACAACAACCACCATGCATTTCCCGCGTCCGCGCGGCACGGCTTGCGCCGGTGGCAGCTGGACGTGTCGTGGTGGGTGATCCGCGGCCTCGAGAAGCTGCGGCTCGTGTGGGACGTGAAGGTGCCGGACGCCGCGCAGCTCGAGCGGCGCCGCGTTCCTCAGCCGGCCTGACCGGCCTGAAAGCGGGCGAGCTCTTCGCCGACGAGCCGCGCCCATGTCGCGGCGCGGGGCAGCGGAAACGCGTGGCCCCAGTGGGCACGAACGGCCACGCCGTGGAGGGCGCCCGGGATGAGCGTGTACTCGCCTTCGACGCCGAGCGCGCGCGCCCGCTCGAAGCCGGCGCGTGAGCCCGTGGGAGACACACCGGGTATGCCGGGCAACCACCGGTCGAGCGCGCCGTGGATGATGCGCAGCCGCCGCCCCCGCAATGCGTCCAACGGCAGCCGCTCGGGCAGCCACGGCGCGAGCCCGACGACCGTCTGGACGGTCGGCTCGTCCGCAGCCTGCGTCGCGACGGCACCGCCCATGGAGAAGCCGACGAGGAGCGTGCGCGGGGCCGCCAGCGCGTGCACCGCAGCCCGCGCGTCCTCGATGCACCAGTCGAGCTTTCGCCACGACTTGATGCGGTAGCGCACCTCGCCGAACTGCAGCCGCGGGAACTGCGGTGCCAGTCGCCGCACGAGCCACTCGAGCGACGCGCTCCACGTGCCCGCCGCCTCGGTCGCCTGACCGCCGTTCACGCATACGACTGCCGCCATGCCGCCGAACCCGGTCGTGCGTAGCTCGGCGCCGGCGGAGAGCGATGTCACCACCGGCGCCGAGCTGACGTCAGGATCTAGCTGCAGCCCGTGTTCGTGCCGCAATCGCGGCACGTGTAGCACGAACCGGTCCGCACCATGCGGCCGCCGCAGCGGGCGCACTCGACCGCGTCTTCCCACGAGTTGAAGAGCGCGGTCTGGCCGGGCGGCGGCATGTCGCCGGGCTCGGCCACGGCAGGCGCGTCGCCGCCGTTCTCGTAGCGCTGCGCGAGGCGTGCCTTCACCTCGGGCGAGAGGATTCCCGCCTCCTCCTGCTGCTCGGCGGTGAGGAACCGCTTGCCGAACCAGCGGAAGATGTAGTCGACGATCGACTTCGCCGAACGGATGTCGGCGTCGTTGGTCACTCCGCTCGGCTCGAAGCGCATGTGCGAGAGCTTCGAGACGTAGACCTCCGGCGGAACGCCGTACTGCAGGCCCATCGAGACGGCGAGGCACAGCGAGTTCATCAGGCCGGCCATCGTCGTCCCGTCCTTCGCGATGTCGACGAAGATGTCGCCTGGGCTGCCGTCGTCGTAGAGACCGACGTGGATGTAGCCCTCGTGGTCGCCGACCTGGAACTTGCGGCCGACCTCGGTGCGGTCGAGCGGAAGCCGCTTGCGCTCGTGCACGAGGACCGGCGGCGTCGCCGCAGTCGCCTCCTTGCCCGAGCTCGACAGCGGCTGCGCGACCTTGCAGTTGTCGCGGTAGATCGCGATCGCCTTCACGCCGAGCTTCCACGCGTCGACGTACAGGCTCATGACGTCCTCGACCGATGCCTCCTCCGGCATGTTCACGGTCTTCGAGATCGCGCCGGAGATGAACGGCTGGACTGCGCCCATCATCTTCACGTGACCGAGATAGTGGATCGCCCGGTCGCCGACGGCGCAGTCGAAGACGGGGTAGTGCTCCGTCTTGACGTACGGCGCGCCGACGGGCGAGTTGCGCTCGTCGATGTACGCGACGATCTCCTCGATCTCGCGCGGCGCGTAGCCGAGCTTCTCGAGCGACATCGCGACGGTCTGGTTCACGATCGTGATCTCGCCGCCGCCGACGAGCTTCTTCGACTTGACGAGCGAGAAGTCGGGCTCCACGCCCGTCGTGTCGCAGTCCATCATGAAGCTGATCGTCCCGGTCGGCGCGAGCACGGTCGCCTGCGCGTTCCGGTACCCACTCACCTCGCCGAGGTTCAACGCGTCGTCCCATGCCTTGCGGCAGGCGCTGAGCAGGTCGCCGGGCACGATGTCGGAATTCTCGATGTTCCCGACCGAAGCGCGGTGCTTCGCGATGACGCCGATCATCGGCGCGCGGTTCACCTGGTAGCCGGCGAACGGCCCCATGCGCGACGCGATCTCCGCCGACTTCCGGTACGCACGGCCCGTCATGAGCGCCGTGATCGCAGCCGCGTAGGCGCGGCCCTCGTCGGAGTCGTACGGCAGGCCGCGCGCCATCAGCAGGGCGCCGAGGTTCGCGTAGCCGAGCCCGAGCTGGCGGAACGCCTTCGCGTTGCGCTCGATCTCAGGCGTGGGATACGAGGAGTAGCCGACGAAGATCTCCTGTGCGAGGAACACGACGTCGACGGCATGCTCGAATGCCTCGACGTCGAACTCGCCGTCCTCGCGGCGGAACTTCATCAGGTTGAGCGAGGCGAGGTTGCACGCCGAGTCGTCGATCGACATGTATTCCGAGCACGGGTTCGACGCATTGATGCGGCCCGTGTTCGGAAGCGTGTGCCAGGAGTTGATCGTCGTGTCGTACTGCACACCGGGATCGGCGCACTCCCACGCGGCCGCTGCGATCTGCCGCAGCAGGTCGCGTGCGTCGACCGTCTCGAGCACGGTGCCGTCGGTGCGGGCGGTGAGGTTGAACTCGCTGCCCGCGGCGGCCGCCTCCATGAACGTGTCG
>DATGEH010000148.1:0-5907 GCA_035310325.1 Gaiellaceae bacterium
TGCAGAACGAGTTCCGCGAGCTTTTCCCTGAGTTCGACACGCCGAACGAGCTGGCGCGTCAGATCGTGAAGAACTGGGACGCGCGGATTACTCGGAAAGAGATTGCGAAACTGCCCCTCACGTTACGAGTGATGGCGTGACCCGTCCGCTTCGCATCGGTGAGGCCATCGATCTCTACCTGGGCGACTTGGCGCGCCGTGACCGCAGCCCCAGAACGCTCGACGCCTACCAGCGGAAACTCAACCTTTTGGCCGACGAGGTGCGCGATGCGTACGTCCACGAGCTAGGGCTGGAGGATTACGAGCGCTTCGTCAATCGATGGATCGGCGCGGCACCTTCGACGCTGGCGGCAAGCGTGAGCCTGGTGAAGGGATTGTCGGAGTTCCTCTGGGAGCGCGGCTTTACGGAAGAGCACGTCGCGTTTCGCATGAAGCGCCCGCGTCGTCCACGCGCCGAGGAGCTTGACGTCGTGACGGTCAGCACGGAGGACGTTGGCCGGATGCTCGACGCGTGCGAGACGTGGCAGGAGTTCCTTTGCCTATCAACGGCGGTCTACATGGGAGCGCGTCGGCGCGCTTTGGCGAACGTTCGGCTGCGCGACGTCGACTTCGAGCACGGCAGGATCAAGTTTGTTGAGAAAGGGCGGAAGGTCCTGAGCAAGCCGCTGCCGGACGAGTTCGTGGAGATCCTGCGCGCCGCGGGGGCTGCTGGCATCTGGAAGACCCCGGAGGCGTATCTGATCCCGAACCGCCGACCGGGGGCGGTGCGGCGTGCAGAGAGGTCGGACAAGGTGATCTGGGAGACGGTTCGCAAGGTCGCCGCGCGGGCTGGTATCCGGTCACACGTGCACGCACTCCGCGCCGCGTTCGCGGTGCAGTTTGATGAGGCAAACCCCGATCAGCTCATCGCGCTCAAAGAGCTGATGGGTCACGCCGACATTGCCACGACACTGGTGTATCTCCGTCGCAAGGATCGGCTGCTCGCGATGGAGTCCGTGCGCGGCCTCTCCTGGGGTGGCGCCGGTCACTACGAGTTTCCGCCGCGAGAGGAAGCGGCACGAAAAAAGCCCCCGCTGAGCAGGGGCTTCTGTGAAGAGGCGCATACGGGATTCGAACCCGTGCCGCCGCCGTGAGAGGGCGGTGTCCTAGGCCACTAGACGAATGCGCCCTGAACCGCGCCTAGTGTAGCGGCGTCTCTTCTCAGGTAGGGCGTTGCGCGAGGCGCACCGCGACCGCGAGGATCGCGACGGCCGCGGCGGCGCCGAGCACGGTCCACGCCAGCCCGTTCCCCGCCGGCACGGCGGAGATCGAGAGCACGAGCGCAGCTGCCACGAGCCCGGCGAGCGCGAGCGCGGCGACCGCGACCGCGCGTGCAGCGGTGATCGCCCGCGGGGTCGCGCGCGCGTATCGCTCCTGCAGCGACCAGCTCGCGAGCTCGCCGCACATGAACAGCCCGAGCGCGACGAGCGGCGCACGCGGATCGATCGCGCTGCCGTGCGCGACGAGCGACAGCGCGTATGCGCCGCCGAGGCAGGCCAGCGTCCAGGGCAGGAGCTCCTCGCTGCCCATGAGGACGAACACGAGGAGGAGCGCACCGATCCCGCCGATGCCCGCGATCGCGGCCGCGAACGCGGGCTCGCGTGCAATCGCGTACGCGAGCACTCCCGCATACGCGAGCGCAGACACGGCGCCAAGGGTCAGACGCGCACGCGCTTGGCGAAACGCCTGAATGCCGCCACCTCCTCGAACGGAACCTGGAACGGCTCGTCCTCACGCCATTCGATGACCGGAACGCCTGCCTGCTGATAGCGGGCGCGCAGCGACTCGCGCGACAGCTGCCAGAGGCGATACGAGAGATCCGCGAGCTCGCCGGTGCCCGGCTCGACGAACGGAACCGGAGACACCTCGATGACGACGAGATCGAAGCCGCGCGCGCGGAGGTCGAGCAGAGCCGCCGCCGAGCGCACGTCGAGCAGCGGCGTCAGTGCGAGCACGAGCGCCTTCGGCGGCAGCGAGCGGGGCGGCAGGACGTCGACACCCTTCACGGCGTAGCTGAGGACGACGTCCATCGTCAGCAGCGAGTCGACGATGCGGTACAGCTGGCGCGTCCCCGACTCGGGCAAGAGCCACGAGAGGAAGCCGCCGAAGCTGACGAGGCCGACGCGATCCTTGTGCTGGAGGTAGCGGTGCGCAACCGACGCGGCTGCGCGCACGGTGAGGTCGAGGGTGCCTCGGCCCTGCGAGCCGACGTCGGTGAACGTGTCGAGGAACAGCACGACGTCGGTGTTGCGCTCCGGATGCTGGTCGTTTACCCACAACTCTCGGCGGCGCGCGCTCGCGCGCCAGTTGATCCGTCGCAGCCGATCGCCCGGTGCCCACTCGCGAACGTCCGCGAACTCGATCCCGTCGCCGCGCGTGCGTGAGACGCGGTTACCGATGAACACCTGCGTCTCGAGCGGGGGTAGGAGCGAACGGAGCGTTTCGACGCTCGGATAGACACGCAGCGAGGTGCGCTGGCCCACATGCATCTCCCACGTGTGGAAACCGAACCGGTCGCGCACGCGGACGAGCGCGGACCCGAGGCTGAACGCGCCCCAGCGCTCGCACCGGAGCGGCAGCTCCAGCGTCAACGGTGCGTTCGGATGGAGCCTCACCGCACGTGGGTTCGGAGCTTCTGCGCGCAGCGCGTGTGGGAGCTCGAGGAGGATGTCGACGCGATCTGCGCCGTCGAGTGCGACGAGCTCGAGCGTCGCCGTGACCTGCTCGCCTTCGAGCGCGCGCTCGCGGTCGACCGTGAGCGTCGCCTCGAGTCGCGGAGGACGGCCGAGCGCCCAGCCCACCACGGCGGCGAGCGCGAAAGGAGCAGCGAGCGCCACGAGCTCGACGCGCCCCGCCGCGAGGCCCGCGACGAGACCGAGGCCTGCGAGTCCCGCGTAGCCGGCGAGCCGCGGCGAGACCGCCCGCGTCATCCCGCGGCTTGCTGCGCCGCGTCTTCGGCCGGAGGCGTGGGAACCGTCTCGAGCGCCTCGGCCACGACATCCTCGCCGCGTACGCGCTGCACCCACATCTCCGGGCGCAGGGTCAGACGATGCGCGAGCGCCGGTACGGCGATCGCTTTCACATCCTCCGGCACGACGAAGTCGCGGCCTGCGAAGGCCGCCTTTGCGCGCGAGAGCTTGAGCAGCGCGAGGCTGCCGCGCGGGCTCGCGCCGACCGCGAGGCGCGACGACTGCCGCGTCGCGGTGACGAGGTCGACGATGTAGCCCTCGATCGAGTCCGAGACATGTACTTGCTCGAGGGCGCGCTGCATGGCGATCAGAGTCATGGCGTCGACGACCGGCTCGATCTCCACCTCGTCATCACGCCGCTGGCGGCGTCGCGCGAGCATCTCGATCTCATGGTCGCGGCCCGGATAGCCGACTCCGGTGCGGATCAGGAAGCGGTCGAGCTGCGCCTCCGGCAGGGGATACGTGCCCTCGTACTCGATCGGATTCTGCGTTGCGAGCACGACGAACGGCGCTGCCAGCGGGCGCGTCTCGCCTTCGCTCGTCACCTGCCGCTCCTGCATCGCCTCGAGCAGCGCGGCTTGTGTCTTCGGTGGCGCGCGGTTGATCTCGTCGGCGAGGAGAAGGTTCGTGAAGATCGGTCCGGGTATGAACCTGAACTCGGCGGTGCGCTGGTCGAAGATCGACGACCCGGTCACATCCGACGGCATGAGGTCGGGCGTGAACTGCACGCGTGCGAACTCGAGCGACGTCGCGCGCGCGAACGACCGCGCGGTCAGCGTCTTCGCAAGCCCGGGATAGTCCTCGAGCAGCACGTGCCCGTTGCAAAGCAGTGCGAGGAGGATGAGCTCGAGCTCGTCGCGCTTGCCGACCACGGCCTTCTCGACCTCGTCGAGGACGAGACCGCCGTGCGCGCGGACCTCTCCAAGCTGCATCAGAGCTGCTCCAGCGTCCGCACGAGCCGGGCGATCCGGCGCAGCGACAAGCCCGGCGCGTTGCGGTCGACCGGCGCGGGACGGTCGGGCCGCAGCACATCCCAGGCGTCGTCGCCGAGCAGCGACCGCGCCGCGTGCGGCTGCCGCGCCAGCTCGATGTGATGGTGCGCAGAGAGCCGCGTCGCCGCGGCTTCCCGCAGGAGCGGGAGCAGCCGGCGATGAAGATGGGTGGCGTTCGCCGCTCCGAGCGTGATCTCGCGCTCGATGCGGATCAGCTCCGGCGGTCGGACACGCACGTCGGGCCGGGGCATCAGCGAATACTCGAAGATCGACGGCGAGCGCACCGACGCGGCGCGTGCCGCGCGCGTGAGCGCAAGGAGCCCCAGCGCTGCGAGCGCGAGGGCGTAGGCCGAAAAGATCCGGTGGAGCGACGCCGGACGCACGCCGAGCGCGACGACGAGTCCGAGCGTCACCACTCCGAGCATGCTCAACAACCGCCGGCGAATCGTCATCTAGGCTGCTGCCTGTATCGGCGCTCGCAGTTCGTCGCGCACGGCGAGGAGCGCGTCGATCGCCTCGTCCCGCATCGAAGGCTTCGGCTCGTGCTGGCTGAACTTCGCCCACTCGAAGAGCACGGTCAGACGATGCACCGACGCGGCGCTCGCGTCGAGGCTCTCGAGCACGCGCTCGACGTATTCGAAGGGAGCCTCTGCCGGACGGCGCGGCAGGGCGGCCGCTTCGAGCGCACGCTCCATGCGTGCATAGGCGGCGATGATCGCCCGCCGCAGGTCGGGATCGGTCCGCAGGTCGTCGAGCGATTCGTCGAGCGCGCGCGCCAGCGCATCCCGCTTCGTGCGCAGGCGCGGCAGCGGGCGAAGCCTGCGCCTGGAGCGGTTCATGAGACCTACGACGAGCATTCCGCAGAGAAGTAGGGCGATGAGGAGGATCTCGTCCCAGCGCAGGCGCGCGCCGCGGACGTTCTTCCCGGCTGGTCGCGTCGTGCCCCCGCCGGTCTGGTGGCCGGCCTTCCGCCCCTGCTGCTCGAGGTGGTGCAACGTCTGGAGGAAGTGCGAGCGCTGGAGGTAGTAGGCGAAGAGCGCCGTGGCGGCGATCATGACCAGCAGCGAGATCAGGTGCCAGCTCCGGTTCGGCTGCTCCCAGCGGCGCCCGCGCATGCCGGCGAAGGCGTAGATCGTCACGAGCGTCATCGCGATCGCGACGATCACGACCGTCGTGTAGACGTAATCGAAGAAAGACGCGGTCGGGCCTGGATGCCCCGAGCCCGAAAGGGGGCGTCCGTGGCTCGCGATGGCGACGAGCAGGAGCAGTCCTGTCACCGCAGCGCCGAGCGGGAGCACCCGCCTGAAGTTCACTTCGCCCGGTTCTGGACGAACTCGAAGCCGAAGCGGCCCTTGATGCAGAGGTTCCCGCGGGTCACATCGTGGTCGTCCGGCGAGGTCACCTTGACGATGTTCGCGTCCTGGACATGCAGGGTCAAGTTGCAGCCCACGCCGCAGTACGGACAGACCGTGTCTACCTCGGTCTGGCGCGACTCATCCCACCTCCCTTGTTCGCGCAGGTCGAATTCGCTCTTGGGCATGAGTGCGCCCGTTGGGCAGACTGCGATGCAATTGCCGCAGTAGACGCACGCGGAGTCCGGCAGCGGGACGTCCAGCTCGGTCGAGATGTGCGCATCGAATCCGCGCCCGGCGACGGCGATGGCGAAGGTGTTCTGATGGTCCTCGCCGCAGGCCTCGACGCACTTGTAACAGAGGATGCAGCGCGAGTAGTCGCGGACATAGAGGTCGTTGTCGACCTTCACCGGCTGCGCGACGGTGGCTGCGCCTTCGCCGAACCGCTCCGGGTGCGCGTC
Organism: Gaiellaceae bacterium; assembly: GCA_035310325.1. Classification (GTDB taxonomy): domain Bacteria; phylum Actinomycetota; class Thermoleophilia; order Gaiellales; family Gaiellaceae; genus Palsa-739. The sequence continues at coordinate 5,813 of DATGEH010000148.1, forward strand.
GTACTCGATCAGGTAGCGCTGCGCGTCGTCGGCGAGCGACAGATCGACCGACGAGCCGAGCAGCTCGAGCACGACGCGCCGGGTCGTCCGCACGC
>DATGEH010000149.1:0-10747 GCA_035310325.1 Gaiellaceae bacterium
CAGCTAGCACTGCCTCGAATGCGGCAACTATCGCAGGACGGAGTCGTCGACTGCGGCATCACCGGTCTCGATCTCGTGCGCGAGCGCGGCGCGCAGGTCACGGAAGTCCTGCGCCTCGGCTTCGGCGCGTGCACGCTCGAGGCGGCGGTCCCGGTCGAGTCCACGCTGCGGTCGATCGCGGATCTCGCCGGCGCACGCGTGGCGACGACGTTCCCGCGCCTGGCGGGCGAGCTGCTCCCCGGTCCCGTCGATCTCGTGCAGGTGGACGGCTCCGTCGAGCTCGCGCCGCGGCTCGGTCTCGCCGACGCGATCGTCGACCTCGTCTCGAGCGGCAGCACGCTGCGCACGAACGGCCTGCGTTCGCTCGGGCCGCTGCTCGAATCGGAGGCCGTGCTGATCGCGGGCAAGAACGCGAGCGACGAGACGCTTCAGCTCGCATCCGTCTTCCGCAGCGTCGTGCAGGCGCGCGGCGCGCGCTACCTCATGCTCAACGCGCCCGAGGATCAGCTCGATGCAATCTGCGCGCTCGTTCCCGGCTCGCGCGCGCCGAGCGTCCTGCCCCTCGCCGAGAAGGGGATGGTGGCTGTGCACAGCGTCGTTCCCGCCGCTGACGTCTGGCGCCTCCTGCCCGAGCTCGAGGCCGCCGGAGCGTCGTCGATCCTGCTCGTCCCCGTCGAGCGGATGCTCGGATGAAGAACATCGTCGACGACGTGCGCGCCCGCGGCGACGCCGCGCTGCGCGAGTGGTCGCTGAAGCTCGATGGCGTCGAGTCCGCGCGCGCAGTTCCGTCCGGCGACCTGCCCGAGGACGCGCTGCTCGCGCTCGCCGACCGCGTTCGGCGGTGGCACCAAGAGCAGTGGCCGAGCGACGTCCGGCTCGAGATCGAGCCCGGCGTCGAGCTGGAACGGCACTGGCACCCGCTCCGCTCCGTCGGCATCTACGTGCCGCGCTCGCTCGTCTCGACGCTCGTCATGTGCGCGGTTCCGGCGCAGGTCGCGCGCGTCGAGCGGATCGTCGTCGTCACGCCGCCGGCCGACGCCGGCGTCGTCGCCAAGGCGGCAGAGCTGCTCGGCATCGAGGAGGTTTGGGCGGTCGGCGGTCCCCAGGCGATCGCCGCCCTCGCGTACGGGACGGAGACGATCGAGCGCGTCGACAAGATCGTCGGCCCCGGAAACGCGTACGTGAACGAAGCGAAGCTGCGCGTCTCGCGCGATGTCGCGATCGATCTGCCTGCCGGTCCGTCCGAGGTCGCAGTCGTGCTTGGCCGCGGCGGCGACCGGCGCGTCGCCGAGCTCGAGCTCGCCGCGCAGGCCGAGCATGGGCCGGACAGCGTGTGCACGCTCGTCGACGGCGAAGACCTCGACGCCGCGCTCGCCGAGGTGGAACGCCTCGCGCCCGAGCATGTCGTGCTGCTCGGCGACGCGGTCGCGCTTGCCGGTCGCATCCGCAACGCCGGCGCCGTGTTCCTCGGCGAGAGCTCGCCGGTCGCCGCCGGCGACTACGCGACCGGCGGCAACCACGTCCTGCCGACCGGCGGCTGGGGCCGCGCGAGCGGAGGGCTCGGCCTCGAGACGTTCCTGAAGCCGCTGACGACGCAGCGCCTCACGGCCGACGGCCTCGCACACGTCGCGCCTGTCGTCCGGGCGCTCGCTGCCGTCGAGGGGATGCCCGCGCACGCGGCAGCGGTGGAGCGATGACGCGGACCCGTCTGCCCGAGGGCTTCAAGCCGTACGAATGGGCGCTCTCGACCGCGCAGCTCGCCGAACGGGCCGGGCTCGATCCGATCCAGATCGTGCGCTTCGACGGCAACGTGCCGCCGCTCCCGTTGCCGAGCTCGCGACCGGGCGCTCTCGCCGGCGCGCTCGCCGAGATCAACACGTATCCGCACGGCGGCTATCCGTTCATCAACGAGGCGATCGCCGAGTACGCAGGCGTCGCGCCGGAGAACGTCGTGCTCGGCGCGGGGGCCGACGACTTGCTCATGCTCTGCATCCGGGCGTTCGCCGGTCCGGGCGACGTCGTTGCCATCCCCGACGAGCCGACGTACCCCGTCTTCCGGGTCGCGACGCAGCTCGCCGGTGCGGAAGTCGGTCGCGAGTCGCCCGCGCTCACCGTCATCTGCCGGCCGGGCAATCCGTTCGGCGACCTGCCGCCCATTCCCGGCGCCCGGCCGCTGCTCGTCGACGAGGCGTACTACGAGTACTGCGGCGACAGCGCGGTCGGTCTCATCGACGACGGGGTGATCGTCGTGCGGACGTTCTCGAAGGCGTTCGGGATGGCGGGCGCGCGCATCGGCTATGCGCTCGCCGACAAGGACACCGCGGGGGAGCTGAACGCGTGGCAGGCGCCTGCACAAGTCTCGACGCTGTCGGTCGCGCTCGCGCTCGCGGCGCTGCGCACGCCGCCTGACCTCGCGCCTGTGCTCGAGGAGCGCGAACGGCTCACGAACGAGCTGCGTGCACTCGGGTACGAGCCGCTGGAGTCGTACGCGAACTTCGTCTTCGTCCCGGTCGACGATCCCGCAGCGCTTGCCGACGAGCTACTGATGCGCGCCGGCTGCGCCGTGCGTGTCGGCAACGGCGGCATCCGCATCACCGTCAACGACCGCGAGGACGACGATCTCCTTCTCGCCGCGCTCGCCGGCGAACCGGTCCCCGACCGTAAGCGGTACGTGCGCGCCACGGCCGAGACGACATTGCGTGTGCGAATCGGCCTGTACGGCCAGGGCCGCGTGCGCGTTGCGACCGGCGCCGGCTTGTACGACCATCTCCTGGAGCAGCTCGCGTTCCACGGCGGCCTCGATCTCGTCCTCGAGGGCAGCGGCGACATCGAGACCAGCCCGCATCACACGGCGGAGGACGCCGCGATTGCACTCGGCGATGCACTCGACCGCGCACTCGGCGACCGGCGCGGCATCGCGCGCTACGGCTCCGCCGAAGTCCCGATGGACGATGCGCTCGCGCGCGCCGCGATCGACCTCGGCGGACGTCGCGGCGCCGAGATCTCGCTGGCGCTCGACCCGGGTCTTGCGCGGCACATGCTCGAGAGCCTCGCAAGTGCGGCGCGCATGACGCTGCACGTCGAGTCGACCGGCCGCGACGACCATCACGTCGCGGAGGCTGCCTTCAAGGCCGTCGGCCGCGCGCTGCGCGCGGCGATCGCGCGTGAGGGCTCGGAGCTTCCGTCCACCAAGGGGATCCTGTGAACGTGGCGATCTGCCGCTACGGAGCCGGCAACGTGCGCTCGGTCGAGCTCGCGCTGCAGCGGCTCGGCGCCGGCTTGACCGACGACGTCGCAGGAGCGGATCTGGCCATCCTCCCGGGCGTCGGCTCGGCCGCGTCGGCGATGGCGGGGCTGCGCGAGCGCGGGCTCGACGACGTCCTCCGCGAGCGCGTTGCCGCGGGTAGGCCCGTGCTCGGCATCTGCCTCGGCCTGCAGATCGCGCTCGACGAGAGCGAGGAGGACGGCGGCGTCGCCGGCCTCGGCCTCGTCCCCGGACGCACCGTGCGACTGCGCGCAGAGCGCGTTCCGCGCATCGGCTGGGCGTCCGTCGACCCGGGCGGCGAGACGTACTGGTTCGCGCACTCGTACGCGTGCGAGACCGACAAGACCGTCGCGACGAGCGAAGGCTTCGCGGCCGTCGTGCGCGACGGCTCCTTCACCGGCGTCCAATTCCATCCCGAGAAGAGCGGCGCCGCCGGCGCGAGGTTCCTGCGGTCGGTGTTGGATGAGAGCGGGTCGACTGGTCGTTTCCGACGGTCAGGTGGGCAAAGCCCACCTGACCTGAAGACGGCGCCGCGAGCGGCGCAGTAGTGGAGCCATGCCTCTCCCGCGCCTGATCCCCTGCCTCGACGTCGCGGGCGGCCGCGTGGTCAAGGGTGTGCGCTTCCGCGGCCTGCGCGACGTCGGCGATCCCGTCGAGCTCGGCGCCGCGTACTCCGACGCAGGGGCCGACGAGCTCGTATTCCTCGACGTCGCGGCGACCGTCGAGTCGCGCGCGTCGGCGGTCGAGGTGGCGGCGCGCGTCGCCGAGCACGTCTCGATTCCGTTCACGGTCGGCGGCGGCATCCGCACGGTCGACGACGCGGCGTCGGTGCTCGAAGCCGGCGCGGACAAGATCAGCGTCAACTCCGCGGCGCTCGCGCGCCCGGCGCTGATCGGCGAGCTCGCGCGCACGCTCGGCAGCCAGGCCGTCGTCGTCGCGATCGACACGGAGGACGGACGCGTGCGCTCGCACTCCGCGACGCGCGACGCGCAGCGCGACACGATCGAGTGGGCGCGCGAGTGCGAGGAGCAGGGCGCGGGCGAGCTGCTCGTCACGTCGATCGACCGCGACGGAACGCAGTCGGGCTACGACCTCGAGCTGCTCGCGCGCCTGCGCGATGCCGTGGCGCTTCCGGTCATCGCGTCGGGCGGCGCCGGCGGCACCGAGCACGTCGCGGCGGCGCTCGAGATCGCGCAGGCGGCGCTCCTCGCGTCGATCCTCCACGAACAACCGTCGCGCCTCATCGCGCTGCGCGACGAGCTGCGATCCCTGGGGGTGCCTCTTCGTGACGCAGCCTGAGCTGAAAGCGGCGATCGTGCAGGACGCGGACAGCGGCCATGTGCTCATGCTCGCGTGGATGGACGACGAGGCGCTCCGTCGCACGCGCGAGACCGGCGAGGCGTGGTTCTGGAGCCGCTCGCGGCACGAGCTGTGGCACAAGGGCGAGACGTCGGGCAACACGCTCGCCGTCGAGGAGATCCGCGACGATTGCGACGGCGACGCGCTGCTGCTGCGCGTGCGCCCGGCAGGGCCTGCCTGTCACACCGGTTCGCTGTCGTGCTTCGCGCCCGCGCTGTGGCGGACGATCGCCGAGCGCGTGCGCGACCGGCCCGAGGGCTCGTACACCGCCTCGCTTGCAGAGGCCGGAGTCGAGCGCGCGGCGCAGAAGCTCGGCGAGGAGGCAATGGAGGCCGCGCTGTCGGCAGTCGCGAAGGACGGGCGGCTCGCCGAGGAGGCGGCCGACGTGATCTACCACCTGTACGCGCTGCTCGCGGTCGCCGGCGTCGACATCGCCGACGTCGAAGAGGTTCTCGCTAAACGGGCTCGGTAACCGGCGGCAATTGCGCCGACCGGACGCGCAGCGCGCGTGCGGCGAGGTCCGGTAGCCACCAGTTCCAACGTCCCATCAGGCGCATGAGGGCGGGAACGAGCAGCGCGCGGATGACGGTCGCGTCGAAGATGATTCCGGCCGCGAGCCCGATGCCGAACTGCTTGATGTCGACTCCCGGGCTCGACGAGAGCACGAAGAACGCGAACATCAGCACGAGCGCGGCGCTCGTCACGAGCTTGCCGGTGCGCGCAAGCCCGAGCGCGACCGCCCTGTTCGTGTCGCCGGTTTCGTCATATGCCTCGCGCATGCGCGTGAGCATGAAGACCTCGTAGTCCATCGAAAGGCCGAACAGGAACGCGAAGATCATCAGCGGAATCCACGGGATGATCGATTGCGTCGCCGGCACGTTCCAGATCGCCTGCGAACCGTGGCCGTTCTGGAAGATGAAGACGATGATCCCGTACGCGGCGCCGAGTGACACGAGGTTGAGCACGGCCGCCTTGATCGGGAGTAGCAGCGACCGGAACGCGCGCATCAGCAGGAGGATCGTCAGGAGCACGACGAAGGCGAGCACGTAGGGGAAGTTGCCGTACACCGCGTGCACGAAGTCGCGTTCCTCGGGCGCGAGCCCGCCGAGCGACGCATTGGTGCCGCGCAACTCGCCCTTGACGCGGTCGATGACTCCCTGGATCTGCTTGCTCGCGCCGTCGACGGCCGGGAAGGCTTCGACGATCGAGTCGGTGCCGCTCTGCCACTCGTGCGGTGCGACGGCGCCGGTGATGCCTGGCGTCGCCTGCAGCTTCGCGACGATCGGCGCGGTGCTCGCGCCGTTCTGGACGAGGATCTCGAACGGCTTGATCACGCCGGGGGAGATGCCCGCCGCCGCGAGCGCTGCGCGGCCGTTGATCGCGTCGCCTTTGCCGGGCAGCGCCTTTACCTGCGCCTCGCTCGGATTGATCTGGAAGCCGGAGTAGACGAGCAGGCCCACGATCGCGAGGCCGACGGCGGCGACGGGAACGGGACGGCGCATGACGAAGCCCGCCCAGCGACCCCAGAGGCCGTCTTCCGGATGGCCGCGGTCCACGAACCGCTTTGGAAGCACGCGCACGCTGTTGATGCGCTCGCCGAGGACGGCGAGCAGTGCGGGCAGCAGCGTGATCGCCGCGAGCACGGAGACGGCGGGGATGAGCATGCCGCCGATCCCGATCGAGCGGATGAACGGCAGCGGCAGGAAGATCATCGACAGGAGTCCGACGGCGACGGTCGAGCCCGACACGATCACCGAGCGGCCGGCGTGGGTCATCGTCTCGACGAGCGCGGTCTCGACGTCCTCGCCCTCGCGCAGCTCGTCCCGGAAACGGAAGATCATCAGGAGCGCGTAGTCGATCGCGACGCCGAGCCCGACGAGCGCGATGAGGAACTGCACGATGATCGAGACGTTCGTCAGGTAGGTCAGCAGCCAGACGAGCGTGAACGTGTTGAGGATCGATGCGACCGCGACGGCGATCGGCATGAGCACCGCCGGGAGCGTGCCGAAGACGAAGAAGAGGATGACGAGCGCGCCGAGGCCGCCGATGAGCGCCTCGGTCAGGATGCTCGGTCCTTTGTTGCTGCCGCTCGATGCGGCGTAGAGCGCGTCGCGGCCGGTGAGGTTCGCGGTCACGCCCGCGGGAGTGAGCCGTTTAAGCGCCGCGCGCACCTGGTCGATGTGCACGGACGAGCTGAAGTTCGGGTTCCTCGGCGGGAAGATCTCGGCGAACGCGGTGTGCTTGTCCTTCGAGACGTACGCGAGGCTGCCGGTCGACCAGTACGACGAGGTCCGCGAGCCGGGATTGACAGCTGCCGCGGCGGCGACGGCCTGCTGCAGGCTCGTCTCCTTCGTGATGTCGCCGGACGAGTGGAAGACCGGAACGAGGGCCGCCTGCTCGCCGGAGCCGAACGTCTTCAGCGTCTTCTGGTTCGTCTCGTACGCGGAATAGCCCGGGATCGAGAAGCTCTGGTACCAGCGCTTCGAGACCTGGCCGGCCGAGAACGCGCCGAAGAGCGTGAGCACGATCCAGATCGCGATGACGCGCTTGCGGTGGTGGGCGATGTGGTGGGCGAGCCGGGCGAGCATTCCCGGGAGGGTACGCACACGAGTGGTACGATGTCAAATGTTACGACGTCGAACCATTCTCCTCTCGGGCGCCAGCTCGTCTTCACGGCCAAGGCCGTGCGCGAGGCGTTCGAGCAGGCGCTCAGCGAGGCCGGCGGATCGCTCGGTATCTGGTTCGTGCTCAGCGCTTTGAGCGACGAGGGCCTTATCAGCCAGAGCGCGCTGGGCGGCCACGTGCACCTCGAAGGCGCGACGATCACGCACCACATCGATCGTCTCGAGCAGCTCGGGCTCGTGCGGCGAAAGACCGACCCGAACGACCGGCGCGTGCGGAACCTCGAGCTCACCGCCGCCGGCGAGCGTCTGCACCGGCTGCTCCACGTTGCGATGCGCGACTTCGAGCAGCGGGTGTTCGACGGCATCAGCGAGAAGCAGCGCAACGAGCTCCGGGCGACGCTCGAACGGATTTCGGCGAACCTCGGCTGATGCACGACGTCTGGCGAGCGCTGTCGTTCTCCTTCGGCATGACGTGGGAGATCCTCTGGGCGCTGATCCTCGGCTTCGGCCTTTCCGCCGTCGTGCAGGCGCTCGTCTCGAAGCGTCGGCTGCAGAAGCTGCTCGGCGACGACTCAGCCAAAACGGTGGCCGTCGCGACAGCGCTCGGTGCCGCCTCGTCGAGCTGCTCGTACGCGGCCGTCGCGCTCGCGCGCGCGCTCTTCCGCAAGGGCGCAAGCTTCACCGCTGCGATGGCGTTCGAGATCGCGTCGACGAACCTCGTAGTCGAGCTCGGGATCGTGATGGGGCTCCTCCTCGGCTGGCAGTTCGTGGTCGGCGAGTTCGTCGGCGGGCCGCTCATCATCGTCTTCGTCGCGCTCCTCTTCCGGCTCTTCCTCAAGCAGCGGCTCGTCGACGAGGCGCGTGCGGAGGCGGACAAGCGGCACGTCGGCTCGATGGAAGGCCATGCAGGAATGGACATGTCGGCGCCGCGCCTGCTCACGGCGGAGGGGTACACGGCGACCGCGGACTACTTCGTCATGGACTGGGCGGCGGTCTGGCGAGACGTGTTCGGCGGCCTCCTGATCGCCGGAGCGCTCGCGGCGTGGGTGCCGGACTCGTTCTGGCGCTCGCTCTTCCTCGAGCACCACGGGACGCTCGGCAAGGTCTGGGGCCCGCTGATCGGGCCGGCCGTCGCGACGCTGAGCTTCGTCTGCTCGATCGGAAACGTGCCGCTCGCCGCGGTTCTCTGGAACGGCGGCATCAGCTTCGGCGGGGTCATCGCGTTCGTCTTCGGCGACCTGCTCATCCTTCCGATCCTCAACATCTACCGTCGCTACTACGGCTGGAAGATGGCCGGCGTCGTCTTCGTCACCTTCTACGCCGCAATGGCGGTATCCGGAGTCGTCGTCGAGTATCTCTTCACCGGAGCCGGAATCGAGCGTCATGCCCGCAACGCGAAGGTGGAGATGGCGCACGTGACCTGGAACTACACGACGTACCTCAACATCGTCTTCCTCGCGATCGGCGTCATGCTCGTCTGGCGCTACTTCCGCCGCGGCGGCGGCTGGAGGATGCTGAAGATGATGGAAGAGCCGATGGGCGTCACCGGCTAGCTGCGCGTTCGAGCCCGGCGAGCGCCTCGCGCTCGACGTTCGCCATTCCATTCTCCCGGCCGTACCACGCGAGCGCGGCGCTCAGCGAGAGCGCAAGCACACGCGCACGCAACAACTGCTCGTCACTCACCGGCCCGTACGCATCGAGGAACGCGCTGCGGTCGTCCGTTTCGAGCACGCTCCAGACGAGCTGCAGGTCGACGCACGGATCGGCACGGCAGAGATCGACCCAGTCGATGACGCCGCTCAGCCGCCCGTCCTGCACGAGGAGATGGCGGAAATGGAGGTCCCCGTGCACGACCGTCGCCGGCTCGCGCAGCTGCGGCAGGCGCTCGGCTTCGTCGAGCAACCGCACGACATGCGGCGGCGCGTCCCACCCGACCCGTGCGAGGTAGTCGCGCGTCAGCGGAACACGCCGCGCCATGTCCGCCCGGCCGGTGGGGTCGACTGGAAGCTTCGCGCTGTCGATCGCCGCGGCGACGTCGGCGCTGTGCAAACGGCGCAGGAAGCCTGCCGCGTCGATCGCGATCTGTGTGCGCGACAGGCTCGGTTCGACGTCGCAGAGCTCGCGGCCCGGTACGAAAGGCGAGCCGAAGAACGGCCACGGATACGTGTCGCTCGCCTTGGCGACGAACGTCGGGAGCGTGACCGGCAAGGGCAGAAGCGACGCAAGCTTCGGCAGGAACTCGATCTCGCGCTCCATCGGAGCGACGACCGCCGCGCGGCGCGGGAAGGCGAAGACCCACTCGCCGTTCACAAGCCAGACCGAGCGGTCCCAGCCCTCCGACAGCCGCGACAGCGACTCGATCGTCGGCTCGGCGATCAGCCGCCGGACGAGTGCCTCGTCGACCGTGATCTCTGCGTCCCAGATGCGCACGCGGCCTAGCATCGCGCCTATCCTGGGCGCGTGCCAGCGATCCGCGTCTGCGTCGCCGGGGTAACCGGCTGGACCGGCCGCCCCATCGCGGACGCGATCGAGGCGGCGGCCGATCTCGAGCTCGTCGCCGGCTTGTCGCGCGAGTCGGTCGCGGACGCGCTCGACGCAACCGAGGCCGACGTGCTCGTCGACTACACGCACGCCACCGTCGTGAAGGGCAACGTGCTCGCCGCGCTCGAACGAGGCGTCAACGTCGTCGTCGGGTCGAGCGGGCTGTCGGCTGGCGACTACGTCGAGATCGACGCGCTCGCACGCGCGAAGAACGTCGGCGTGATCGCTGCAGGCAACTTCTCGGTGACGGCAGCGCTGCTCCTTCGGTTCGCGGAGGCCGCTGCGCAGCAGTTCGACCGGTGGGAGATCGTCGACTACGCGAGCGCCGGAAAGCAGGATGCCCCGAGCGGCACCGCCCGGGAGCTCGCCGAGCGGCTCGCAGCAGTGCGGGCGCCGGCGCTGTCCGTGCCGATCGCGGAAGTGCACGGGGCGCGCGAGGCGCGGGGCGCGACGATCGCCGGCTCCCAGGTGCATTCGCTTCGGCTACCGAGCTTCGTCGTGTCGACGGAGATCGTCTTCGCGCGCGCGGGCGAGCGGCTGTCGCTTCGGCACGACGCGGGCGAAACACCAGCACCGTACGTCGCCGGCACGCTCGTCGCGATCCGTGCGGTTCCGGGCCGGGTCGGGCTGACGCGCGGCCTCGACCGGCTCCTGTTCTGAGAACTCGATTCAAAATGAACGCGATGTCGCCGGAACGCGCTCGGCGGCGCGCTGCTGCGTCCTCGGTCGCGCCGATAGCCGCTGCTATCGGCGCTCCCTGCGTCCTTGCATCGCATCCGCCGAATCGCGCCCCGTCGACGGGCGTCATTCTGAACCGAGTTCTAAAGGATCGGAGGCGTGCTGCCGATAGAGGCAACACCCTCCTTGTTGGGTTTCACCCTCCCGTTACGACGAAGGGCCGGCATGCGCCGGCCCTTCGCGTCTCTACAGAGCCCGAGGGCTCGTTACATCATCCCGC
>DATGEH010000150.1:0-3487 GCA_035310325.1 Gaiellaceae bacterium
CAGAGAGTCTGGCTTCTGCGATCGCCGAGCTCGACGCGCATGCCTGACGTCGCGGTCGTACTCGGCAGCTACGCGTCCGAGCACCATCTCGCCGAGTGCATCGGCAGTCTTCGTGTGCAGTCGCTGGAGCCCGCAGAGCTCCTCGTCGTCGACGCCTCGTCCCCCGACCGGAGCGCGGCGACTGCGGAAGCGCTCGGCGCCCGCGTGCTCGTCGTTCCGAACCGCGGCCTGGCGTATCTCTACAACCGCGGCGTCGAGGTCACGAGTGCGCCGTACGTGTTGCTCTCGAACGTCGACGTCGCGTACCACCCGCACTGCCTCGAGCTCCTCGCTGCCGCTCTGGACGGGGACGAGCGCCGCTTCGCAGCGGACGCGCGCCAGCTCGACTGGGAAACCGGAGAGGTCGTGCACGCGCGGACGACTTTGCGTCCGGGGCGGCTTGTGCGCGAGTACCTCCCGGGTCTTCACCTCGACCATCGCGTCGAGGCGGAGGGAGTCGTCCCGACGCTGAACACGCACGGCGCCGCGATGCTCGTGCGGCGGCGCTGCTTCGACGAGCTCGGCGGCTTCGACGAGACTTTCTTCATGGACTGGGAGGACCTCGACCTGTGCTGGCGGGGCTGGCTTCGGGGCTGGCCGAGCGTGCACGTCGCGGACGCGCGAGTCCAGCACCGCGGCGGCGCGACCACCGGCGTGCGCCTCGCATCCTCGCACCACAATCTCCTTCGCTTCGCGCTCAAATGCTTGCCTCCGAGCGCAGCCGCTCGAGTGGTCGCAGGGGAGCTGCTGCGGCTTCCGCGGCATCCGCGAGCGATCACGCGCGCAGGGATCGACGTCGCCGCCGAGCTGCCCGAGATCGTGCGGCTGCGGCGTCGCATCGGGAGCGGAGCGGCGCTCCTCGCCTGGATGCTCGCCGGCCAGCCGGACCCGGGCCCGACGCTAGGCTAGTCCCGCCTCTTGGCCACGCTCGAGACAGCTGCGCGTCCGCTTCCGACACGCCTCGCGCACTATGCGCGCATCGTCGGAGTAACCGCGCACGCGGAGTTCAAGCTCAAGTACTCCGGCTCTGCGCTCGGCTACGTGTGGTCGGTCGTCAAGCCGCTGGGCTTGTTCGGGATGCTCTACATCGTCTTCGGACGCTTCTTCAAGCTCAACGCGTTCGCGCACTACCCGATCTACTTGCTCGTCGGCATCGTGCTGTGGACCTACTTCGCCGACGCGACGAACCTCTCGCTCTACTCGCTCGTCAACCGCGGCTCGTTGCTGTCGAAGCTCGCGTTCCCACGCGCGGTGATCCCGTTGTCCGTAACGACGACGACCGCGATCACGCTCGGCGTCAACCTGATCGCGATTGCAGTGTTCATCGCGGCGAGCGGGATCGTGCCGACCATAGGCTGGCTCGCCCTCATCCCGTTGCTGCTCGAGCTGTTCGTCGTGACCGCCGGCGTCTCTCTCTTCCTGTCGGCGCTCTTCGTCCGGTTGCGCGATCTCTCGCAGGTCTGGGAGCTCTGCCTCCAGTTGATGTTCTATGCATCGCCGATCATCTACCCGCCGTCGTACCTACCCCCGTGGTGGCGTCCGATCGCATATCTGAGTCCCTTCAACCAGGTGATCCAAGACGCACGCGCGGTCGTGCTGCCAAGGTCGGGGATCGTCACGCCCACGGACGTGTACCACGGGCCGGCAGGGCAGCTCATCCCGCTGGCAATCGGCGCCGCGATAGTCATCGGCGGCTACGCGTTCTTTCGCCGTCAGTCTCCGTGGTTTGCAGAGCGAGTCTGAATGCCCGCTGTCACGATCGATCGCGTCTCCAAACGCTTCCGCATCCCGCACGAGCATCGCAACACCGTCAAGGAGCACTTCCTTCACCCCTTCAAGAACGTCGACTACGAAGAGAACCGCGCGCTGGACGACGTCACGTTCGACATCGACCACGGCGAATTCTTCGGGATCATCGGCCCGAACGGCAGCGGCAAGAGCAGCCTTTTGAAGATCATCGCGGGCATCTATCGCGCAGACACGGGCACTGTTCGGATCGACGGCAGACTGTCGCCGTTCATCGAGCTGGGCGTCGGCTTCAACGAGGAGCTGACTGCACGCGACAACATCCGCATCACCGGGGTCCTACTGGGGCTGTCGCTGCGCGAGGTCGAGCGGCGCTTCGACGACGTCGTCGCGTTTGCCGAGCTCGAGCGGTTCGTCGACCAGAAGCTGAAGAACTTCTCTTCCGGCATGCAGGTTCGACTCGCGTATTCGATCGCGATTCAGGTCGATTTCGACATCCTCCTGCTCGACGAGGTGCTCGCCGTCGGCGACCAGTCGTTTCAGGAGAAGTGCTTTGCGACCTTCGAGCGGCTCCGGGCCGAGGGCAAGACGATCGTGTTCGTCAGCCACGACCTCGGATCCGTTCGGCAGTTCTGCGATCGCGCGCTGCTGCTGCAGTCGGGCCGCGCCGTCGCGCTCGGGCCGCCCGACGAGGTCGTCGACCGGTACATCGCGACCTCGCACGTCGCGGTTTCGTGACGCCGGGCCTGCACGTGCTCGAGCCCGGCGGCTCGATCGGCGCCAGACGCGACTGGCCGGTGGTCTGTATCCCCGTCTACGGCGCGCACTCGCTGTTTGTCGCCTGTCTGCGAAGCGTGCTCAGCCATACGCCGCTCGACGTGCCGATCGTCGTCGCCGACGACGCGAGCCCCGACCGCGACTCCGAAGCGTTCGTCCGGGAAATCGCGGCGGGCGTCGGGTTCGAACACGAGTTCTGGTATCTGCTCCAGCCGCACAACCTCGGCTTCGTCGAGAACGTCAACACCGTCTTCGACGCGACCGCGCCCGCCGACGTCATCCTCCTGAACAGCGACACCGAGGTCGGCCCCGAATGGGCTGAGCGGCTCCGCGCAGCCGCGTACTCCGACACGACGATCGCGACCGCGAGCGCCTTCACGAATCACGGAACGATCCTCTCCGTGCCGTTTCGCAACCAGCCGCAACCTGACCTTCCTCCTGGATTGGCCGTCGACCCGGCCGCCACAGCCGTCGCTGAGGCCTCGCTGCGCCTGTACCCGCGCATCCCCACTGCGCTCGGCCACTGCGTGTACGTGCGGCGCTCGGCAATCGACCTCGTCGGCACGTTCGATCCGGCGTTCTCGCCGGGCTACGGCGAGGAGGTCGACTTCTCGCAGCGCTGCGTCTTGCGCGGCCTCGTGCACGTCGCCGCCGACGACGTCCTCGTGCTCCATCGGGGCAGCGCGTCCTTTACCGCAAACAGCCGGCAGGAGGAGCACGAGCAGGAGATCGCGCGCCGGTACCCGTACTACCACCTCGTCGTCGATCGCGCCGCGAACCGCCAGACCGGCCCGTTGCCGCGCTCGCTCGCGATCGCCGCGCGGGCGCTGGAGGGGCGGCCGAAGGTTACGATCGACGCGCGCTGTCTCGGCCCGACCGTCACGGGCACGCAAGTACATGCCCTGGAGCTGATCCACGCCCTCTG
>DATGEH010000151.1:0-13430 GCA_035310325.1 Gaiellaceae bacterium
GAGCCGCGCAGCGTGCACTCGATCGCCGTGCTAATCGGCTACGGGGCGGCCGCGGTCAATCCGTACGTGATGCTCGAGACGCTTGCAGAGCTCGTCGACCTCGGCTGGCTGCCGGATGGGATGACAGTCGAAGAGGCGCAGGTTCGCGCCGTCAAGGGGATCGCGAAGGGGCTGCTGAAGGTGATGTCGAAGATGGGGATCTCGACGATTCCGTCGTACTGTGGAGCGCAGATCTTCGAGGCTGTCGGCCTTGCACCGGAGCTGGTCGAGCGCTACTTCACGGGCACTCCGTCGCGGATCGGCGGAATCGGATTGCGCGAGATCGCCGACGGGTCGCTCGCACGCCACGCCCGTGCGTACCCCGGCAACGGGGGTCTGCTGCCTGTGGTCGGGCTCTATGCGTGGCGCCGCGACGGCGAGCACCACCAGTGGAACCCGGACACGATCTCCCTGCTTCAACACGCGGTCCGGTCGGGGAGCTTCGAGAGGTTCGAGCAGTATTCGGACGCGGCGAACGCCGAGAGCGCGCGCCGCTCGTCGCTCCGCGGCCTCCTCGAGTTCCGGTTCTCCGCGGGCGGCGTCCCACTCGAAGAGGTGGAGCCGGTTGCCGAGATCGTCAAGCGCTTTTCGACCGGCGCGATGTCCCTTGGGTCGATCTCGCGCGAGGCGCACGAGACGCTCGCGCAAGCGATGAACCGGATCGGCGGCCGCTCGAACACCGGCGAGGGCGGCGAGGATCCGGTGCGATTCGAGGACGACCGCCGCTCGAAGATCAAGCAGGTCGCGTCCGGGCGTTTCGGAGTCAACGCGAACTATCTCGCGAATGCGGATGAGCTGCAGATCAAGATGGCGCAGGGCGCGAAGCCGGGCGAAGGCGGCCAGCTCCCGGGGCACAAGGTCGACAGCTACATCGCGAGCGTGCGCATGACGACGCCCGGCGTCGGGCTCATCTCGCCGCCGCCTCACCACGACATCTACTCGATCGAGGACCTCAAGCAGCTGATCTACGACCTGCGCTGCGCGAACCCGGACGCGCGTATCTCGGTGAAGCTCGTCGCCGAGGTCGGGGTCGGCACGGTCGCCGCCGGAGTGGCGAAGGCCGGCGCCGACCACGTCCTCATCTCCGGCCACGACGGCGGCACCGGCGCGTCGCCGGTCTCGTCGATCCTCCACGCCGGCATCCCGTGGGAGATCGGGCTTGCGGAGACGCAGCAGACGCTCGTCCGCAACGATCTCCGCTCGCGCATCTGGGTGCAGACCGACGGACAGCTGAAGACCGGCCGCGACGTCGTCGTCGCCGCGCTGCTCGGCGCGGACGAGATGGGCTTCGCGACGGCGCCGCTCGTCGCTTCGGGTTGCGTGATGATGCGCGCCTGCCATCTCAACACGTGCCCGGTCGGAATCGCGACGCAGGATCCGGAGCTGCGCAAGAAGTTCGCCGGCGAGCCGGAGCACGTGGTCAACTTCTTCTTCTTCGTCGCCGAAGAAGTCCGAGCGCTGATGGCGCGGCTCGGCGTCGCCCGCTTCGACGACCTCGTCGGCCGCGTCGACCTCCTCGACGCCGACGAGGCGCTGACCGAATGGCAGACGCGCGGCATAGACCTCTCGAACATCCTTCGCGCCCCTGAAGGCTCCTCCTTACGGCGAACCCGCGCGCAGGAGCCCGCGCTCACCGACGCGCTCGACTGGCAGCTGCTCGACATCGATGAGGGCGACTTCGCGATCCGAAACGTCAACCGCACGGTCGGCGGGATCCTCTCCCATCACGTCACGACGCACCAGGCGACAGGCCGGCGCATCACCTTGCGCGGGTCGGCCGGCCAGTCGTTCGGCGCCTGGCTTGCGCCCGGCATCGAGCTCACGCTCGTCGGCGAGGCGAACGACTACGTCGGCAAGGGTCTCTCCGGCGGCGTGCTCGCGCTCCGGCCGCCCGAGGATGCCGGCTTCGTCGCCGAGGACAACGTCATCGCGGGCAACACCATCCTCTACGGGGCGACGAGCGGCCGAGCCTTCTTTCGCGGTCTCGTCGGCGAGCGCTTCGCGGTCAGAAACTCAGGCGCGTGCGCGGTCGTCGAGGGCGTCGGCGACCACGCCTGCGAGTACATGACCGGCGGAGTCGTCGTGGTGCTCGGGCCGACCGGCCGGAACTTCGCCGCGGGCATGAGCGGAGGCATCGCCTACGTGCTCGATGAGGGCGGAATGTTCGCGGAGCGCTGCAACACGCAGATGGTCGCCCTCGACGGGCTCGGCCCCGGCGACGTCGAAACCGTCCGTGCGCTCGTCGACGAACATCGGGCGCGCACGGGATCGACGGTCGAGGTGGACTTCGGCGCGCTGGTGCGAGTGATGCCGCACGAGTACCGGCGCGCGCTGGCCGCCGTCTCGAGCGGCGGCGACGGCTTCCTCACCGCCGAGACGGAGACGGCGGCGTAGATGGGCGAGCTGCGAGCGTTCCTGAAGACACGCCCTGCCAAGGCGCCCGAACGGCCGCCCGCAGAACGCGTGGGCGACCACCGCGAATTCGTGCAGACGCTTCCGATCGTCCAGCTCCGGGATCAGGCCGCGCGCTGCATGGAGTGCGGCGTCCCGTTTTGCCACAGCGGCTGCCCGCTCGGCAATCTCATCCCGGACTGGAACGACCTCGTCTACCGCGACCGCTTCCGCGAGGCCCTCGGCGAGCTGCACCGCACGAACAACTTCCCCGAGTTCACCGGGCGGCTCTGCCCTGCGCCGTGCGAGGCGGCGTGCGTGCTCGAGATCGAGGAGGGCAACGCGGTCACGATCAAGCAGATCGAGCGCGCGATCGTCGACCGCGGCTGGGAGGAGGGCTGGATCGTCCCGCAGCCGCCGCTGGAGCGCACCGGCCGTCACGTCGCGATCGTCGGATCGGGTCCTGCGGGCCTCGCGTGCGCGCAGCAGCTCAACCGGGCCGGCCATCGCGTCACCGTCTTCGAGCGCGACGAAGCGGGAGGCGGACTGCTGCGCTTCGGCGTGCCGGACTTCAAGATCGAGAAGGCGGTGGTCGAACGCCGCCTCCAGCAGCTCGCCGATGAAGGGATCGAGTTCGAGTACGGCGTCGAGATCGAGTCTGCCGTGCAGCTCGAAGAGTTCGACGCCGTCGTGCTCGCAACCGGCGCGCGCGTCCCGCGCGACCTGCCCGTCCCCGACCGCCGTCTCGACGGCGTGCATTTCGCGATGGACTACCTCTACGGACGCAACCGCGCCGTTGCCGGCACTGCCGAGCCTGCGATCACCGCGTCCGGCAAGCACGTGATCGTCATCGGCGGTGGGGACACCGGCGCCGACTGCGTGGCGAGCGCGCACCGTGAGCGCGCGGCCTCGGTCACGCAGCTCGAGCTGCTCGGCGAGCCGCCGCCCGCGCGCGCCGACGATCTGACGCCGTGGCCGCTGTGGCCGCTCAAGCTGCGTACGTCGTACGCGCTCGCCGAGGGCGGCGACCGCAGCTTCGCGATCACGACGACGCACTTCTCCGGGGCCGGCCGGATCGAGCGCATCCACTGGGCGCGCAACACCGGCACGCCGCCGTTCGAGCTCCTACCGGGCACGGAGGGGTCAGACCCCGCCGACCTCGTTCTGCTCGCGATGGGCTTCGTCGGCCCCGAGCGTGCGCTTCTCGACGAGCTGGAGCACGAGCCCGGCGTGTTCGTGACCGGCGACGCCCGCCGCGGCCAGTCGCTCATCGTGTGGGCGATCGACGAAGGCCGCCGCTGCGCCCGCGAGGTCGACGCCTGGCTGGCGGTGCGCCCGCCGGAGCGGGCGCACCGCGTCGCCGTGCGTTAGTGGTGCTTGCTGCCTTCGACCTTGACGAGGGTGGCTGCGCCGCCTGAGAGCGAGCAGCGGATCTCCGCGCGGGAACCGACCGCGAGCGACAGCGCCGACAGGGTCGACTGCAGGCTCGCGGGCACCGAGCACGTGAGCCCTGCGACTGTGATCGACGTCGACGAGATCGCGCTCACGGTCCCGTTCGCCTCACTGTTCTCTTTCACGGACTGCGACGACTTGCACTGGCCGGGGCCGAGCTCGACGGCGCCGCCGCCGGTCGTCCCGCCGATCTTGCCGTCGGTGAAGCCGCCCGCCGCGGTGAAGCCCGCCGACACGTTCGCCAGGAGCTTCGCGTGCGGATCTTGCGCGTGCCCGGACGCGAGCCCGGCGAGCGAGCCGCCCGAGTACACGGCGTTGTAGTGGGCCGTCGTGTCGGCGCCCGAGGAGACGTCGATCTTCAACGTGCCCGAGACCGTCCCGACGTTGTCGGTCGAGTTGATGAGGGCGTGCGCCGACAGCGTCGCGGGACCGGTGAGATCCGGATCGCCGGACGCCGTGCCGGTGTAGGTGCCCGTCGAGCTGACGAGCGTCTTGCCGTCGCTCGTGGTGCAGGTGCGGGTGTCGACCTTCGAGGCGGTTGTCGCCGTGAAGGTCCCCGAGACCGACTTCGCGCTCTTGCTGTTGCCGTCGAAGCTCCTGCCGACGGCGATCCCGGCGGCCGCGAGCGCGACGACGCAAGCCGAGACCAGAACGAAGGTGCGCATCCAGATGCCTCCCGATTGAGGTTGCATCCGTGTAGATCCCGGCGGCCAAAGGCTCTTGCGCCGACCTCCGTAAAGGTCTCGTAAAGCGCACCGTGGGCGGTTGGGGCACCATGAGGGCCCGATGGGCGTCGAACAGCTGAATCCGCTCGAGGAGCTCCGCCGCCGGGAGCGGCAGCAGGCGCTCGTGGCCGAGCTGGGCCGCTCGGCGCTCACCGGCACGGAGCTCCCGGAGCTCTTCGACGAAGCGCTCGCCGCCGCCGCCGACGGCCTCGCAGGAGCACGCGTCGAGTTCTGCGAGCCGACGCCCGAGACGACAGAGCCGCTCATCACCGAACGCGAGCTCGCGGCCCCGATCCGCGGACCTGAGCGGCCGCTCACCGTGCTCGCCGCGCACAGCACCGAAGAGCAGCCGTTCAGTCCGGACGACGGGCTGTTTCTGCGCGCGCTCGCGAACCTGCTCGCGATCGCTGCGGGGCGCGAACGCGCGGACGAGCGCCGGCGTGCGAGCGAGGCAAGCCTGGGCTTGCTCGCAGAAGCGGGGCACATGCTCGCGTCGACGCTCGACTATCAGGAGACGCTCGTCTCGCTCGCAAAGCTCGTCGTGCCGAGTCTGGCCGACTGGTTCATCGTCGACGTCGTCGACGACGAGGGTCAGCTTCAACGCGTTGCGGTCACCGCCGCGGATCCGGGAAAACAGGAGCTGCTCGAGGAGCTCGCTCTCAACTACCCGCCGAGGCCGGGCTCACGACAGCCGGCCGGTCTCGCGCTCGAGCGCGGTGCGACCGTGCACTTTCCGGCCTTCACACCCGAGGAGCTGCGCGAGACCACATACGACGACCGGCACTACGAGATCATGGTCGCGCTCGCTCCGCACTCGGCGATCGCGGTGCCGCTCGTCGCGCACGACCGCACGCTCGGCGCATTGACGTTCGCCTGGTCAGAATCGGCCCGTACGTACGGCGACAGCGACCTGACGCTCGCAGAAGAGGTCGCGCGGCGCGCGGCACTCGCCATCGACAACGCGCGCCTCTACCGGGCGGAGCAGGCGGCGCGCGACCGCACGACGTTCCTCGGCGAGGCAAGCAACTTGCTCGCCGGCTCGCTCGACTACACCGAAACCCTCGCAAGCGTCGCGCGGCTCGCCGTGCCGCGGATGGCCGACTGGTGCCTCTTCTACATGCTCTCCGAGGAGGGAAGGATCGAGCGCGTCGCAGTCGAGCACGGCGGCGGCCGCCAGGACGTCGTCCGCGCGATCCTTGCCGGTCACGAGCTCAAACCCGACGCGCCGTCGGGCGTTCCCTCGGTGATCCGCACCGGCCGGTCGGAGCTGCACTCCGACGCGACGCCCGTGTCGCTCGCCTCCGACGTCGACCAGCCCGAAGAGCTCGCCGCCGCGCTGGCAGAGGTCGAAGTTCATTCGACGATGTGCGTGCCGCTCATCGCACGCGGCCGGACACTTGGCGCGCTGTTGCTCGTGTCCGCCGAATCGGCGCGACGATTCTCCGAACAGGATCTTGCGCTCGCCGAGGAGCTGGCAAGCCGCGCCGCACTCGCCGTCGACAACTCGCGCCTGTACCGCGAGGTGGAGGAGCGGGCCGAAGCCGCGCATGCGCTCGCCACCGTCGCGGACGGCGTCATCTTTATCGACCGCCAGGGGACGATTCGCGTCTGGAACGCCGCGGCGGAGATGATCACCGGCATTCCGGCGTCGAGCGTGCGCGGTCGCGGCGCCTCCGAGCTGTTCCCCGGGTGGGAGCAGATCGCCGAGGCCGTGCCGGCGAACACTCCCGCGCAGGCGCCGACGGCCAGTCCGAGAACGATGCCCGTCACGATCTACGGCCGCGAGCTCTGGCTGTCGATCTCGCGCGTCGCGTCTGCCGAGGGCGTCGTGTTCGCGTTCCGCGACGTCACCGAGGATCAGCGCCTCGAGCAGCTCAAATCGGACTTCGTCGCGACGGTCTCGCACGAGCTGCGGACTCCGCTCGCGGCCGTGTACGGCGCCGCCGTGACGCTCGCCGACCGCGACCTGAGCGGGCGACCCGACCTCCAGCGCGCGCTCATCGCGCAGATCGTCGACCAGACGGAGCGGCTCACGTCGATCGTCTCCGACATCCTGCTGACGAGCGAGCTCGAGGCGGGGCGGTTCCGCCTGACGCCCGGCGAGATCGATCCGGTCGCAGTCGCGCGCGCGGCCGTCGAGGCTGCGCGCCTGCGGCTGCCGGACGGCGCGGAGATCGAGTTCGACGCTTCTCCCGGCGCCGGGACCGTCGAGACCGACGCGGGCCGGCTCCGTCAGGTGCTCGACAACCTCATCGAGAACGCCGTGAAGTACGCGCCGGGCGGCGGCCGGACGACCGTGCACGTCGCGGCTGAGGAGACATTGGTCCGCTTCACGATCGCGGACAGCGGCGTCGGCATCCCGGCGGCAGAGCTCGAGCGGATCTTCGAGAAGTTCTACCGGCTGGATCCCGAGCACACGCGCGGCGTCGCGGGAACCGGCCTCGGCTTGTACGTCTGCAAGGAGCTCGTCGAGCGCATGAACGGACGAGTCTCGGTCGAATCGGCAGTCGGACGAGGCTCGACGTTCACCGTCGAGCTACCGCGCCGCTAGCGCGTACCGCAGGAAGAGATGCTCGTCGCGCCTGCGCACGGAGAGCAGCTCGGCGCCGGCCATCGTGTTCGGCAGGAGCTCGACGCCCTCGACGAGCGCAAGCCGGTCGGCCGCGCCGCGTCCCGCCAGGAGCGGCGACACGGTGAGGAACAGCTCGTCGGCGCATCCGTGCGCGACCAGCTCGCCGAAGAGGTGCGGGCCTCCCTCCGACAGGACGAGCGCGTGACCGCGGTCACGCAGCAGCGAGATCGCCGCGCGCACGTCGACGCGATCGCCGTCGTTGACGGCAAGCACTTCGCGTGCAACGCCGTCGAGCTTCTCCGCACCACGCGCGGTCGTCAGCACGAGTGCATCCGCGAGGACCGGATGCGCGGTGTCGAGCGACGCGCCGGTCGTCACGATCGCGACCTCGGTTCGCTCGGGACGACCGCGCGAACGCCGGAGCTCGGCAAACGCATCCGCCGCGGGCGGAAAGACACGCGCTGGCTGCCAGCTTCCCTTCGGCGAGGCCTGCAGCGTGCGTGCGCCGACGACGACGACGTCTGCGCAGGCGCGCAGCAGGCCCATGACGAACTTGTCCGCCTGGCTCTCGCCGGAGACGAGCGCGTTCGAGCGCTCGACGTCGGGGATTGCGACGACGCCGTCGATCGTCTCGACGAAGTTCGTGAACACTCGCGGCTCGGCGAAGCCGATGCCGCCCCCGTACAAACGCTCGAGCTCCGCCGGCAGCGAAAAGCGCGGCAGCCCGGGGCGTTCGTCCAGGAGGTTAAGCGTTCCGGACCTCGGAGAGGAATGCCGCCCGCAGGCCGGCGTCCTCCTCGTACAGGCCGCGCCAGAACGTCGTCACCGTGCGCGCGGCTTCCTCGTTCACGCCGCGCATCTGGGTGCAGAGGTGCGCCGCTTCGAGACGAACGGCGACGCCGCGCGGCTCGACGAGCTGCACGAGCGCATCTGCGATCTGCTCGCCGACGCGCTCCTGCACGGTGAAGCGGCGCGCGAACAGGCGCACGAGCCGCGTCAGCTTCGAGATGCCGAGGATCTCGCCGCCGGCGACATAGCCGATGTGCGCAACGCCGTGGAACGGAAGCGCGTGATGCTCGCACAGGGAGAAGAAGCCGATCGGCCCCTCGACGATCTGGCTGTGCGCGCCGTCGACACCCACGGGCCGTTCCGAGGGAAACGCGGTGCGCAGCTTCGCGTCGCCGTCGTAGCCGGCGGTCGCGTCGAAGAGCGCCTGCACGAACCGCTGCGGCGTCTCGCGCGTGCCGGGGGTCGCGAGGTCCATGCCGAGCGCCGCGAAGATCTCCGCGACGTAGCCCTCGAAGCGCTCGAGGTCGGCGGGCGCGACGTGGCGGGGCTCCACCTGCTCCCAGCGAGTGTGGAACTCGAGGATCTCGGCTTCGTTCATCTCTTCCGTCACGCAATCTCCTCCTGAAGCTCCTGGGGACGAAGGACAAGGATGGCGACGAGCGGCAGTTGCGCGAGCGCGAACCACACGGCGTAGAGCGGATGGCCGAGCCCGACGAAGAGGCCGAACGCCGCGAGCTGCCCCGACATGCCGAGCTGGGCGAGCGCGACGACCGCATTCCGGTCGGGAACGACGAACCGCTCGACGATCCGATCTTGCCAGCCGTACATCACCCGATACACGGAGGCTAATACGCCGGACTCCGATGGAGCGGATTGCCCGCCCCGGGCGAGCCGCTCGACGTTGAAGTTGACGCTGAGCACGGCGGTGAGCGCCGCGAAGCCGGCGAACGCAGCGAACGGACGGTGGGTTTCCCACCCGAGCGCGGCAAACAGCGCGGCGTTCACGAGCAGGTCGCACTCGGAGTCGAGGTAGCGCCCGAAGGCGGTGACCTTGCCGGAGAGACGGGCGAGCTGCCCGTCCGCGTTGTCGAGCACGGTCTTCAGCTGGACGAGCAGGGCGGCGACGATCAAGTGGCCGCGCGCGAGCTCGACCGCGCCGGCGAGGCCCGCGCCGGTCGACGCGAGCACGACGGCCGGCGGCGGCACGCGCAGCGGCAACAGGGCGAGAACGACAACGTGCGCGAGCGGGCGGTAGACCCACTCGCAGAGCCGCTCCTGCGCAAGCCGCGGCTTGCGCGAACGTGCCAGGGCGCTAGACAAGCGGCTGCGATTCGTCGACGGGCTCTCCCGCGCGAATGCGGTCGCGTGCGGCATCGACCTTGTCCCACGTGTTCCAGAGCAGATAGCCGCGCGGCTTGCGGTCGTCGTCGACGTACGCGACGACGCCCTTGCGGTTCGGCTCCTTCCACTGCTCCACCGTCGGAAGCCGAGCGTCGAGCTCACCGACCGCCTCGTAGCCGAGGTCGAACAGGTCGGAGTAGAAGAACGGCAGGTGGTCGTACTTCTCGCCGGCGCCGGCCATGTTCGCGCCGACGACGCGCCCGTGCGTGTTCGCGTGGTCCTCGTGCTCGATGCGCATGCCGCGGCCGAGCGCGGCGACGGGGAAGTTTGCGACGTCGCCGGCGGCAAAGACGTCGTCGCGACCGTCGACGCGGCCGTACTCGTCCACCACGATGCCGTTGTCGACCGGAAAGCCGGCTGCTTCGGCGAGGTCGACGTTCGGCTCGATGCCGAGACCGGCGACGATCGCATCGGCCTCGAGCGTTCCGGCAGCGGTGTGTACGAGCGTCCCCGCGACTTTTTCGACGTTCCCACCCGTCAGAACCTCCACCCCCTGCTCGCGGAAGTACTCGGTGACGAATGTGCCGAGCTCCTTCGGGAAGATTCGCGCGCCGATGCCCGGGTCGGGAAAGACCATCGTCACCTTGGAGCCGTTCGCGACGAGGGAGGCCGCGAGCTCGGAGCCGATGAAGCCGCCGCCGATGACGACGAAGCTCGCCCCGCCGTCGGCGAGCTCGCGCACCTTGCGGTAGTCGGCGAGCGTGCGGTAGTAGACGACCGCCCCGTCGCCGCCACCGAGGCGGCGCGGCGTGCCGCCGGTCGCGAGCAGCACCTTGTCGTACTCGTACTCCTCTCCCGCGTCGTCCACGGCACGGCGCGTGGCGACGTCGAGCGAGACGATGCGGCGACCGAGGCGCAGGTCGACGCCCCGCTCTTCGGTGCCGCGCCAGATCTTCGCCATGTCATCGCCCTTCCACAGGCCTTTCGTGAGCGGCGGCCGCTTGTACGGCGGATCCGCCTCCGCTCCGACGAGGACGATCGAGCCTTCGGCGTCGTGCTCGCGGATGCCCTTGGTGGCCGCATCCCCGGTCATCCCCCCGCCGACGATGAGATAGCGCGCAGTGGGCATGTGTCCGATCGTAGTGAGTGGGGATACTCCTGCGTATGAGCAGCCCTGCAGGCTGGGTCGAGGTGGATGGAGCCCTGCAACGAGAGTTCGAGCTTCCTTCGTTTGCAGAGGCGATTTCCTTCGTGAACCGGGTGGCGGAGCTGGCGGACGCCGAGAATCACCATCCCGACATCGCCGTTTCGTACAAGCGCGTAACCCTCCGCTGGACGACCCACTCGGCGGGCGGCATCACCGAGAAGGACCGTGAAATGGCGGCCCGCTCGGCTCAACTGGGCGACTGAACCGGCTGGCCCGATCCGCCCCGGTGTAGCGTGCGTATGTGTCCGACATGCGGCGTCGGAGCGAGTCGCGGCGAGAGGAGCTGGTCGCCGCCGCCGTGCGCGCGTTCGCGCGCAAGGGCTACCACGGCTGCCGCATCTCCGACATCGCCGAGGAGGCCGGCGTGTCGCACGGCCTCGTCTACCACTACTTCACCTCCAAAGAGGAGATCCTCGAGACGATCTTCCGCGAGAACTGGGGTGTCGTCGCGATCGCGATCGGCGAGATCGCGTCGACCTCGGACGGAAGCGCCGTCGAAGAAGTGCGGAAGATCGTGTCGCTCATGCTCCACTCGTGGCGGCGCGACCCCGAAGTCGTGCGCGTGCTCGTGCGCGAGATCGCGCGCAGCCCTCAGCTGCAGGAGCGCATCGGCGACTTCCAGCCCGGCTTCGACGCGCTCACGCGGGTGATCGAGCGCGGGCAGAAGGCGGGCGAGATCGACCCGGCACTCGACGCCCGCGTCGCAACGTTCGCCGTGTGGGGAATGATCGACGAGGTGCTGACGGCCTGGGTGCTCGGCCGCCTGCCGTCGGAGCAGCTGAACATCGACGCCGCCGAGGCGACCGTGACCGCACTCGTCCGCCGGGCGCTCGCGACGCCATAGCCGGAGCGACCCGACAAGAGCGGCGCGGCTTGACCGCGACGCGCTCCCGCGAAGCGGGTTGCTTCTCCCGAGAGAAGAGCGAAGCTCTTCTCGAGGATTCAGCTACTCGTTGGTGTGGTCGCGCTCGCAGAAATCGGGGCAGGTGCATTCCGCGACCTCGGCCGTGCAGGCTTCGGGCTCGGAGTCCTGCTCGAAATCCACCAGCGTGTCGTAATCGAAGGCCGCTTCCATTCTCGGATCCTAGATCACCGTTCGGACGACAGTCAAACCCCGATTGGGTCAATCTCGGATCCGGTGCTGTTTGGAAAGGGGTAGTCGGATCCCCCAAAAGGGGGAGTGACGCTCGCCGGGGACCCTGAGGAGAATGGGCGAGCCCAACGACAGAGCGGTCGCCGTCCGCGCGATCGCACCCGTGCCGAAGGGAATCCCCCGTGATGCATCCGCGCCTCATTCTGTTGCTGTTCTCCCTCATGTTCGCGCTGGCGCTGGTGCTGATCCGGCCTCTTCCGGGGCACGCCGATCCGACGCCGACCGCGACCCCGACGAACGACGGCGCGGTGCGCCACCCGACCTCGGTCAGGCGGCACTCGATCCGCACCCTGCACGCGCCGCTCGGCGCGCGGGTCGCGAGGTACGCGAGACACCTGCTCGGCATCCGCTACGTCTACGGAGGAAGCTCGCCGCGCTACGGCTTCGACTGCTCCGGCTTCGTGCGCTACGTCTACGCGAAGTTCGGCGTATCCCTCGCCCACTCGAGCTACGCCCAGTTCTGGCGCGGCCGGCGGGTCGGGCGCTGGGCGATGAAGCCCGGCGACCTCGTGTTCTTCGACGGCGAGGGGCACGTCGGGATCTATCTCGGGCACGGGCGCTTCATCCACGCGCCTCACACCGGCACCGTCGTGAGCATCTCGACGATGGCCGGCTGGTACGCGGCGCGCTTCGACGGCGCCCGCCGCATCGGCTAGCTCGACCGGCGAACCCGGTACGCGCGGGTCTTCGTGCGGTTGCCGCAGACCGCCATCTGGCACCAGCGCGCCGACCGGTTGCGCGAGCGGTCGTAGAAGAGCCATTGGCAGACGTCGCGCCGGCACGCCTTCAGGCGCGGCCACGTGCCGTCGGCCATCGCGCCGTACACGATGCCGACGAGCTCGGCGAGCGCGCCGCGGACGCCGGGGACGCTCGGCTCGAGCGAGCCGCTGCCGTGGTCGAAGCGAACGACAAGCCTGCCGTCGGCGGACGCACGCTCGAGGATCTCGGCCGCGCCCGGATCCGCTTTCGCGCCGTTGTTCGCGAGCGCGAGGCTACGCAAGGCGGCCCGCACGGCATGCGCGCGGCCGAGGTCGGCGGGCGTCACCTCCGCATCGGCGTCGAGCAGGCCGAGCTCGGAAAGGACGGCTCGCAGCCGCTGCGGGCTGCTCAGCATCTCGCGGCCGTGCTCGAAGTCGACCGTGTTCGCGAACCGCTGCACGAGGCGCAGCCGCCCGGGGGCGGGCGGACGCTCGCCGGGAAAGGGAATCGCCTCGACCGGCTCCACGGCCGCGACACTAGCAACGGCCGAACGGTGGTTTCTAGAAGGGCCTGGCTAGCTCAGCTTGGCGGCCATGGCCGTCAGGAGCTTCCAGGCCAGCGCGGAGTTGGTCTCCACGAGCGGCTTGAAGTCCCAGGAGGTCAGGCCGTGGCAGAGCATGTCGGTCTTGGCCGTGATCGTCGCCGTCCGGTCGGAGCCGGTGAGGAGCGCGATCTCGCCGAAGTAGTCGCCCGGCCCGATCGCCCCGCGCGGCTGGCCGTCGACGGTCACGTCCGCCTCGCCCTCCTCGACGACGAAGAAGCCGACGCCGGCGGCGCCTTCCTGCGTGACGGTGTCGCCGGCCGAGAACCGGCGCTCGCGCATCGACCCCGCGATCTCGTTGAGCTCGCGGTCGTCGAGGTCTGCGAAGAGCGGAACCTGCTTCAGCGTCGCGGAGGTGGTCACGGCCGAGTTATACACCGGGACGGAGCCTCCGGTGAATCCGCGAGGATACGGCGGTGAAGCTGACGGTCATCGGCTGCTCGCCCGCGTGGCCCAACCCG
>DATGEH010000152.1:0-9303 GCA_035310325.1 Gaiellaceae bacterium
CACACGACGACGTCGGGATGGATGCCGATGCGGCGCAGCTCGTTCACGGAGTGCTGGGTCGGCTTCGTCTTCAGCTCGCCGGCCGCCTCGATGAACGGGACGAGCGTGACGTGGACGTAGACGACGTTCTCGTGGCCGACCTCGCGCCGGAACTGGCGGATGGCCTCGAGGAACGGCAGCGACTCGATGTCGCCGACGGTTCCGCCGATCTCCGAGATCACGACGTCGGTCGGCGCAGCCTCGGCTGCGCGGCGGATGCGCGCCTTGATCTCGTTCGTGATGTGCGGGATGACCTGCACGGTCGCGCCGAGGAAGTCGCCCTTGCGCTCCTTGCGCAGGACGGTGTCCCAGATCGCGCCCGCGCTGTGGCTCGCGTTGCGCAGGAAGTTCTCGTCGACGAAGCGCTCGTAGTGGCCGATGTCGAGGTCGGTCTCGGCGCCGTCCTCGGTCACGTAGACCTCGCCGTGCTGGAACGGGCTCATCGTCCCGGGGTCGACGTTGAGGTACGGATCGAACTTCTGTAGCTGCACCCGCAGGCCGCGCGCCTTCAGCAAACGACCGAGCGAGGCGGCGACGATGCCCTTCCCGAGCGCCGATACCACTCCCCCGGTGACGAAAACGTACTTCGGGGCCCGTGCGCTCACGGGATTTCAGGGTAGCAGCCGCAGTGGACGCGGCTGTGAGCTCGATCTCGCTCTGGCAAGCGAAAACCGAGCAGCCCAAGGACGCAGGGATGCGACGGTTTGCAGCCGCCAGAGCTGATCGCCCCTCGCGGCCGCGTCCACAGGGTCAACGTTTGCCGAGCGTTGCGTGCAGCTCCTGGGTCAGGGTGAGGACGGCCTGCGTGAGCTGCTCGATGCGCTTGCCCTGCTCGATCAGCTCGACGTTCTGCTTCTTCTCCTCCTGGATCATCTCGTACTGGCTGTCGGCGAAGACCTGCCGGCGGGCGTCCGCACGGTTCTGGGAGATCATCACGAAGGTCGAGAGGAAGATCGCCTCCAGGCTGACGATCATCGTCAGCAGGCCATACGGGTACTTCTCGACCGGCAGCGTGATCCAGGTCACGAACCACGCGATGTGGACGTAGACGAAGCTCATGGACCCCGCGAAGCCGGTGATCGCGTCCGCGATCCGGCTCTGAACGCTCGCCGCGCGTTTCTCTTCGTGCTTCAGGAGTGCCGGCGACAACGGCCCGCGTCGACTCAGCTCGTGCCCTATGAATTTGACAACTGCACTTGCTGTCACTGAATGTCCTCCCCGGTTCGTAGGAGTGTGTGCAGACGGGCGAGTGCCTGGGCGGGAAAGCGGCGGCGGAGCCCGACGAGGAACGGCCCCTCGACTGAGAGGACGGCCTCGGTCTGCTTCGGACCGACGTCGCGGAGCTCCAGCTCGGCCTCGATCCGGTCGCCGGTGAGCTGGAAGGCGATCCGCCGCATCGGCTCGACCGCGAGCACGAGGAGCGTGCCGGTCATCTGCGGCTTGCGGAAGAGGCTCGGCGTGCTCGGGCCGATGACCTTCCAGCGGGCGCCGGGCGCGAGGCCGCGGCGGTCGGGCTCGACGCCGGAGACGCCCGGCCACCAGTCGGCGAGGTTGTAGGGCTCGGCAAGGAACGCCCAGACGTCGCCGAGCGGCGCGAGGAGCGTGCGCTTAGCTGCGTACCGTGGCAAGGAACTCTTCACCGCCAAGCATGCGCTCGAGCTCGGCCTTCCGCTCGGCATCGGAGAGCTGCTCGATCCGTGTGTGCGTCGGATCGCCGGGGATCTTCTCGACGCGGAAGTGGCGGTCGGCGACGGCCGCGATCTGCGGGAGATGCGTGATCGTGATCACCTGCGCGCGCTCGGCGAGCCGGCGCAGCACCCGGCCGACCGCGTTCGCGGTCTCGCCGCCGATGCCCGCGTCGATCTCGTCGAACACGAGCGTCTCGCCGCCTGCGACCGCGGCGATCGCGAGCGCGATGCGCGAGAGCTCGCCTCCCGACGCAGTCTCGGCGACCGGCGCGAACGGCATCCCGGCATTCGGGCGGACGAGGAAGACCGCCTCGTCGGCGCCTGTCACGCCCTGCTCACGCTCGTGGAGCTCGCAGACGAACTCGCCCTCGCCCATGCCGATGTCGTGCAGCTCGGCTGCGACCGCATCGGCGAACGCGGGAGCGGCGGCGTTTCGCTCGGCGCGCAGATCGAGCACGAGGTCGCGCACGCGTGCCTCGGCGGCGGCGAGCGCCGCGGCCGCCACCGCGGCGGGATCCACACCGGCGTCGAGCTCGGCGAGCTCGACACGCGCTTCGGCCGCCTGCTGCAGCAACTCCTCGTACGTCTGGACACGGAAGCGGCGCTTCGCCTCCGCGATCCGGTCGAGCCCCGCCTCGAGCTCCTCGAGACGTCCCGGCTCCGCCTCGAGCGAAGCGAGGAAGGCGTGCAGGTCGGAGGCAGTCTCCCGCAGCCGCAGCTCGACGTCGCGCAGCTCGTCGCCCGCACGCTGCAGCTCGGGTGCCAGCCGCTCGAGCGGCGCGACCGCGCGCTCGGCGAGTGCGGCGAGCCCCGCCGCTCCTTCGCCGTCCTCCGGCGTCAGCGCATGCGCCGCCGCGGCGGCGCCCTCCGCGAGCTCGCTCACGTGGCGCAGGCGCTCGCGCTCGGTGCGCAACAGCTCTTCGCCGCCTGCTTCCATCCCCTCGGTGTCCTCTACGAGCGCACGCAGCTCGGCGATGCGCGCCTCGACGAACGCCGCGTTCGCAGTCAGCTCCTCGTGGCGCTTGCGTGCCGCCAGTAGGTCGCGCCATGCGGCTCGCATCGGCTCGCGGTCGATGGCCGCGAAACGGTCGAGCACCTCGAGCTGGTACGAGGGCCGGGCGAGGCGCCGCTGCTCGAACTGCCCCGACATCGCGATGACCTCCTCCACCGCCTCGGCCAGGTCCTCTCGCGTCGTGCTGCGACCCCACGCGTACGCGCGCGTGCGGCCGTCGGCGAACACACGCCGCGCTGCGACGAGCGCCTCCTCGTCGTCGGGGCGAAGCTCCTCGAGAGCATCCGTGTCGAGCTCAGCCTCCACGTACGCCTCACCGCCGTTCGGCCCGACGAAGCCGTCATCGCCCTTGGCGCCGAGGAGCAAGCCGATCGCCTGCGCAAAGATCGTCTTGCCCGCGCCGGTCTCGCCCGTTACGACGTTGAGCCCCGGCGCAAACTCGAGCTCCGCCTTGCGGATGAGGACGAGGTTCTCGATGCGCAGCCGTCGCAGCATGCCACCACTCTAGGCAGGCCGCCTGACGCCGCCCAGTGCCCCTTTAGGCCGTGAAGGTCTCGCGGTAGCGGTTGAAGAAGGTCGTCTCCGGCAGCGTCGCGAGCAGGCTCTTCTGGTCGCAGAGATAGATCGCGACCTCGCCGTTCGGCTCGACGTCGGCGATGCGGTGCCCGTCGACGAGCAGCGCGACGGAGACGTCCGGCGTTGCGTTGCGGACAGTCACCTCCGCCCCGCGCGGGACGACGAGCGGACGCGCGTCGAGCGAGTGCGGCGCGATGAACGTCACCGCGAGCGCGTCGAGCCCGCGCACGAGCACCGGCCCGCCGTTCGAGAGGTTGTACGCGGTCGATCCCGACGGCGTCGAGCAGATCATCCCGTCGCACGGAACGGTGCCGAGGTCTTCGCCGCCGACCGCCCAGGCAAGCTCGACCATGCGGCCGAGGGTCGCGCTCGTGACGACGACGTCGTTGACGGCGACGTGACGCTCACCGTCGAGCCTCGTCTCGAGCGTTGGCAGCTCCACGACGCTGTATTCGCCGGCGAAGACGCGCGCGAGCTGCGTCTCGAGCTCGTCGGGCGCGATCGACGCGAGGAAGCCCACGCGACCGAAGTTCACGCCGATCGCCGGCACGCCCGTTCCCAGGAGCCCGTCGAGCGTGCGCAGCATCGTGCCGTCGCCTCCGAGCGCGACCGCGATGTCGGCCTGCGCGGGCTCCGCGACAACCTTTACGCCTGCGCGCTCGGCGACCGCCTCGACACGGGCGACGGCGTTGCCGACGTCGATGCGGCCGTGCGTGACGACCGCGGCTGTTGTAACGGCCTGTGTCACGATTCGAGCGTATCGACCGGTCGTTTCAGACGCTGCGCGGGCAAAGCCCGCGCAGCTGGTGACGGCATCGCAAGCGATGCCTCAGCCGGCCGCGACTGCGTCCTGGATCCGCTCGTCGAGGTCATCGGGAAGCGTCGGGTGGTCGGCCTGCACGAGATGGAGAAAGAGCTCCCGGTTGCCCTTCGGTCCCGGGAGACCGGAGTCTACGACGCCCGCCACGGTAGCCCCCCAGGCGAGAGCGGCCTCGGCGACCTCGCGGACGACGCGCGCCCGCACCGCGTCGTCGCGGACGACCCCGCCCTTCCCGACGTCGGCGCGCCCCGCCTCGAACTGGGGCTTGACGAGGACGAGCGCCCGCCACCCCGGTGCGGCGAGACGGAGCGCCGGCGGCAGCGCGATCCGGACGGAGATGAACGAGACGTCGCAGGCCACGATCTGCGGCGCGAACGGCAGCCCTTCGAGCTCGCGCGCGTTCGTCCGCTCGAGCACGGTGACGCGCGGATCGTCGCGCAGCTTCTGGTGCAGCTGGCCGTAGCCGACGTCGAGCGCGATGATTCGGGCCGCGCCGCGCTGCAGGAGGACGTCGGTGAAGCCGCCGGTCGAAGCGCCGACGTCGAGACAGTCGAGCCCGGCCACGTCGATCGCGAATGCGTCCAGGGCATGCGCGAGCTTCTCGCCGCCACGCGAGACGTACGGCGCGCGCCCCTTGAGCTCGAGCGCCGCGTCGTCGTCGACCTGCTGGCCGGGCTTGTCGTATCCGGGGACGAGCCCCGCCATGACGAGCGCCTGCGCCTGCGTGCGCGACTCCGCGAGGCCGCGCTCGACGAGCAGGACGTCGAGCCGTTTCTTCACCTTCCGAACGTTACGGCGAAACCGTGCAGACCCAGCGACCGGTGCTCTGGTCGGCCGTCGCCGACAGGCACCGGGTGCCGGCCGGAAGCGGCGCAGCCTTCACCGCGTGCTGGCCGACCGAGACCAACGTCCACGTGACGCAGGTCCTGCCCTGCATGGCCGTGCACGTCATCGGCAACGACGAGCCGCTGATCTTGGTGTGACCGGTTCCGTAGACCACCGTCGGCCGGAACGACGGCACGCTCGCGGTGAGATGCGTGAAGTGCATGAACCCCCAGGTCGCAAGGCCCGCGACGACGATGACGAGCAGCGTCAGGTCGCGGATGCGGCGCGGCGTCGTCGAGACGATCGTGAAGCCGTCGGCAGACGTCGCCCAGTCCTGGTCACGCCTGCGCACGAGGCAGGCATCGGCCGCAAGCGGCCTAAAGGCAACTCCCTCGTTCGGGCATGTCTGGGTGTCTGACCCCGGCCGTGGCTGTTCAGGCGGTGCGGACGGCCAGTCCGTCGACGATTTCACGGAGCACGCTCGTGTCCGCGGCGACCTCACCGAGCCGCGCCCGCGCGCGCTCGGCGGCCTCGTCGGCGAGCTTGCGTGCGCCGTCGATGCCGTGCAGAACGACGTAGCCGTCGGCGTCGAGGATGTCGTCGACGATCTGGAACAAGAGGCCGAGCTCCTCCGCGAACGCCCGCCACGGCTCCTGCGCGGCCTGCGGCAGCTCCGCCGCCCACAGCGCCATCGCGACCGACGCGAAGAACAGCCGCCCCGTCTTGAGCCGGTGCACGACGGCGAGGTCCGCCCCGGGGACCATCGTGTCGAGGTACTGGCCGCCGATCATCCCGAGCGTCGCCTGCGCGAGCTCCCGCGCGACGTCGGACGCCGGATACCGGCACGTGAGGCGGAACGCCTCGGCGAGGAGCGCATCGCCGGCGAGCACCGCCGTCCCCTCTCCGTACACCGCCCACACGCTCCGCTTCCCCCGTCGCTCCTCGTCGTCGTCGAGCGACGGCAGGTCGTCGTGCACGAGCGAGAAGTTGTGCACGAGCTCGATCGCGAGCGCGGCCGGCATGACCCGGTCGAGCGGAGCACCGAGCGCCTCCCCGACCGCGAGCGTGAGCACGGGCCGGACGCGCTTGCCCCCCATCTCGACCGCGTAGTGAGTCGACTCGGCTTGTCCATGGAGCTCGGGCCAGAGCTCGAGCCGGTCGAGCTCCTCGTCGACCAGCGCCTTCAGCTCGTCAGGACTGTGGGCCATCGGCTTCTGCGTCGCGCTTCGCGCGGTCGAGCTCCTCCTCCACCGACTTCGCGAGCTCCGAGAGCTCGGAGAGGATCTCGAGCACTCGCTCGGGTGAGCCGTTCTCCTCCTGCGCGAGCCGGTCGAGCTCCGCGCGGGCGGCCTCGAGCCGAGCCAGCAGTTCCTCCGCTCTTGTGAGTGAGTCTTCCGAGCTCACGGCGACGCTGCCTCCTCCCGCACGATCCTGCCAAGAATGCCGTTCACGAGTCTCCCAGCATCGTCGGATGCGAAGCGCTTCGCGAGCGTGACCGCCTCGTCGATGACGACCTCGTGCGGTACCTCGCCGCGGTCGAGCTCCTCGAGCGCGACCCGTAGGACGTTCCGCTCGACCGCGCCGAAGCGATCGGCGGTCCACTCGTCCGCCGCCTCCGTGATTCGCTCATCGAGCTCGGGCGCCCGCGCCGACACGGCATCGACGAGCTGCCGCGTGTACTCGTCGACCTCGCCTTCGTAGAGCGAGCCGAGCGGCGTGCCCGTGACGTCCCACTGATAGAGGACGAAGACCGCCGCGCGCCGTGCCTCTCGGCGGCTCGTCATTTCTCCAACTTCTCGATCGAGACGTCGACCGACGCATCGACTTCGCACATGCGCCGCAGGGCGTCGACGACGCGAGCCTGAACCTCGTGCGCGACATCCGGCAGCACGAGGCCGTAGTCGACCGCCAGCTCGAGGTCGACGTGTGCGCGGCCGCCGGCGATCTCTACTGCGACCTTGCGGCGAGGCCGCAGCACCCGCGCGCCGGAAACCGACTCTGCCGCGCGTACCACGACCTGGCTCAACGCGCTGTCCGTCATCTGTACGCCCGGCGCGAGCGTCTTCATGCGGTCACTGCCGCGAGGTTTACTTCGTCGAGGAACGACGTCGAGTACTCGCCGCTGCGGAATGCGTCGCTGCCGATGATCTCGTGCAACGCGCCGCGCGTCGTCGGGACGCCTTCGATCTCGAACTCCTCGAGCGCCCGCAGGGCACGCCGGATCGCGAGCTCGCGGTTGTTGTCGCGGACGACGAGCTTCGCGATCAGCGAGTCGTAGTACGGCGGAATCGTCGTCCCTTCCTCGACGAACGTGTCGACCCGTACGCCGGGCCCGAGCGGCGGACGGAACCGCTCCAGCCGGCCGGGCGCGGGCGCGAACCCGTTCGCGGGGTCCTCGGCGTTGATGCGCATCTCGATGGCATGCCCATGGCGCGAGGCGCGACCTCCGTGCTCGAGCTCCTCGCCCGCCGCGATGCGGACCTGCGCACGCACGAGATCGAGCCCCGTTACGAGCTCCGTCACCGGATGCTCCACCTGCAGACGGGCATTGAGCTCGATGAACGCGAACGACCCGTCAGACCCCACGAGGAACTCGAACGTGCCCGCATTGCGATAGCCGATGTACCGGCACGCGCGCTCGGCCGCGTCCTCCATCTTCTCGCGCAGCACCGCATCGAGCGCGGGCGAAGGCGACTCCTCGATGAGCTTCTGGTGGCGGCGCTGGATCGAGCACTCCCTTTCGCCGCACGTGAGGACGGTGCCGTGGTGGTCGCACAGCACCTGGATCTCGACGTGCCTCGCGGGCACGATCACCTTCTCGACGTACAGCGTGCCGTCGGAGAAGGCCGCCAGAGCCTCGTTCGCCGCGCGCGGATATGCATCCTCGAGCTCCGCGTGCGACGTGACGAGGCGCATGCCTCGCCCGCCGCCGCCGGCCGCGGCCTTCAGCAGCACGGGATAGCCGAACTCGTCCGCGGCCGCGAGCGCTTCGGGCAGCGTCGTGGCGCCGATCGTTCCCGGCACGAGGGGAACGCCGGCGTCGCGCATCTCCGCCTTCGCCTGCAACTTGTCGCCCATGCGCGCCATGACGTCGGCGGGCGGCCCGATGAAGACGAGATCGTTGTCGGTGCACGCGCGCACGAGGTCGGCGTTCTCGGCGAGGAAGCCGTAGCCCGGATGCACGGCCTCGCAGCCGGTGGTCGTCGCGGCGGCGATGACGGCGGGGATGTTGAGGTAGCTCTGCGCGGCCGGCGGCGGCCCGATGCGGACGGCGCGGTCGGCCAGTCGCACGTGCATCGCGTTCTCGTCCGCCGTCGAGTAGACGGCGACGGCCTCGATGTCGAGCTCGTGCAGCGCGCGGATGACGCGCACGGCGATCTCGCCGCGGTTGGCTACGAGGATGCGCTGGAACACGCGGTGCAGTTTATGGACGCTCTGGCGGAAGCTCGAAGCGGGCGATGATGCCCTCGTCGTCGCCTTCACCGACCGGCCGCTCGGGATGACGCGTCGCGACCCAAGCCATTCCTCGCTCGGGGTACGCGACGACGTCGGGAAAGCGCTTCGTGGAGATGCCGAGGATTCGCGCTGGTTCGCCGCTGGGATTCGAGAAGGTGTGAAGCCCCGCGGGGCCTTCGGGGAAATACACCACGTCGCCGGGCGCGAGTGTCTCTTCGCCGTCCGGCGTGCGGACCGCCGGCGTGCCGGCGAGGACGAAGAACATCTCCTCGACTCCGTAATGCATGTGCAGCGCGCCGCCGGGGGCGCCCGGCAGAAGCTCCTGGAGAGACGCTCCCAGCATGTCCGTTTCGAACGGATGCCCGAACCACCTGTACCGGACACGACCTTCGTCGACGACCTGGTCCCAGGGCTCGTCGGCGAGAAAGTTGAGTCGGCGCATCAGACGATCGGCGGGCCGGCGAGCGGCTCGAGATCGAAGAGTGGCTGCCCGAACTCGACCGGCTGCGCGTTCTCGACGTGGATCTTGCGCACGACGGCCTCGAGCTCCGACTTCACCTCGTTCATGAGCTTCATGGCCTCGAGGATGCAGAGCGTCTGTCCGGCAGCGACGACGTCGCCCTCTTCGACGAACGGCGGCGCACCCGGCTGCGGCGCGCGGTAGAACGTTCCGACCATCGGCGACTCGACGGCGACGACGCCGTTGGCCGATCGCAACGCGGGCGTCGACTCCGGCTCCGGACGCGCGAGTGGTGCCTCGCCCGCGACGGCCTGCGGCAGGTCGGAGGTCGAACGCACGGAGACGCGCATGCCCGACTCCTCGACGGTGATCTCGCCGATGCCGGTGTCCTGCACGATGCGCACGAGCTCGCGGATGCGCTCGGCAC
>DATGEH010000153.1:0-7402 GCA_035310325.1 Gaiellaceae bacterium
AGAGCCATTCCCACAGCCGGTGCAGCTCGGCCTCGATCTGCTCGGACGCCGCGCGGTAGCCCTTCGAGCCCGCCGGCATCCCCTCGAACGTCATGGGCTCGCCCCACACGATCGACACCGGCTGCGGCGGCTTC
The DNA here is from genome assembly GCA_035310325.1 of Gaiellaceae bacterium. GTDB lineage: Bacteria > Actinomycetota > Thermoleophilia > Gaiellales > Gaiellaceae > Palsa-739. Next base: position 135 of record DATGEH010000153.1, read on the forward strand.
CAGTCCTGCGAGCCGTGGATGGCGGCGGGGATGACGGGCACGCCCTCGTTCAGCGCCACCATCGCCGCGCCGGGCTGAACCTGGCCGGGGACGCCCGAGCGCTGACGCGTGCCCTCGGCGAAGACGCCCAGCAAGTTGCCGTCGCGCACGACCTCGCGCATCCGCCGCACCGCCTCGCGGTCGGACTCGCCCCGCCGCACCGCGAACGACCCGAAGAGACGCAGATAGGCGCCCGCAACCGGAACGGCGTGCGCCTCGGCCTTCGCGAGGAAGTACAGCGGCCGCGTCGTCGCCCACCCATACGCGGGGATGTCGATCCAGGAGAAGTGGTTGAACGCGACGACGTAACCGCCGTCTGGCGGGATGCGCTCGCGCCCGTACACGCGCAGGCGCGCGAACACCTTCGTCGGGCCGCCCATCAGCCACCGGCCCCAGATCCAGTTGAACTCGACCTTGTTCACGCGGCCGTGCGCTCGCGGACCAGCGCCTCGATCCGCTCGACGACGTCCTCGACCTTCAGGTGCGTCGTGTCGATCTCCTGCGCGTCGTCCGCGGGCTGCATGCGCGCGGCGTCGCTCTCGTCCCGCTTCCGCAGTAGATCCGTCGCGAGCGCGTCCGACCCGATTCCCGGCCGCTCCGCCATGCGCCGGCGCGCGCGCTCGTCACGGTCGGCGACGAGATACACCTTCACCTGCGCGTCGGGCGCGACGACCGTGCCGATGTCGCGGCCCTCGATGACGACGTCGCCGTCTTTGCCGAGCTGCCGCTGGCGATCGCGCATCACTTCGCGCACCGGCTCGTGCTTTGCGACGACCGGCACCATGCGGTCGATGTTCGTCTTGCGGATCGACGCCGTGACGTCGGTGCCCGCGATCCAGACACGGCCAGCGTCGTCGAACGAGACCGGCTCCAGGCGCGCGAGCTCCGCGAGCGCCTCGTCATCTCCCAATTCGATGCCGCGCTGCATCGCGAGCCACGTGAGCGCGCGATACATCGCGCCGGTGTCGAGGTAGCGAAAGCCGAGCCGCTCGGCGAGCGCGCGCGCGACGGTGCTCTTCCCGGCCCCCGCGGGGCCGTCGATCGCGACGATCATCTCTTCACCACCGAGTCGACCAGGTCGAAGAAGCCGGGGAAGCTTATAGCGACCGCTTCGGCGCCCTCGATCTCCACGCCTTCGCTCGACGCGAGCCCGGCGATTGCACCGAGCATGGCGATGCGGTGATCGCCGCGGGCGTCAACTCGCCCGCCGCGAAACCGAGTCGGCACACCCGTAATCGTCCAGCCGTCCTCGCGGGAGCGGACATGCGCGCCGACTGCGCGCAATCCTTCGGCGACGGCGGCGATACGGTCGGTCTCCTTCACGCGCAATTCGGCGGCGCCGCGAACGACGGTCTCGCCGTGCGCCTGCGTCGCCAGTAGCGCGATGAGCGGGAGCTCGTCCACGAGCAGCGGCACCTCGTCCGCGGAGATCTCGGTCGCGACGAGCTGGTCGTGCTGCACCTGGACGTCGCCGACCGGCTCCCGACCCGCCTTCCGCCGGTTGAAGATCGCGACGCGCGCCCCCATGCGCTCGAGCACGTCGAGCAGCCGGGCGCGGCGCGGATTGAGGCCGACGGCGTGGACGGTGAGGTCTCCGCCCGGGATGAGCGCGGCTGCGGCGAAGAGTGGAGCTGCGGACGAGAAGTCGCCGGGGACGTCGACCTCGTCGAGACGCAGCGTGCTCGCAGGCTCGACGGTCACCGACGTCGCGCGCCGGTGGACGCGCACGCCTGCCGCCTCGAGCATGAGCTCTGTGTGGTCGCGCGTCGGCGCCGGCTCGACGACCGTGGTTGCGCCCTTCGCCGTGAGTCCGGCGAGGAGGACGGCCGACTTCACCTGCGCGCTCGCGACGGGCATGTCGTAGTCGATGCCTTTCAACGGAGCGCCCTCGATGACGACGGGCGCATGCCCGTCGGTCGTGTCGACGTGTGCACCCATGCGCCGCAACGGCTCGGCGATGCGCTCCATCGGGCGTGAGGAGAGCGACTCGTCGCCGGTCAGCTCGAAGCGCCCCGACCGGCCGGCGACGAGGCCGGCGAGCAGGCGCATGAGCGTGCCCGCGTTCGCGCAATCGACGATTCCGGGGCGCAGGACGCTGCCGTGCACGACGAGCTCGTCGTCGGCGACGTCGTCGACGTCGATGCCGAGCGCGCGCACCGCGTCGATCGTCGCCTGCGTGTCGCCCGCGCGGCCGAAGCCGCGCACGTGCGTCTCGCCCTCCGCGACCGCCCCGATCAGGACTGCGCGGTGCGAGATCGACTTGTCGCCGGGCACCGCGACGTGCCCGACGAGCGCAGACGCCGGTTCGATCTTCAACCGATGGTGCGTCCCATGAGGGACGCGAGCGCGCGAATCTCGGCTGCGAACTCCGGGAACTCCGACGCCGGAATCTGCTGCGGCCCGTCGCTCAGCGCTTCCTCGGGCCGCGGATGCACCTCGACGATGATCCCGTCTGCGCCGGCCGCGACTGCGGCCCGCGCGAGCGGCAGCACGAGATCGCGACGGCCGGCGGGATGCGACGGGTCGACGATCACCGGCAGGTGCGTCTCCTGCTTGAGCACGGGAATCGCGCCGATGTCGAGCGTGTACCGCGTCGACGTCTCGAACGTCTTGATGCCGCGCTCGCAAAGGATCACTTCCGAGTTGCCTTCCTTCACGATGTACTCCGCCGCCATCAGCAGGTCTTCGACCGTCGCCGACGGGCCGCGCTTGAGAAGGACGGGCTTCGTCGCGCGGCCGACTTCGGCGAGCAGCGAGAAGTTCGACATGTTGCGCGCGCCGATCTGGATGACGTCGGTCGCCTCGACGACGAGCTCGACGTGGCGCGGATCCATCAGCTCGGTGACGATCGGCAGGCCGGTCAGCTCGCGCGCCTCGGCGAGGATCTCGAGCGCCTCGTCGCCGAGCCCCTGGAACGCGTATGGGGACGTGCGCGGCTTGAAGGCGCCGCCGCGGAGCATCGTCACCCCCTGGCCGGCGACGACGCGCGCGGTCTCCAGGGTCTGCTCGCGCGACTCGACGCTGCAGGGGCCGGCGATGAAGGCGAAGTAGCCGTCGCCGATGCGCCGCCCGCGCGCCTCGATCACCGTCGGGTCGGGCGAGAGCTCGCGCGAGACGAGCTTGTACGGCTTGAGGATCGGGAGCACCTGCTCGACGCCCGCATAGCCCTCCAGCGGGAGCGCTGCGAGCAGCTCGCGCTCGCCGATGGCGCCGATGACGGTCGCCTCGCGCCCCGGGGTGACGACCGCGCCGCAGCCCGCCTCTTCGAGGCGCGCGACGACGTCGTCGACCTGGTCGGGGGTCGCGGTCCCGCCCATGACGATGAGGAGCTCGGGTGCGCCTGTCACTGCCACGGGAACAGCTTAGGCACAATCAACCGCCATGGCCGACCGCAAACCCCGCGTGTTCTCAGGTATCCAGCCGACTGGGCGGAAGACGCTCGGAAACTACAGCGGCGGCTTCCGCCAGTACGCGCAGACGCAGGAGACGCACGACGCGTTCTTCTGCATCGTCGACCTGCACTCGATCACCGTGGAGTACGACCCGGCGGAGCTGCGGACGACGACGCTCGACCTGGCGGCGATGCTCTTCGCGACCGGGCTCGACGCCGACCGGTCGGTGGTCTTCTGCCAGAGCCACGTAGCGGCTCATTCCGAGGCGGCGTGGCTGCTGTCGGCTGTCGCCAGCTACGGCCAGTTGGGCCGCATGACGCAGTTCAAGGAGAAGGCGGACCGGCACGAGTTCGTGTCGGCGGGCCTCTTCACGTACCCGGTGCTGATGGCCGGCGACATCCTCCTGTACCAGACCGACCTCGTGCCGATCGGCGACGACCAGCGCCAGCATCTCGAGCTCGCGCGCGACATCGCCGAGCGCTTCAACTTCCGCTACGGCGATACGTTCCGTATTCCCGACGGCCAGTTCCCTGAGATCGGCGGGCGGATCATGGATTTGCAGGAGCCGGCGAACAAGATGTCGACGACGCTCTCCTCCGAGCAGGGAGCGGTGTACATCGACGACGAGCCGGACGCGATCCGCAAGAAGTTCAAGGGGGCGGTCACCGACTCGGGGCGCGAGGTGCGGTACGACCCGCAGGAGAAGCCGGGCGTGTCGAATCTGCTCGAGATCATGAACGTCGCCACCGGCGAGCCGATCGAGGCGCTCGAGCAGCGCTTCGCGACCGCGGGGTACGGCGAGTTCAAGGAAGCGGTCGGCGAGTCAGTCGTGGAGCTGCTGACTCCGATCCGCGAGCGTTACGTCGCGCTGCGCAGCGATGAGCGCGAGCTGCAGCGGCTGCTCGCAGTCGGTGCGGAGAAGGCGCGCAAGACCGCCGAGCCGACGCTTGCGCAGATGTACGAGCGGATGGGCTTCGCCATGTCGGAAGCGGGGCGCTTCTTCGGCGCCGCGCGTCCGCGCGGGTTGTGAGACTCGCAGCCGCGGTGGCTGCGGTCGCGCTCGGCGCGTTCGTGGGCACGCACGTCTCCCATGCCGACGCGACGTCGTGCAAGCGGCTCGTCTACATCCAGTTCGACAACACGAGCTACAGCGACGTGCGGCAGATGCCGACTCTCCTGAACTTCCTGACGCAGCGCGGGACGATCTACACGAACGACCACACCGTCCTCATCTCGCACACGGCGACGGGCATCCTCTCGACGCTCACCGGCCTGTACCCCGATCGGCACGGCCTCACGGTGTCGAACTCGTACGGCTACTTCACCCCGTCGGGCACGACGTCGTTCACGAGCGCGTTCAAGTACTGGACGGATCCCGTCGACCCGGCCGCGAATCCGCTGCCGAACTTGATCACGACCGGAAAGAAGACGACGCCGGCGCCGTGGGTTCCGTTCACGCGCGCGGGCTGCGACGTCGGCGCGGTCGGGATGGCGAACATGGTGCCGGAGAACGGCTCTGGCATCGGCGTCGCGATTCATTGCTCGCAGGCGCCGACGAGCGTGTGCAACGGCAACACCGCCGCCGTGCCGGACCTGCTGCCCGACGAGCCCGGCGGCTACACCGGCTACAAGGCGGTCTTCAGCAGCCAACCGAGCATCAGCGCCGCGAGCTCGCTCGCGACCGTCGAGCAGATGCAGGAGAGCGGCGTCCCCGTGACGTTCGCCTACATCCCCGACGCGCACCAGTCGTACGGGCCCGGCGAAGCGGGCTACGTCGCGAACCTGAAGGCGGACGACGACGCGTTCGCCGAGTTCTTCGCGAACCTTGCGGCGCACGGGATCGACCCGTCGAACACGCTCTTCGTCGTCACGACCGACGAGGGGGATCACTTCGCGGGCGTGCCGGGGTCGTCGTACTCGCACACCGTCTGCACGACGTTGACGGCGTGTCCCGCGAACCAGATAGGCGAGCTGAACGTGAACCTGAAGGCGCTGCTGCCGGGCCCGTACGAGATCCACGACGACCTGGCGCCCGCCCTCTACTACTTCGGCAGGCCGGTGCGCACCGACCCGAACGTGCTCAAGCTCGCGCAGGATGCGTGGGCGCTCACCTCCTACGACCCGTACAGAGGGAAAGCGGTCAGCCTCTTCACGAAGATGGCCGACCCGCTCGAGGAGCTCGCGCTGCACATGGTGAATGCGGATCCAAGCCGGACTCCGACGCTGACGCTGTTCGGCAATCCGGACTTCTTCTTCCAGTCGTCGGACTGCAACGGCGTGCACGTGTGCGCAAACCCGGCTTTCGCGTGGAATCACGGCGGCGTGCAGGACGAGATCGCGCGCACGTGGCTCGGGCTCGTCGGGCCGGGTGTGAAGCACTCGGGCATCGGGATCAACTTCCAGACGTGGACCGATCACACGAATGTGCGGCCGACGATCCTCGCACTCCTCGGGCTGCGCGACGACTACGTGCATGACGGGCGCGTGCTCGTCGAGGCGCTCGAGCCGTCGGCGATCCCGAAGGCGATGCGCGGCGCGACGATGCGCAGGCTGGCGGCGGCCTACAACCAGCTGAACGCGCCGTTCGGCACGTTCGCCGACTCGACGCTCAACGCGTCGACGACCGCGCTCTCCAATCCGGCGAAGTACGCACGGATCGAGACCCGCCTCGCCGCGCTCGTCACGGAACGGAACAAGCTCGCGGTGAAGATCCGCAACGCGCTCGACGCGGCCGCGTTCCACGGCAAGACGGTGAAGGCGAAGACGGCGAAGCTGTGGACCGGGCAGTCGTTCGCCGTGCTCTCGCACGCGCTCGCGCTCAACCTATTGCAGGGCTGAGATCTCGTCGCGCGTCAGCTCGCGGTACTCGCCGGGTGCGAGACCTTTCAGCGTCAGCCCCGCGTATGCGCTGCGATGGAGGCGGACGACGGGATGGCCGACGGCTTCGAGCATCCGCTTCACCTGCCGGTTGCGCCCCTCGTGGAGCACGAGCTCGATGCGCGAGCGGCCGAGGCGGCGGACGCGCGCCGGTGCGGTGCGACCGTCGTCGAGGTCGACGCCTGCGGCGAGCGCTCGCAGCGTGCGTTCGTCGGGATCTCCTTCGACCTCGGCCTCGTAGACCTTCTCGATGCCGTAGCGGGGATGCGCGAGCCGATGCGCGAGCGGGCCGTCGTTCGTGAGCAGGAGCGCGCCGGTCGTGTCCGCATCGAGGCGGCCGACGGGAACGACGCGCGGCTCGCGCGGCACGAGCTCGACGACGGTCGGACGCCCGCCCGGATCGCGCGCGGTCGTGACGACGCCGGCCGGCTTGTGCAGCAGGAGATACGTGAGCTGCTGCGGGAAGACCTCCCTCCCGTCGACCTCGACCCTGTCGGTGCTGCCGACGAACGTGTTGAGCTGCCCGGGCTCGCCGTTCACGCGCACGCGGCCGGCTTTGATGAGCTCGTCCGCGCCGCGGCGCGAGGCGACGCCGGACCGGGCGATATAGGCGTTCAGGCGCACGGATTGAGAAGATACGGCGCGTGCCGCACTACATCACGCTCATGCGCTGGACGACCGCCGGGCGTGCGGGCCTGCCGGCGTGGCGGCAGCGGGTCGAGGACGGCGAGCACGTCATCGAGGAGGCCGGCGGGAAGCTCGTCGGCGTGTGGGTGACGTTCGGGCGCTACGACGTCGTCGAGGTGTTCGAGGCGCCGGACGACGACGTGGCCCTCGAGATCGTGACGAAGCTCGGCTCGCGCGGCGCCGAGGAGACCGAGACGTTGCGGGCCTTCACGCGCGACGAGGCCGAGGAGATCATCAAGAAGCTCTAGCTACGGCGGGGTCAGACACCCGGCC
>DATGEH010000154.1:0-5275 GCA_035310325.1 Gaiellaceae bacterium
TCGTTCGTCGTTCGTTGTCCTCGCACGAGCTCGAAGCCCGCGACGAGCGGCACAGTCAGGGCGACTGCCAACGCCGAGAAGATCAGGGGTCGCCGCATCTGGACCGCGGCAGCATACGACCCCGGGGGTCGTTCCGCTAGAGGACCTCTAGACCTGGAGGAAGCGCCGGAGCGTGAGCGCCGAGCCGGCCGCTCCGAGCAGGAGGCCGGCCCCGATCAGGGCGAGCGCGTTGAGCGCGAACGGCAGGGCATGGACGTCCGAGCCGCCGCCGATGTGGGGCAGGATCGACGGCAGGGCGACCGTCTTCCCGATCACGAGCAGGATGACCGCCAGCACGGATCCGCCGAGGCCGCAGAGCAGGCCCTCGAGCATGAACGGCCCACGGATGAACCAGTTCGTCGCCCCGACGAGCTTCATGACCTCGATCTCCCGGCGCCGAGCGAAGATCGAGAGGCGGATGGTGTTCGCGATGAGCAGCGTCGAGGCGGTGACGAGCAACACGACGGCGACGAGGAACACGATCCAGATGACCTCGGCGATGGTCAGTACCCGGTGCGCGGTCTGCGCGCCCCATGTCACGCCTTGTGCCCCCGGCTGCTCGACGCCGGGGTAATTCGCGGCGCGGATCTTCGCCCCGAGGAGCGGCGTGTACTCGCCCTTCGTCGGGGTGACCACCCATGCGTCGGGCAGCGGGTTCGACGGCAGCGGCGTCTTGTAGAGCTGCGGGAACTCCTTGCGCATCTTCAGCTCGGCCGCGGCCTTCGACACGAATACGACGGTCTTGACCCGTGAGTCGAGCCTGATCTGCTGGCCGACGTAGGCCTCCTGCTGCTGCGTCGCGTTGGAGGCGAAGTAGACCTTCACCTGCAGCTCGCGCTTGATGTGGTTGCTCCACGAGAGCACCCAGCTGCCGAGCGCGATGAAGAGGCCGAGCAGGAACATCCCGATGAGGACGGTGATCGTCGCGGCGAACGTCGTCGAGACGTTCGCGCTGATCGAAGACCAGGCCTCGGAGAAGAGCAGGCGGACGCGGGAGAAGCTCATTCCGACGCGTACCCTCCGCGCCGCTCGTCGCGGGAGAGCTTGCCGCCCTCGAGCGCGATGACGCGCTTGCGCATCTTGTCGACCATCTCGCGGTCGTGCGTGACCATGAGGATCGTCGTTCCTGCGCGGTTGATGCGATAGAGCAGCTGCATGATCCCGATCGACGTGTCGGGGTCGAGGTTCCCCGTCGGCTCGTCGCAGACGAGCAGCGGCGGATGGTTGACGACGGCGCGCGCGATCGAGACGCGCTGCTGCTCGCCGCCCGAGAGCTCGTCGGGGAACGAGTTCATCTTGTGTGCGAGGCCGACCATGTTCATGACCTCGGGCACGTTGCGCCGGATCATCGCCCGGCTCTCGCCCTGCACCTTGAGCGCATAGGCGACGTTCTCGGCCGCGCTCCGGCTCGGGAGCAGCTTGAAGTCCTGGAAGACGCAGCCGACGTTGCGGCGGAGGAGCGGAACTTTCCCGTGCTTCAAGCGGCCGAGATCGCGACCGCCGACGATGATCCGGCCGCCGGTCGGCTCGATCTCCTTCAGGAGGAGCTTCACGAGCGTCGACTTGCCCGAGCCGGAGGCGCCGACGACGAAGACGAAGTCGCCTTTCTCGATGATGAACGAGACGTCGTCGAGAGCGGTGACGTCCGGCTCGTAGACCTTCGTCACTCCTTCGAACACGATCATCGCGCCCGCGCCGGGGACGGCGGCCTGCGGCTGCGGCTCAGGCTGCGGCTCGGCGACCACGGGTGGGAGCTCTGTCTGGAGGTCTGTCACGTCGTCTGTACCGGGATCGGAAGCGTCGGGCGCGAGGCCGGCGCCGCTCAGGTTCAGGAGGCCTCAGTCTAGCCGACCCTTCGGCGGCCTACCCGCCGTTTCCTGCCGCTTGCAGGAGATATGCCCGGATGAACCCGTCGAGATTGCCGTCGAGGACGCCTTGCGCGTTCCCCATCTCGAAGTCGGTCCGGTGGTCCTTCACGAGCTGGTACGGGTGGAGGAAGTAGCTGCGGATGGCGTTCCCGCCGAAGCCCATGGTGACGCCGCCGCGCTCGCGGGCGAGCTCGGCCTCGCGTTCCTCCTCGGCGCGCTCCGCAAGGCGCGAGCGGAGGATCTTCAGCGCGGTCTCCTTGTTCGACGACTGACTGCGCTCGTTCTGCACGGAGACGACGATGTTCGTCGGCAGGTGCGTGATGCGGACGGCGGAGTCGGTCTTGTTCACATGCTGCCCGCCCGCGCCCGACGAGCGAAACGTGTCGATGCGCAGGTCGTCGTCGTCGATCTCGACCGCGACGTCGTCTTCGAGCAGCGGCGCCACGATCACCTGCGCGAAGCTCGTGTGCCGACGATGTGCCGAGTCGAACGGGGACAGGCGCACGAGCCGGTGCTTGCCGCGCTCGGCCTTGAGGATCCCGTACGCGTTGTCGCCCCGGACGGTGAACGTCGTCGACTTGATCCCGTACTCCTCCCCCGGGCTCGTGTCGAGCACCTCCGTCTTGAAGCCGCGTTCCTCCGCCCAGCGCAGGTACATGCGGAGCAGGATCTCGGCCCAGTCCTGGGCATCGGTGCCGCCCGCGTCGGCCTGGATCGTGACGACTGCATCGCCCGCGTCGTACTCGCCGCTGAAGAGCGCGTCCTCCTGCAGCCGCTCGAGCTCGCCGCGGAGCGGCGCGATCGACGCCTCAACCTCGTCCGCGAGCCCCTCGTCCATCGCGACGAGCTCGCGCGCGTCCTCGTACTCGCGCGTCAGCCGGTCGTAGCGGTCGAGGCGGCGCGTGAACCGCGCGTGCTCGGCCGACACCGCCGCGGCGTGCTGCTGGTCGTCCCAGAATCCGGGCGTTCCGAGCTCCTGCTCGAGCTCGGCGATCCGCGTCCTCAGTGTTTCCGGGTCAAAGGTAACCACGGACCCAGTCGAGCTGGGCCCCGATCTCCTCGAGCTGCTCCGCCAGTGACTTCTCGCGCTCGTCAGCCATCGGTTACGCCCCGTGGCAGCGCTTGAACTTCTTGCCTGAGCCGCACCAGCACGGATCGTTGCGGCCGATCTTCTCGTGGGCGGCGCCCGTCTGCACCGCGACCGGCGAGAGGGCGAGCTCCGCGCCACCGGCGCCGCCTGCAGCCGCAATCGCCTCGGCGCCCGCCGAGGTCTCGTGCTCGTAGTTCAGGTTCCCGTTCCCCTGCTGTTGCGCAAGCTCCTGCTGCACCTCGTCGGGAGCGAGCTCGGCGTGGAAGAGATGGAGGACGACCTCGGCGCGAATCGCCTGCCCGAGCGCGGTGAACATGCGCTCGCCCTCGGCGGTGTACTCGACGAGCGGATCCTTCTGCGCCATCGAGCGCAAGTGCACGCCCTCGCGCAGGTAGTCCATGTTCTCGAGATGCTCGCGCCAGCGGACGTCGACGACCTGCAGGATCACGAAGCGCTCGAGCTCGCGCATGAGCTCCGAGCCGAACTCCTCTTCCTTCGCCTCGTACTCGTCGCGGGCATCGCTCCGGAACTCCTCGATGAGCGACTCGCGCGAGATCTCCTTCAGGTCCTCGCGTAACTCCTTCGCGGTGATCTCCGTCTGATACAGCCCGGCCATCGCGTTCGTCAGGGCCTCGAGGTCCCAGTCGTCGCCGTACTCCTCCTGCGTGAACTGGTTGACCGTGTCCTCGACGACGTCGTCGATCCAGAGCTTCACCTGCTCCGACATGTCCTCGCCCTCGAGCACCTGCCGGCGCTGCTCGTAGATGCGTCCGCGGTGCCGGTTGAGGACGTCGTCGTACTTGAGGACGTTCTTGCGCATGACGAAGTTCTGTTCCTCGACCTTCTTCTGCGCGCCCTCGATCTGCCGCGAGAGGATCTTGGCCTCCATCGGCTGGTCCTCGGGGATCTTGAAGCGCTCCATGATCCCCTTGATGCGGTCGCCGGCGAACAGGCGCACGAGATCGTCCTCGCCGGAGAGATAGAAGCGCGTCTCGCCGGGATCGCCCTGGCGGCCGGAACGGCCGCGCAGCTGGTTGTCGATGCGGCGCGACTCGTGCCGCTCGGTGCCGAGCACGTAGAGACCGCCGACCTCGCGAACGCCCTCGCCGAGCTTGATGTCGACGCCGCGGCCCGCCATGTTCGTCGCGATCGTCACGGCGCCGGGCTGGCCGGCGTCCTTGATGATCTCCGCCTCGCGCGCGTGCTCCTTCGCATTCAGGACGTTGTGCTTCACACCTTGGCGCGTGAGCAGCTGCGAGAGGTACTCGGAGGTCTCGACGGCGATCGTGCCGACGAGGACGGGCTGGCCCTTCGCGGCGCGCTCCTTGATGTCGCGCGCGACCGCGAGGAACTTGCCTTCCTTCGACTTGAAGACGAGGTCGTTCTCGTCGGCGCGTGCGACCGGGACGTTCGTCGGGATCTCGACGACGTTCAGGTTGTAGATCTCGACGAACTCCTTCTCCTCCGTCTTCGCCGTGCCGGTCATGCCGCCGAGCTTCTCGTACAGGCGGAAGTAGTTCTGGAGGGTGATCGTCGCCAGCGTCGTGTGCTCCTCCTGGATGCGAACGCCCTCCTTGGCCTCGACCGCCTGGTGCAGGCCCTCGCTCCAGCGGCGGCCTTCCATGATGCGGCCGGTGAACTCGTCGACGATCTTCACCTCGCCGTCCTGGATGACGTACTCGTCGTCGACGTGGTAGAGCACCTGCGCCTTGAGCGCCTGGACGAGGTGGTTGACGAGCTGCGCGTTCTGCGGCGCGTACAGGTTGTCGATCCGTAGCGCGCGCTCGACCTTCGCGATTCCCTGTTCGGTGACGCCGACGGTCTTGTGCTTCTCGTCGTATTCGAAGTCGGCGCCCGCGGTCTCGGCGGCGCCCTTCGGGTCGCCGGGGTGCGACTGGTGCGGAATGAGCTGTTTCGCGACACGCGCGAAGTCGTAGTAGAGCTGCGCAGCGACCTCGGGCTCGCCGGAGATGATGAGCGGCGTGCGCGCCTCGTCGACGAGGATCGAGTCGACCTCGTCGACGATCCCGTACGCGTGGCCGCGCTGCACGACGCCGTCGAGCGACACGGCCATGTTGTCGCGCAGGTAGTCGAAGCCGAACTCGGAGTTCGTCCCGTACGTGACGTCGGCCTGGTAGGCGTCGCGACGCGGTTCGAACGGCATCATGTTCTCGATGGAGCCCGTGCGCATGTCGAGTGCCTCGTACACGGGCAAAGTCCACTCGCGGTCGCGCTTGGCGAGGTAGTCGTTCACGGTGACGAGATGCGTCCCGCGCCC
>DATGEH010000155.1:0-3730 GCA_035310325.1 Gaiellaceae bacterium
AGGTAGTACGACCCGAGCACCATGTCCTGCGTCGGCGTCGCGAGCGCGCGGCCGGATGCCGGCGAGAGGATGTTGTTCGCCGAGAGCATGAGGATCCGCGCCTCGGCCTGCGCCTCGGCCGACAGCGGAACGTGCACGGCCATCTGGTCGCCGTCGAAGTCCGCGTTGAACGCGTGGCAGACGAGCGGATGCACCTGGATCGCCTTGCCTTCGACGAGGACCGGCTCGAACGCCTGGATTCCGAGACGATGGAGCGTCGGTGCGCGGTTCAGCAGCACTGGGTGCTCCTGAATCACCTCTTCGAGGATGTCCCAGACCTCGGCCTGCATCTGGTCGACGTGCCGCTTGGCGGCCTTGATGTTCTGGACGATCTTCCGCTCGACGAGCCGGCTCATGATGAACGGCTTGAAGAGCTCGAGCGCCATCAGCTTCGGCAGTCCGCACTGGTGCAGCTTCAGGTACGGCCCGGCGACGATCACCGAGCGGCCCGAGTAGTCGACGCGCTTGCCGAGCAAGTTCTGACGGAACCGGCCCTGCTTGCCCTTGAGCATGTCGGAGAGCGACTTGAGCGGGCGGTTGCCCGGCCCGGTCACCGCGCGGCCGCGGCGGCCGTTGTCGAACAGCGCGTCGACGGCCTCCTGCAGCATGCGCTTCTCGTTGTTGACGATGATCTCCGGCGCGCCGAGATCGAGCAGCCGCTTGAGGCGGTTGTTCCGGTTGATGACGCGGCGATAGAGATCGTTCAGGTCAGAGGTCGCGAAGCGGCCGCCGTCGAGCTGCACCATGGGGCGAAGCTCCGGCGGAATGACGGGCACGGCCTCGAGGATCATCCACTCGGGCTTGTTCTCCGACGTGACGAACGCCGAGACGACCTTCAAGCGCTTGATCGCGCGCTGCTGCTTCTGGCCCTTCGCGGTGCGGATGGTCTCGCGCAGGCTCGCCGCCTCGTTCGTGAGATCGAGGTCCTTGAGCAGGTCGCGGATCGCCTCCGCTCCCATGCCGCCGCGGAAGTACACGCCGAATCCGTACGGCGACCCGAAGCGGTCTTTGAGCTCGCGGAAGATCTGCTCGTCGTTGACGATCATCTTCGGCTCGAGCTCGCGGAACAGCAGCCACGTCTGCTCGAGGCGGCGCACCGAGTCGACTGAGGCCTCGCGCGCGTCTTCGCGGCGAGACTCGATGTCGAGGTACATCTCGCGCACCTTCAGCGCCCACGCGATGATCGCGTCCAGGTCCTCCTTCTGGATGCGGCCGTCGGTGCGCAGGCACAGGTCGTTCGTGAGCTCGCGGATGTCCTGACCCTCTTCCCACGAGTCGACGACGTCGCGAAGCAGCCCCTTGCCGAGCTCGCGCGCCTTGTCGAGGTTCTTCTGGTCGACGCCGCCGATGAGCTCGACGTCGTCGGCATGCGGCTCCTCGCCGAGCAGCAGCGCATCGACCACGCGGTGCATGTGCTTCGTGATCGCGCCCTTCTTCGCACCGGTCGCCTTGTCGAACGCCTTCTCGAGGGGGGCGATCGAAGCGAGGATCTGCTCGGCCGCGACCGCGACCTGCTCGAGCTCGCGCGGCGCGAGCCGGCGGTCGTCGCGGATCGCCGTGCTGCGCACGAGCTCGCGGATCTTCTTCGAGTCTTCGGTGGTGATCTTCGGGACGAGCTCGACGAACAGCCCGCCGACGAGCTTGCGCGCGTCGTCGAGCGTCGGCAGCGCCTGCTCCTCGGCCCAGTTGTTGAGGCCGCGGACCCAGAAGTCGTCGTCCTCGTCGAAGTTGCGCTCTTTGCCCTTCGCGAAGAACTCGCGCCGGCGCCCGAGGCGGTCCTCGAGCGCGGCAAGCGCCTCGTTCTTGTCCACCTCGATGCGCCCGGCCTCGTCCTTGACCTGGTCCTCGAGGCCGTTGAGGTCGGCCGCGCGCTTCTCGCTGTCGACCGCGGTGACGATCGACGCGGCAAAGTACAGGACCTTCTCGAGCTCGCGCGGTGCGATGTCGAGCAGGTAGCCGATGCGGCTCGGCACGCCCTTGAAGAACCAGATGTGCGAGACCGGCGCAGCGAGGTCGATGTGACCCATGCGCTCGCGGCGCACCTTCTGCCGCGTCACCTCGACGCCGCAGCGCTCGCAGATGATCCCCTTGTAGCGGACGCGCTTGTACTTCCCGCAGTAGCACTCCCAGTCGCGGGTCGGCCCGAAGATGCGCTCGCAGAACAGGCCGTCGCGCTCCGGCTTCAGCGTGCGGTAGTTGATCGTCTCGGGCTTCGTGACCTCGCCCGAAGACCAGTCGCGGATCATCTTGCTCGAGGCAAGCCCGATCCGAATCGCATCGAAATCGTTGATGTCGATCAAGTTCTTCAGTCCTCCAATTCCAGGTCAACAAGATCTGCGTCGCCGAGCGGACCGATCTCGGCGTCCGCCTCCTCCGCCGCTTCTTCCTTCTCCGACACCTCGACGTCCTCGAGGTCGCCGAGCGACTCGTCGGCGGGAAGGACGAGCTCGCCCTCCACGTCGACGCGCTCCTGGCCTTCCTCCGCCTCTTCCGCCGTCGGCTGGCGGCCGACCGCGCGGAGCGAGCCGGGCGAGAGGTCGATGCCGAGCTCCTCGGCTGCGCGCAGGAGCTCGTCCTCCTCTTCGCGCACCTCCACCTCCCGGCCCTCGTCGGAGAGCACGTGCACGTCGAGCGCGAGCGACTGCATCTCCTTCAGCAGCACCTTGAAGGACTCGGGGATCGACGGCTCGGCGATGTTCTCGCCCTTGACGATCGCCTCGTACGCCTTCACGCGCCCGACCGTGTCGTCGGACTTGATGGTGAGCATCTCCTGCAGCGTGTACGCGGCGCCGTAGGCCTCGAGCGCCCACACCTCCATCTCGCCGAAGCGCTGGCCGCCGAACTGCGCCTTGCCGCCCAGCGGCTGCTGGGTGACGAGCGAGTACGGGCCCGTGCTGCGCGCGTGGATCTTGTCGTCCACGAGGTGCAGCAGCTTCAGGAGGTACATGTAGCCGACCGTCACCTTCTGCTCGAAGGGCTCGCCGGTGCGGCCGTTGTACAGCTGGATCTTCCCGGAGCACTTGCGGCCGAGCGGCCGCTTCTCGTCGACGACGATCTTGATCGGCGAGTCCGGGTACATCTGTGTGTACTTGATGAGCGCCTCGTCGACGTCCTGCGGCGTTGCACCATCGAACACGGGCGTCGCGATCGGCGTCGGCGCGGGTGCGTTGATCACCATGCGGCGCCGCTTCCACTCCTCCCGCGTCGGCTCCGGCGCATCGCCGTTCTCCGCCGCGAACACGCCGTGCGCCGCCGCCCAGCCGATGTGCGTTTCGAGCACCTGGCCGATGTTCATGCGGCTCGGCACGCCGAGCGGGTTGAGAATGATGTCCACCGGACGGCCGTCCGGGAGGAACGGCATGTCCTCCTCGGGGACGATCTTCGAGATGACGCCCTTGTTGCCGTGGCGGCCGGCGAGCTTGTCGCCCTCCGCGATCTTGCGCTTCTTCGCGACGTAGACGCGCACGAGCTCGTTCACGCCCGGGCTCAGGTCGTCGCCGGCCTCGCGCGAGAACGTCTTCACGTCGATGACGACGCCGCCCTCGCCGTGCGGAACCTTGAGCGACGTATCGCGAACCTCACGCGCCTTCTCCTTGAAGATCGCGCGGATGAGCTTCTCCTCCGCCGTCAGCTCGGTCTCGCCCTTCGGCGTGACCTTGCCGACGAGCAGGTCGCCCGAGCCGACCTCGGC
>DATGEH010000156.1:0-6378 GCA_035310325.1 Gaiellaceae bacterium
TGCGACATGCGTGTACGGCGAGTCGCGCGAGATCGCGTACGGCTGAACGCCCGCTTCCCTGAATTCCGCGCCCCTGTCACGCAGGAGCTCCATCTCGTTCGTTCAGGTCGAGGACCAGTCGAAGAGATAGAAGATGAGCAGGATCGGCCCGTCGGACACGAGCTGCTCGATCGTCGCGTTCTCGCGCGGCGTCGTCCACACCCGGGCATCCGGAATCTTCGCACCGACGGCCAGCATCAGACGCTGACCGTAGCGATTTCGGTCGCTTCGGCGATCTGTCGCACGACCTCGACGATATCGCGGTTGGCATTGAAGACGCGTAGCTGCCGGTCGGCCCCGTTGCCGCGGCGCACGACCTCCTCGATCCCGGAGAGCTCCTCCTCGGACCCGAGCTCACGCGCGTGCGGCTCGATGAGCTTGAGCGTCCGGCGGATGCCATGCGTGACGGACGCGCGGTTGCGCTTGCCGGTGACGAGGTCCATCACCGGTGCCTCGAGCCCGTAGCGCGCGGCGAGCCACTTGTTCTCGGTCGTGAGGATGCGGTGGTACGACGGGATCTCCTCGCCGGCGTCGTATTGCTCGCTGTAGTGCTTGACGAGCGCCTGGCAGTACGCAGCGATCGCGACGACGTCCTCCAGACGCGTGACCGCATCGCAGATGCGGATCTCGATCGTCCCGAGTCGCGGGTGGAGGCGGATGTCCCACCAGATGTGCGTGTAGTCGGCGATGCAGCCGGTGCGCTCGAGCTGGCCCACGACCTCCGCGTAGTCGGCGTAGTCGGCGAAGCGCGGCGGCGGGCCGGACCGCGGGAACGCGGCGAACACCATGTGCCGCGACAAGCACAGCCCCGTCGGCTCGCCGCGCCAGAACGGCGAGCTCGCGGAGAGGGCGACGAGCTCGGCAAGATGGCCGATGAGCCCGTTGACGACCTGAATCGCCTTCTCGGCACCGTCGACCGCGACGTGCACGTGCAATCCGAAGATGAGCTCGCGCCGCGCGATGTACTGCATCTGGTCGACGAGCGCGTGGTAGCGGTCCTTCGCCGTGATCCGCTGGCGCTCGAACAGGGAGAACGGGTGCGTTCCCGCCGAACCGACGCGCAGCGACTGCCCACGCGCGACCTCGCACACGTACGATCGCAGCTTGCGTAGTTGCACCTCGACGTCGGCCGCCGTGTGGCAGACGGGCGTCGCGACCTCGAGCACCGATTGCATGAGCTCCGCGTTGATGCGCGGCTCGAGCTCATGACCGCTGACGGCGGCGAGCACCGTGTCGATGTGCTGGACGAGGTCGAACGTCTCCGGGTCGAGGAGCATGTACTCCTCCTCGACGCCGAGCGTGTACGCGTCGCTCTTGCCGAACGCATGGTCGAGCACGCTGCCGCCCTTCGCAAAGCGGCTGCCCTTGCCGCTGATCGACGGCGGAAAAGCCTCGCTCATGTGCGGACGATAGTCCTCCGGGCAACGAGGACGAGCGGAATCCCGATGAGCACGGACGACGCGATCTTCCCGACGAGCTGACCCTCGAAGAAGTGCAGCGAACCGAACGCGATTCCCAGGAAGACGACGCTGTCGAGCGGCGCGCTCGCGGCGCTCGAGACGACGACGCGCACCGCGTCGTGCACCCGGCCGCGGAGCGGAGCGCCGACGAGGTTGTCGACCGTCTCCGAGACGATGAATGCGGCGAGGCTCGCGCCGACGATCCGCCAGGTCGAGCCGACCGCCTTGTCGAACTCCTGGCCGGGGAACGCGGGATGCGAATGGACGACGATCGCGATGTATCCGGCGAGGAGCGCCGCGCCGACGAAGCCGGCGGCGATCATCAGCTGGGCGTTGAGCGCTCCCTCGCGGCGCGTCGCCCCCGAATGGTGCGCGACCTGCACGAGCGCGAGCGCGACGCCGATCGAATAGACGCCGCCCGGCGCGTCGAGGTGGACGATCGGGAGCCGCACGATCTTGTTCGCGCCGATCTGCGCCGAGCAGACGACGGCGACGTACAGGCCCGTGAGAACGCCGAGCCTCACTCCAGGACGGCTTCGACCTCGAGCTCGACGAGCCAGCGGGGATCGAGGAGGCCGCACACGACGCCCGTGCACGCCGGGCGGACGCTTGCGAAAGCCTCGCCGTGCGCGCGCATCACGTCGTCTGTGAGGGCCGCGTCGGTCATGTAGACGCGCGTGCGCACGACGTTCTCGAAGCTCGCGCCCGCTTCGGCGAGCGCTTTCTCCACGATCTCGAGACAGCGAAGCATCTGTGCGTAGGCGTCCGTGGGCGGATCGGCGTCGCCGGGCATGATCGGCACCGTGCCCGCGACGTAGACGTGCGAGCCGGTCACGACGGCGCGGCTGTAGCCATACCGCTGCTCGAACGACGAGCCGGACGAGATGACGCGGCGCTGCATCGACCTAGTATCCCCTGCGGTGGACGCGCTGCGGACGATCGACGAGTGGGGCGCGCGCACCGCGGTCGCCGGCGTCACGCGCGCGGACGTGGAGGTGGACGTGCACGGCCCGCGCGACGTCGAGCTGCGCTGGGCGTCGGTGACGAAGCTCGTCACCGGTCTCGCAGTCCTCGTCGCGCTCGAGGAGGGAACGGCCGACCTCGACGAGCCGGCCGGCCCCGAGGGGTCGACGCTGCGCCACCTGCTCGCGCACGCGTCGGGTCTGCCCCCGGAAGCGGGTCTGCCTCCGGAAGCGGGTCCGCCGCTCGCGCCGCCGGGGCGGCGGCGGATCTACTCGAACGTCGGCATCGAGCTTGCGGCGGAGCTCGTCGCCGGGCACGCGGGCATGCCGTTCGCCGACTATCTCCAGCACGCGGTCGCCACGCCGCTCGGCTTCGCGGGCGCGTTGCACGGCTCGCCGGCGTGGGGCTACCGCGGACCGATCGGCGACCTGCTCGCGCTTGGCCGCGAGCTGCTCGCGCCGACGCTCGTCGCGCCGGAGACCCTCGCCGAGGCGACGGCGGTGCAGTTCCCCGGCCTCGTCGGGGTGCTTCCGAGCTGGGGGAGGATGGACCCGAACGACTGGGGGCTGGCGTTCGAGCTGCGCGACGCGAAGTCGCCGCACTGGACGGGGTCGCGCAACTCGCCGCGCACGTTCGGTCACTTCGGCGCGGCGGGCACGTTCCTCTGGGTCGATCCCGACGCCGGCCTCGCGCGCGGCGTGCTCACCGACCGCGAGTTCGGCGACTGGGCGAAGGCGGCGTGGCCCGCCTTCAACGACTCAGTCCTCGGCGAAGAGCGAGCGTAGGTACTCGTCGAACGTCGCGCGGTCGCAGCTCGCGACGACGGCGGGCGTGATCGCGGTGACGGTCGCCGTGCGCGGCACGTTCATCGCGAGCGCGACCTCGCCGAAGTAGTCGCCGGGGCGGAGGACGCCCTGGTTGCCGCGGTCGCGCTGGCTCACGGCGAGCATGCCTGCGAAGACGACGAAGAACTCCTCGCCCGGCTCGCCCTCGCGGACGAGCACGGTCCCCGGCGCGACCTCGCGCCGCACCATCCGTTTGCCGAGATCGGCGAGCGTCTGCCCGGGAAGGCCGGCGAGCAGCTCGATGCGCGCGAGCTCGTGCGACGTGGCGGAGGAGCGAGGCATGGGCCGTTCCTATAGTGGCCGAATGGGGCAGCTGGACGGTTGGCGGTTCTGTCCACGGTGCGGATCTTCGCTGCGAAACGACGGTGCGGAGGCCGTATGCGACGCCTGTGGTTTCGTTTCGTACGCAAACTCGGCGCCCGCGGTGCAGGCGCTCGTCGTCCGCGCCGGACGCGTGCTGCTCGTACGCCGGGATCGGGATCCCGGCAAAGGAAGGTGGGATCTACCCGGCGGCTTTCTCGACGAGGGCGAGGACCCCGTAGCCGGGCTCCGGCGCGAGCTGTTCGAGGAGACGGGGCTCGAGATCGAGCCGGTCGAGTATCTCGGCGTCTTCGTCGAGCCGTACTTCAACCGTTACGTGCTCGGGCTCACCTGGCTCGTCTCGGCCGTCGGCGACGCCCGCCCGGCCGATGACGTCGCCGAGCTCCAGTGGTTCGCCGCCGACGGGCTACCCGCGGCAGACGAGTTCCAATTCGCGCACCATCCGCGGCTCCTCGCCGCGTGGGCAGAGCAGGTGGGTCCCCCGGAACCGCAAGTTGAGCCGATCGGCCCATAGGCAATCGACCGAACCGCGCCGATCATGGCGAGCAGTGAGCGAACGCGGGCTCCATCGCATCGAGGACGACCTCGCCGAGACGTGGCTCGAGGACTGGGCCGGAGCCGGCGTCGCCGAGATCGAAGACTTTCTCGCCAAGCACGCGGCGTTCCTGAGCTTCCTCGAGACAGACGAGGGGTAGGTTCGAGGGCAAAGGCTGAGGGCGGCGGCCGCCGCCCTCGCCCATGGATTCCGCCGCTAGGCCGCTTCGAGCCCGAGCTGCTTCTCGAGCATCCCCTTCGGCATGGCGCCGATCGCGGACGCCTTCGGCTGCCCGTTCTCGAAGAGGAGCATGTTCGGGATCGACTGGATCCCGTACTTGAGGGCGAGGTCCTGGTTCTCGTCGATGTTCACCTTGACGAGCTTCAGGTCGCGCTCCTCGGCGATGCGCTCGAGCACCGGCGAGACGGCGTGGCACGGGCCACACCACTCGGCCCAGAAATCGACGAGCACGAGCCCGTCGCTCTTGAGCACTTCGCTCTCGAACGTCGCATCGGTCACGGTGGTTGCCATTGGTTCCTTTCGTTTCCGGTGTTCCTAGAGCTAGAACGTCGCTCCGTACACTTCGCTTCCCGATGAGCGAGAAGCAAGTCTTCCAAGCCCTCCCGACGGTACCCGACCATCCCGCTCTGGAAGCCGCGGTACTGGCGGCCTGGGAGGCGGAGGGCACCTTCGAGAAGCTGCGCGCGCAGAACCGAGGAGGCCCCTCGTTCTCCTTCATCGACGGGCCGGTGACGGCGAACAAGACCCTCGGCGTCCACACCGCCTGGGGTAGGACGCTCAAGGACGTATTCCAGCGCTACAAGGGGCTGCGCGGCTTCGACCAGCGCTACCAGAACGGCTTCGACTGCCAGGGGCTCTGGATCGAGGTCGGCGTCGAGCGCCAGCTCGGCATCAACTCGAAGCGGGAGATCGAGGAGTACGGCCTCGAGGAGTTCGCGCGCAAGTGCCGCGAGTACGTCATCTGGTCGGCAACGGAGCTCACGAACGGATGCAAGCGCCTCGGTCAGTGGATGGACTGGGGCGCCGACTACTACACGTTCAGCGACACGAACATCGAATACGTGTGGCGGATGTTGAAGTCGGTGCACGAGCGCGGCTGGCTCGCGACCGGGCCGCGGTCGACCGAGTGGTGCCCCCGCTGCGGAACGTCGGTCTCGCAACACGAGCTCTCGCAGTCGGGCGTCTACCAGGACAAGCTCGACCCGTCGCTCTTCGTCCGTTTCCCGCTGCTGGAGCGCGAGCGCGAGTCGCTCGTCATCTGGACGACGACGCCGTGGACGCTGCCGGCGAACGTCGCGGTGGCGGTGAAGCCCGACGCCGAGTACGGCCGCCGCGCCAACGACGAATGGGTCGCCGTCGCGCGCTATCCCGACGAAAAGTTCGCGGAGCGGCTGACCGGATCCGAGCTCGTCGGCTGGCGGTACCGCGGCCCGTTCGACAACCTCGAGCCCGGAGCGGCGGTCGACCATCGCGTCGTTGCGTGGGACGAGGTCTCGCTCGAAGAGGGAACCGGGCTCGTCCACATCGCGACCGGCGCCGGCACGGAGGACTTCGAGCTCGGCAAGCGCGAAGGCCTACCCGTGCTCTCGCCCGTCGACGAGTCGGGGCGCTTCTACGACAACTACGGCTGGCTGCACGGCCTCTCGACGGTCGAGGCGGCAGACCAGATCGTCGGCAACCTCGGCGAGCGCGGGCTGCTCGTCGCCGCCGACACCTACGAGCACCGCTACCCGCACTGCTGGCGTTGCGACACGCCGCTGATCTTCCGCATCGCCGAGGACTGGATCATCTCCGTCGACGAGTTGCGTCAGCCGCTGCTCGACGCGAACGCGACGGTCGAGTGGACCCCCGCGTACATGGGCAAGCGCATGGACGACTGGCTGCGCAACATGGGCGACTGGAACATCTCGCGCCGCCGCTATTACGGGCTGCCGCTGCCGTTCTATCCGTGCCGCTGCGGGCATCTGAACGTGATCGGCTCACGTGCCGAGCTCGAGGAGCGCGCGCTCGGCGGCCTCGAACAGCTCGAGGAGCTGCGCCGGCCGTGGATCGACCACGTCCCCGTGCGCTGCGAGCAGTGCGGCGAGGCCGTCGAGCGGGTGAAGGAGGTCGGCGACGTCTGGCTCGACGCCGGGATCGTCCCGTTCTCGACGCTCGGCTGGGAGAACCCGGAGTGGAAGCATGAGGGCTACGC